>DAIRCP010000016.1:0-42936 GCA_036796635.1 Prevotella sp. | reverse complement strand
TTGGCCAGTCTGACCATGATGGCGGGTGTAAGGATATGGCCCGGTGTTCAGACCGTACGTCAGACAGACGGCACGACATTAAATATCATCGGTTATGGTGATGAGGATGCTCACTACTATACTACACTGGACGGTGTACTGGTGGTGCCTGAGGGCAAGAATATGTACATAGCGACAACAGACAAGGAAGGTCTGATGACTGCCAGTAATCTGTTGGCCCATGAATCTATGCTGCGTACCTCTGCCGAAAAAAAACTGGCAGAGATTCAACAACCTGAAATCATGATAAGCAGAATCATGGCAGCAGGAACAGTGACCCGTCTGAGAAGAGCCGGTCTATCAAACAATACTACCCTATTTCCTCATACAGGTACGCCCAAAGTAGTGGTAATACTGGTGAACTTTACGGATACGGTATTTTCGGTAGCTAACCCGAAAGCCGCTTTCAATCAATATTTAAACCAAAAGAGTTACTATAACTGGCAGACTGACCCTGTAATGGATAATAACTACGGAAGCGTGGCACGATACTTCAGCGATATGAGCAACGGCACTTTCGTACCACAGTTTGATGTGGTGGGACCTGTGACTTTGTCACAGAGCAGTGCCTACTACGGCGCAACTGAAAATTATTCAGCCCTTATGGGCGATGCCGTTGAAAAAGCAAAAGACAGCCTTGACTTTTCCCAATATGACAGTAACAATGACGGCAATGTTGATGCAGTATGCGTCATCTATGCGGGGTATCCTGAAAGCATGAATGCCACACATACAGAATACTTCTGGCCAAAATCAGGAACTGTATCACTCTCCAATACATACAATGGGAAGAAAATATGCCGTTTCGCTGCCATCAATGAACTGAACTATGGTCCGGAAATTTCCGCCCAACACAAGAAAAAGTACATCAATGGCATCGGTCTATTCTGCCATGAGTTCAGTCACTGTCTGGGATTACCCGACCTTTATCCTAGCAGTGGCACTACCGCCTACATGAGCATCAACCAAAACATGGACAGATGGGACTTGATGGATCTGGCTGAATACAACAACAACGGTTATCGTCCCTGTGAATACACGGCATGGGAACGAGAGCGTATGGGATGGATGACGATAGATACGCTCAAGGATGCTGCGGATGTTGCCTTGACTCCTGTGAGTGAAGGCGGGAAAGCTTACCGCATACTCAATGACCACGATGCAACCGGAAATGAATACTATATGATAGAGAATATTCAGAAGCGGGGATGGAACTATACAGGTTACGGACATGGCATGTTGGTGACACACATCGATTACAGTGACAATTCTTTTGTACTGGGTTCGATGGTCAACAATACGGCCGGACACCCTCGATATCATGTACTGGCAGCTGATACGATGCTAGTGCCAATCATGTTCAGCTACAACTCCACCCCACTGAGCAGCAGTAATGTAGACACCACCCATATAGCCATCAACAAACTATTGTTGGCTCACTACGGAGGAAAGATATTCACGAATGCACTCTACCAAAACGAACTGGCAGGTGACCCGTTCCCCGGTGTAAAAGGAGTGACGGAACTGACGGGAATGGCCAGTGTATATACAGGCAATAATATGAATAAACCAATTACGGATATTCAGGAAGCTGCAGATGGTACCATTACCTTCAAATTCTGTGGCGGTCATACAAATGCTGCCATCAGTATCGTAACGACGAATTCTCCTGCCTCTGATTCGTATTATTCGTTGCAAGGGGTTCGTCTGCAAGAACCTCCGCAACACGGTTTATATATAAAAGGTGGAAAAATCTGGCTGAAATAATATCAGACTGACTAAATAAAAAGAAGAGCTTCTCGTGATAAGAAGCTCTTCTTTTTTTATTTGATGATAATGAAGCTATTTCACAACAAGCGGCTGCTGCAATCCATTCAGGAAATAGGCAATACGAGCTTTCCACTCTTCCATCGTGCGACATTCATACTTGCTCCATGCAGAACCTGCATAGTAGGTGTATTTTTCACCTTTGTAATTATTGACGATACCAAGCGCATGACCAGCATTGCCACGGGTTGGATTCTGATACATGAGTGTTTTGGTCTGTGTCACGCCATTGGGGAAGAGGGCGCCAACGAATATCTGGAAGTTCTGTCCTTTGGGATTATCCGTAGGATCGGCATAAGCTATATAGTTATTGGCCAATTCCACACTCTCAGTATCTTCAGAATGAATGACTACTCCTGAAGCAAAGCTCACAGGTGATGTGAGATTATCATACCATACTGTGTACTTATTAAAATTGGAGCACTTATCCAGACTGATGATACGGTGTTCCACTACATTCTCCTGCCCTTTGATGGTAGCGGGATTATAATTTACCTGTACGGTGAAGCGCAACGGACCATTATCCAATATCTGATAGTCTTTATAACAATAAGGCATGATGAGATTGTCACCATCCATCAGTGCAGGGGCACCACAACCCAATGTAGGACCTACCTTATAACAGTCAAGTCCATATCCCTGGTCTAGGTGATAACTGGTAATAAACTCCAATGAATCACCTGAAGCCTTCCTACCTGTCTTGCGATAATTGGCAATGATAGGTTTATAATAATCTTCTGTATAATAGCGTTGTTCATTCACCAAGTCAGGTGTATTTTTGAGCCATACGTCAGTACCGTAAGCATCCTCACCAGTACGTTGCAGTGCCGGTCCATAAATGCGGAAAGAACACCGGTCATTCTCCCAGGCGATATCATCCACACGTTCCTGATACTGACGGCCATAAACTGCATTCTTGAACTGTTTAGGATTACCTTTACGGAATGTAAAATCTGCAACGCCACCAGGACGCACACAAACTTCAATAAGCACCTTACCATCATATGTAAGTTGATAAGGTACCTGTTGTCCAAGTGCATTAAGCACGATAAACTGGCGACCACCATCAATTCCCATCTTCTGATAGATGGTCTTAGCATCCAGTTCCACTACTTCTTGGCGCAGTTCCTTACTGTTATTGGTCACAGTAACTTGATAATCAGCTGCAGCAGCACGATTGTCAAAACGCACCTTCTCGCAGGCAGCCAGGAGGAAAGCGCCTGTACCGAAATTTGCAGTACTCTGTGCACTTAGCTGCTGACCCTTGATAGCTTTATCGCCGATGGGCTGTACATAACCTACACTTCCATCAGGCTGGAGGGCCTTACCTGTAAGATATTTCCAAGCCTTATTGACTACGGGCAGATAGGTGGCCTCATCCAGAAGTCCATGATTCATGCCCCAAAGCAGACCGTAAGTAAAGAAGGCAGTACCACTGGTTTCTGGGCCTTCTGCCTGTTTGGCATCCAGCATCGAACGAGTCCAGTAACCTTCTTTTTGTTGGCACTGTGCCACAGCAGCTGCCAGACTTTGGAAACGTTGTACGAACAGACTGCGATGCACATATCCAGCGGGCATATCCTGCAGCACTTTAGCAAAGGCTGCCAATACCCATCCGTTACCACGTGCCCAGAAGTCTTTCTTACCGGCATCAGTCTGATGAGCAGGATAGACAAAGCGGCCATCGCGAAAGTACAGATGAGCATCTTGATCATACATCAGACTATCTGAATGCAGAAAACAGGCAGTCATTTTATCCAAATAAGTATTATCACCAGTCAGACGGGCCAACTTACTGAACACAGGCATGGCCATATAAAGCGCATCTGCCCACCACCAATAATCTGTGGCACGGGTACTGCACTGATAATCCATCACTTCTTTGGCACGTGCCATCTTATATGGATTGGGATTCATCTCATAAAGGTCCAGATAAGTCTGGAAACATATCTGCCAATCGGCAAAAAGTACGTGGTTGGCATCCTCGCCATACTTCTGATAGTTTTTGAGCCACAGGCTTCTGTCAGTACCGCGGGCACCCGAAAACTTATTGTGGCGTGCCCACTTATCAGCATATTCCAGATACTGAGCAGTGCCTGTAAGCTTATAAGCCTCCATATTACCAGTCTGGTAAGCGGCCTCATCCCATGAGGCAGTTACTTCTGGTTTGTTAGTAAGCTGCCAGTGATTGTTTACTTGCTCTATAATTTCCAGTGTAGAGCACTGCTTGGGATCAGTTTGTTTTTTTACCTTGGCCATACTTGGCGATGCTCCGAGCACCAGACCGACCAACAGCAAGGTCATCATCTTTTTCATTTGTTCTATAGTTTTGATATATTCGTTAATTTATTGTTTCCTTGTTTACTTATTGGAGATGTGCATGAAACCAGTTTGACACCTGACGGAACAGATGAGTACGTGTATTACCGCCTAGGATACTGTGATTACGGTTGGTATACACATTCATAGAGAAGTCCTTATCAGCCTGGACAAGTGCCTCTGTATATTCTGCCGTATTCTGATAATGTACATTATCATCAGCCAGACCGTGACAGATGAGCAGTGCCCCATGGAGATTGTTTACACGAGCTATTGGATTGATATTATCGTATCCGTTAGGGTTCTCGTTTGGCGTGCGCATATAACGTTCTGTATATACTGAATCATAGAAGCGCCAAGACGTTGGAGGGGCAATGGCAACACCAGCTGCAAATACAGGACGGCCCTCACTCATGCTCATCAGCGTATTCCAACCGCCATAACTCCATCCCCAGATACCGATATGATCTTTGTCCACATAACTCTGCTGACCCAACCACAGGGCTGTTTCCACCTGGTCTTTGGCTTCCAGCAATCCTAACTGCTGATAAGTACATTTTTCAAATTCCGCGCCACGGCCACCTGTACCACGATTGTCCACACATACGCAGAGATATCCTTGCTGGGCAAAATACTGTTCAAGGAGTGCGCCTCTGCCTGCCATGCCTATACCCCAGTGGTCAAGTACTTGCTGGTCGCCTGGACCACCATACTGATACATAATAACAGGATAATGATGACTGGCATCAAAATTAGCAGGTTTTACCATCCAACCATTAAGCGTGATGCCCGACTGAGTGGTAAACTGGAAGAATTCACGTTTCCCCGTCTCTATCTTCGACCATTTATCCACGAGTGCCTGATTGTCTTCAAGTGTTACTAATGTCTTTCCGTCATTGTCATTGATAGTATATACGGATGGATGATTCAGATTACTCCAGCTATTGATAAAATACTGATAGTTCTGAGAGAAAATTGCAGTATTACAACCATTCTGTCTGGTGATGCGGTCTGTCTTACCATTCCTATGAGCCACATACACCTGTCTATCCATCGGACTGATTTCATCTGCCCCATAATAGGTATCGCCTGTAGCCTCATCATAACCATACACACTGGTTACCTCGTAATTACCACGGGTAATCTGACGCTCCAGTTGTCCATTCAGGTTATAGAGATACAGATGATTGTATCCGCTTCGCTCTGAAGGTAACAATATATGATGGTCGGTAATCTTAATATCATTGACTACATCATCCTTGATATATTTATTCACTTGATCCTCTATCACCAACTGAGCCACTGTAGAAAGTGGATTGACCATATAAATACGCAGACAGTCCTGATGACGGTTCATGGTGTACACTGCCACCTTGGAAGGGTCTTTGGTAGAGATGATACGAGGTATGTAACCATCTGCATCAAGGGGTACCTGAAGCTGTCGAGTCTGATGCGATTTGATATCAAAGCTCCAGACTGTGACCTTGGAATTGTCCTCACCTGCCTTGGGGTACTTATAGGTATAGGAACCAGGATAAAGTTTATATTCTTCTTTGGATGGTTTCTGACCGCAGAACAACGGGAAACTGTACTGCATCACCTTTGACTCATCATAACGTATCCAGCATATCTGCTTACTGTCAGCTGTGAATACCATTGCACTGTTGAAGGCGAACTCTTCCTCATTCACCCAATCAGGAATACCATTGATAATCTCATTAAACTTGCCATCCTTAGTCACCTGACTTTCGGAATTATCATACAGCAGCTTAATCAGATAAATATTATTCTGGCGTACAAAGGCAATCTGGTTGCCGTCGGGCGAGAACACAGGTGTCTGCTGAGGACCGTTATCACTCAGTTTCACCATTTTATTATTCTGAATATTATAGATATAATACTCGGCAGTAAAGGAGCGGCGGTAAATCTTATTGGTAGCTGTCTGAATCAGGATATTACGCCCATCAGGACTCATCTTATATCCATCTATCTCATCAAGATGAGCACCACGGACTGTAGCCACATCAAAGATAACACCTTCCTTCTTACCTGTTTTAAATGAATACTTCACAATCTGTTTATTGTCACTACTCAATGCGGAGTAGCTTTCACCATCGGCAAGGGGCACCACATCTGCTATCGTATTCTCCCGATAGTCTGTACCCGTAATACTTTTCAGGTCCAGTTTTTCACCGGCCATTGCCTGTGAGGCGACCGCCAACAACACTGCACACATCATTACAATTTTTTTCATTCTTATTCTTTATTCTTATTTTTTAATCGATTACAATTTCTTGTTGCGCATGACATAAGCCAGTCCTGTAAACACACAGATTACTTCTTTCTGTACATTGTATACCGTAACTTCACAATACGGCAGTTTATGATGAGGTACCTGCATACGGGCTTCTGCGGTAAGGATTTCACCCAGATGAGCTGACTGACTGAACACGATACTGCTTTGGATACCGAATGCCAGATTTTCACCCTGATTAGTTACTGCAGCAAAAGCCAAATCAGCTAAAGTGAAAAGTGCCCCGCCCTGACAGACTCCACCACCATTCAGATGGGATTCTGTGACGGTCATCTGAGCAATGGCATATCCATCACCTACTTCTACTAACTGTGCTCCCGCATTTCGGGCAAAACAGTCAGTAGTGTTAAGTCGTTCTTGTATTGTCATAGTTTTATGCATATAATTTCTGCAAAGATACTGCAAATCTTGCAGAGAACAAAATGAATTCATTCATTTTTACCTCAAGATACAGCGTATCTAATTAAATTTACTGTTTTTTTTCGGAAAATAAAATAAATATGGGTTAGAGTTGGTTAAATAAATAATATGAATAATAACTTTTATCTCGATTACGGTACTTGGATACGTGGAATATTTCCTTTTCGTGTTCAGAAAATTTCTATTGATGCCGGTTTTTCCTGTCCTAATCGTGACGGAAGAATAGGCACCGGAGGATGCATTTTCTGCGATAACCGTACATTCAATCCCGCATATTGTGAACGCGAAAAGAGTATTGCACGACAGATAACAGACGGTAAAGATTTCTTTGCACACAAATATCCGGATATGAAATACCTGGCATATTTCCAGGCTTTCACAAACACGTATGCGCCAATAGAAAAACTCAGACAGATGTACGAGGAGGCGTTGGCCCAAGAGAATGTCGTTGGACTGGTAATCGGCACACGTCCTGATTGTGTGGACGATGCACTGCTGGACTATCTTGCCACCTTATCCCGCCAGACCTTTGTGATGGTTGAATACGGTATTGAAAGTACGAATGACGAGACTCTGAAAAGGATTCACAGAGGCCATAATTTTGCTTGCGCACAAACTGCCATACAACATACGGCTGAGAGAAATATATACACTGGAGGACATATCATCTTGGGACTTCCTGGAGAAGGTCCTGATGAAAGTTTAAGACAGGCACCGATTGTATCCCAATTACCTCTTACAGTTCTGAAACTACACCAACTGCAAATCATAAGGGGTACTCAGTTAGCCAGAGAATACGAACAGAATCCTTTTCACCTCTACACAGTAGATGAGTATATCGACCTTATTATCAGATATATCCAACGATTACGTAAAGATTTAGTTTTGGAGCGTTTCGTTTCTCAATCGCCACAGGAATGGGTGATTGCGCCACATTGGGGACTCAAGAACTATGAATTTACCAATCTGTTAAACAAGCGAATACGGGAGATGAAATAACAGAGCATTTTTATTTTCTATCTTTACCTCACCCGGCTATCTCATTACTCGGGCAACTTACCCATGAGCAGCAGACTGAAATTATGTTTGTACGCCTCAATCATACGAGGCTCATCTACTGTATGGGCATATTTCTGAAAGGATACGGTAAGCGTGAAGGCCGGATATATCTCCTCATAATGATTGAGCAGTGCCATCTTCACCTGATGCGGGGCATGCGGGTCAACATGCTCCAAAGTAAGAATTCGAAGAGCAAAATTCCTAAAGAACGTTGCAATTTCCTGTTCCATATCAGTCATCATAAAAATTTACTGTTTTTATAGTCTGATTAGTTATATCAAATGTTCTATTCCACTGGGTATTTTCCGCTTAAGCACTTCCAACTGAATATCCACTCCAGCAACGATACCGTATTCACGCAGAATACTCTCTACCGTCTTTCGTGCCAGTTCCGGATGATTATTCTCCTCACTGAGATGGCACAACCATACTTTACGCAGCTTCTCTGTCATGTTTTCAGCCAGATGCTTGGCACAGTTTTTATTGCTCATGTGACCGATATCGCTCAGTATGCGGTCTTGCAGATATTGAGGATAAGGACCATGACGAAGCATCTCCTCGTCATGATTAGCCTCAATAACCAGATAATTGGCACGGCCGATATACGACTTCATCTCATCTGTCATACTGCCTGCATCCGTAATAATACAGAAAGTCACACCCTCTGCTTCAATGCAGTAACCCACATTGTCATTACTGTCATGCGGAACACCGAACGCAGTGACATGAAACTCACCTACATCAAAAGGTACCCCTTTTTCGATGACACGAGCCAAGTCACTACTGATTTTGCGCTGGACGCAATAACTGCGACCAATGCCGATATGAACGTCACGAGTGGTATAGACAGGTAACTGATAATCATGACTCAAACTGCCTACCGACTTGATATGGTCGGCATGATCATGGGTAATTAAAACATGATGCACGTCAGAGATCTGCATACCATAATCCCTGAAATGCTTCTTGAGTGTTCTTATTCCTATTCCTGTATCTATGATTAATCCATCCGTGGCGGTGTATAGATAATAGCAATTACCACTACTTCCGCTCCCAAAGGATATAAAATTCAGCATTTTGATTATAAATTTGATGCAAAAGTAATCAAATAAAACGTGACTTCCAAATAAAACTGCAAAAATCATAATCACGAAGAACCATCAATAAGTTTAAATTCACCTTGTTGATGATGCGGATAACTGCTTTTTCTTTCGCAAACATGTTTTTTTTAATTCATCTTGCATGTAAATCGTATTTTTTATGTAAGTTTGCACTCAAATAGAAAAGAATAGATGAGCGTATGAATACAAAATGGATGTTGACACTTGCTGTAGGCATCTTGGTGGGATACACTGCCCATGCAAGTAACCAGACAATAAAAGTGAACAAGAATAAAGAGATAAACTTGAAGGTAATTGCAACTACGGACGTACACGGTTGCTTCTTCCCCTATGATTTTATTAAGGGGGGACCGATGAAAGGTACCCTTACCAGGGTTTCCACTTATATCAACCGTCTGAGGAAGGAATATGGTGACAGGGTAATCATGTTGGAAAACGGAGATATCCTGCAGGGCCAACCCGTATGTTATTATACTAACTTCATCAAGACCAAAGAACCGAATATCGCGGCAAAGGTGGTGAACTATCTGAAGTATGACGCACAGGCGTTCGGTAATCATGATATAGAAACCGGTCACAACGTGTATGATAAATGGGTGAAAGACCTCAATTGTCCTGTACTCGGTGCCAATATCATCAACACGGCAACGGGTCTACCCTACACGAAACCTTATACCATTCTTCATAAAGGAGGAGCAAAGGTGGCGGTTCTGGGTATGCTCACAGCTGCTATTCCCAATTGGCTCAATGAGAGTATCTGGCAGGGACTCCGATTTGAAAGCATCGTGAGCAGCAGCAAAAAGTGGATAGATATCATCAAGAAGAAAGAACACCCTGACGTCATCATCGGACTCTTTCACAGTGGATGGGAAGGTGGTATAACCACTCTTGATGTACATGAGGATGAGGCAAAAGATGTGGCCAGGCAGGTGGATGGCTTCGATATGATTATCTTCGGCCATGACCATTGCAGACGTGATACCATCGTGACTAATAACTATGGACACAAGGTTCTTTGTCTGGACCCATCCAACAATGCCATAAATGTAGCTGATGCCAATATTCATCTGACCATCAGAAATGGTAAGGTAGCAAGCAAAGACATAACAGGCAAACTGGTCAACATCTGCAATGAGGAACCCGATAAGGAATATGACAGGACGTTCCAGGCTGACATAGACAGCGTGAAGAAGTATGTAGACCGCAAGATTGGCGTATTCTCCTCCCCCGTTCATACACGTGACTGTTTCTTTGGAAGTTCCTCATTCATCGATTTCATCCATAACATCCAATTGGATATAACAGGCGCAGACATCAGTCTGAACGCCCCCCTAACCTTCGACTCGCAGATCAATGCTGGTAATGTGACGATGGCCGACATGTTTACGCTTTACAGATTTGAAAACAGGTTGTATGTACTCAACATGACTGGTGAGGAAGTACGTAAACTGCTGGAAATGAGTTACGACCTATGGGTGAACACCATGCACAGCAAAGATGACCACATTATGCTGCTTGATAATGATGCGATGAACGATAATCAGCGTTGCGGATTTAAAAATCTCACATTCAATTTTGATAGTGCGGCTGGTATCGATTATGAAGTCGATGTGACCAAAGGAAACGGACACAAAGTAAACATCCTGCAAATGAGCAACGGTCAACCGTTTGACGCTCACAAATGGTATAAGGTGGTCATGAACAGTTATCGCGGCAATGGCGGCGGAGAACTGCTTACCAAAGGAGCTGGTATTCCGAAAGACTCCATCCAAAAAAGAATCGTCTATCAAAGTGAACTGGACCAACGCTACTATATCACCAAAGAGATAGAAAAGTTACATACTGTAAATCCACAGCCGAACAATAATTGGAAATTTGTACCGGAAGACTGGGCTCAGCCAGCATTGAAGAGAGATAGACACTTGATATTCGGCGATTAACTAAAGATAAAAAGAAAATGAGATATTTCGTTTTTCTAAAAAGTGACATCCTCCTCAAAAAGGATGAACAAGGTAAATATTCCATCCCCGAAGGTGAGGCTCCTACCGAACTGAAACCATGGACACAAGAAATGACGGTGACGATGCCTGACGGCGAAGAAGTTATCACCTACCATATTGACATGCCCATCACCTCTGATCCGCATTATGAAATGTGCGGACTGCGACCCAGTTATTACAAACTGCCTCTGCAAGACTATCAGAAAGCTGGCAAATGCGCAGAAATACTCTATTGGAACCAAAATACCCAATATTGCGGCGTATGTGGTTCACCGATGGAGATGAGTACGGAAATCAGTAAGAAATGCCCTCAGTGCGGAAAAGAGGTATGGCCACAATTGGCCACTGCCATCATCGTCCTCGTACACAAAGATGATGAAGTGCTACTGGTACATGCCCGTAACTTCAAAGGAGATTTCTATGGCCTTGTGGCAGGCTTCGTAGAAACGGGAGAGACACTAGAAGAAGCCGTACACCGTGAAGTGATGGAGGAAACCGGACTGACCATCAAGAATCTGAAATACTTCGGTTCTCAGCCCTGGCCATATCCATGTGGGCTGATGGTGGGATATCATGCCGACTATGAAAGTGGTGACATTCACTTACAGAGAGAAGAATTATCTAAAGGTGCCTGGTTTACGAAAGATCACCTGCCACAGATACCGGAGAAACTGAGTATTGCTAGGAAAATATTGGATGCGTGGATAGACCAGAAATAGGCTATCACCCTGAATAAGATAAGTATCAAGTAAAAATGGAACTGAGGATTAATACTCCTTCAGTTCCATTTTTACTTGGCCCTCTTTGCTGATGGTGGTAGCGACCAAATAGCAACTGGCCACATCAGGAATACACAACGTAGCATTAAAATGGAAGCCCTGAGCATCAGCACGCTCATATTCCATATTGGTAAACACGGCATGTTCCAGGAAATGCGCAGGCACTTTGGATGCATACATCTGTTTACTGAAATCACGTGAGAACAACTGCTGAGCTCCCTTAAAGATACTGATGTGAATGATGTTGTCGTAATACACATTGTCCACGGATACGCCGTCATCATTATAATGGGTACTGATTACTTTGTATTTAGTAGGATTGATAGCCACATAGAGATGGTGTCGCTCACCCTCATACATCACCACCGTGTCACGCTTGATCACCTGTGTGTAATTCATCACATGAGGCCGATTATGATTAAACTCAAGTGCATCACTCGGGTTGTCACTTTTCACGAGTTTCACCATGTCGCCATTCTGATTCTTAAACCAGAAAATATGCGCAGCTTGCTTGACAATCAGATACTTGTCTTCATCCTGATTGGCACCGAGTACCAGGGAGTCACCAAAGATACGGAAATAAGCCGGCATACTGGTGGTATCAGGATAGAAGATGGTATCGCCCATAGCCTTGAATGCCACCTCACTGGATTCTTCATCAACCCATATACCCTGTAGCAAAGCTTTAGCCTGCGTATTTTCTTCTCTCTCTGGCGCTGCCGTTTTCCTGTCACGGCAACTTGATACTGCCATGATAAGAATAATTGCTATAAAAGGGATTTTGACATTCATCATTTATTTACCATATCATTTCATTCATAAATTACTATTTTCCTATGCAGTGATACTCAAAACCATTCTCATTGAGCTCTTCTTCATCGAAAATATTACGACCGTCTATGACCAGCGGACGATTCATCGTCTTCTTCAAGACGCCCCAGGTAGGCAATCGGAACTCCTTCCATTCCGTGAGTAACAAGAGTGCATCTGCACCAAGCGCTGCTTCATACAGATCATGACAATAAATCACCGTATCACCCACGCGTCGGCGACATTCATCCATGGCAATAGGATCATACACGCGGACCGTACAACCTGCATCTGTCAACTTCTTGATCATGACCAGTGCTGTTGACTCACGCATGTCATCCGTCTCCGGTTTAAATGAGAGTCCCCATAAGGCTACCGTCTTTCCTTGCAATGACTCATCCGCAAAGGCATGCAGTATTTTTTCGAAGAGCACACCCTTCTGATGTTCATTGACCCGTTCCACAGCTTTCAGCACCTCCATGGAATAACCGTTCTGATCAGCGGTCTTAATCAGCGCTTTCACATCCTTTGGGAAACAACTGCCACCATATCCGCATCCAGCATAGAGGAATTTCCTTCCTATCCTGCTATCTGCCCCGATACCTGCACGCACAGAGTTCACATCAGCTCCTACACGTTCACACAGATTGGCTATATCATTCATAAATGAAATACGGGTAGCCAACATGGAATTAGCAGCATATTTGGTCATTTCTGCCGAAGGAATATCCATAAATATAAGTGGGAAATTATTGAGCAAGAACGGTTTATAGAGTTTCTTTAAAGTTTTTTCTGCCTGCTGACTATCCACGCCTACCACCACACGGTCAGGTGACATGAAGTCCTTGATGGCACTGCCCTCTTTCAGAAATTCCGGATTGCTTGCCACATCAAAAGGAACATCCACACCACGGCGCTTCAGTTCAGCTTCTATCGTATTTCGCACCTTGCTGGCTGTGCCCACAGGTACTGTACTCTTCGTAACAACCACCAAGTAGCGATTCAGATTTTCACCTATCGTCTTTGCCACCTGAAGCACATACTTCAAGTCAGCACTTCCATCCTCATCAGGTGGAGTACCCACAGCAGAGAATACGATTTCCTGGTCATTCAGCACAGAAGCCAAGTCAGTAGTAAACTTCAGTCTTCCCGCCTTTACATTCTTCAGAACAAGTTCGTCCAGACCTGGTTCATATATAGGAATATTGCCGTTCAGCAAACGCTTGATTTTTTCAGCATCCACGTCCACACAAGTTACAGTTGCACCTGTATCTGCGAAACAAGTACCCGAAACGAGTCCTACGTATCCCGTGCCAACTATCGCTATGTTCATAATCGTTAATTTAAAGGTTTATATGTTCACCAAAGGAATATCGTTAATCAAACACGTCAGCCTCTTTCAAGGTGCACGCCTGGAGATCTTTCTCACTGGTCAGTACATCTTTAGGATCTATAGGCCATTTCAAGTTCAGTTCAGGATCATTCCAGCGGATGCTGGCCTCTGCCTTGGGAGCATATACATTATCAACTTTATAGGTAAAGATAGCCTCCTTACTGAGTACAAGGAATCCGTGAGCGAAACCACGGGGAATAAAGAACTGCCGTTTGTTGTCTTCACTCAGCTCTACCATCACATGCTTGCCGAAGGTAGGTGAACTCTTGCGGATATCAACAGCAACGTCCAGTACCTTACCTTTAATCACGCGTACCAGTTTAGCCTGTGAGAATTCACCTTGCTGATAATGGAGACCACGCAGGACACCATAACTGGACTTGGATTCATTGTCCTGAATGAATTGGGTGGGCTTTACATGCTCGTCAAAGTCCGCCTGTTTCCAAGCCTCCATAAAGTATCCGCGGTCATCATTAAACACACGAGGTTCGAGAATAAAAACTCCCTTAATATCAGTCTCTTTATATTCCATAGTTTTAAATAAAAACTTTATTTCTCTGCAAAAGTAGTAAATATATCCGAATAAAAAAAATTTTTTTTGTTTTTGTGCACTTTTTATAGCCTTTTAAATTTGTGTATGTCGACAAAAAATTGTAATTTTGCATCGTGATTGAATTAGAAAGACATATTGAAATCTTGCTTTTAAGCAATGATTGTGTAATCGTGCCTGATTTGGGTGGGTTCGTAGCTCACCATATAGATGCACGTTACGACGACGGGGACCATTTGTTCTTGCCGCCGCTCCGCTCTCTCGGATTTAATCCTCAGCTCAAGACTCTGAATGACCACTTACTGGCTCAATCATATATCGAAGCTTACGACATCAGTTATCCAGAAGCAATCAGAAGAATTGAAGATGAGGTGAACGAATTAAAGCAGCGCTTGACCAACGAAGGCTTTTACGAGCTGAATGATATCGGCACGCTGCGGCTGAATGAAGACGGCAAATATGTATTTGAACCTTGTGAGGCAGGCATCCTGACACCATCACTTTATGGTTTAAGCAGTTTTGAATACAAAGCATTGCAAAGTGAAGATACAGTGGAGAAAGCCGACGCTTCTGCAGATAGTTTTGTACAAGAACGTATACTCGACAATAAGAGTGTACACACGCACGAACATTCTATAAAGAGACAGCAGATTGCTGCAGAAGGAAGTGAAACGGCAGATACCTCTGCCGCACCTGCAGAAGACACAGCTCAGATTGTGAATATAGGCGACCGACAGGCTGATGACGACCATGCCGATGGTGTGACGATCAAATATTCCTGGATACGTAATGTGGTGGCTTCAGCTGTTGCCATCATCTGCTTCTTCTTGTTCTCATCACCCATATACAACAGTGAGGAAGCCAACCTCTCTTCCATGGCGCGCATAAATAATGCAAGTATCATTCCTACTGATACCAGCGTCAAGAAGGATGTCAAGAAATTCAAGCCAGCCGATAAGAAGGCAGATATATACAGACAGAATAAAGCCGTTCAGGACTCCGTCCAGATGAAATCCCATGAAATAGCAAAGACATCGGATAATTACTATTGTCTGGTTCTGGCCAGCCATGTGACGAAGAAGAATGCGGAGATCTTTGCCAAAGAGATGAGAGACAAAGGATACAAAGATACACGTGTATATGTCCACAATCATGTCGTCCGCGTAATTTATGGCGCTTACGATACAGAATCAGAGGCATACCATCAGGTAAGCAGACTCCATCATCGTGCTGATTTTTCTGATACATGGGTATATCAGGTAAACGACTAAGCACCTATTTTTCTATCAAGATATGAAAAGAGTAAGATGTCCGAAATGTGATAATTATATTACATTCGACGAAACCAAATACCAGGAAGGGCAGTCGCTTGTTTTTGAGTGTCCCGAGTGCGGCAAGCAGTTTGGCATCCGCATGGGCGTATCCAAATTAAAAGCTACTCGCAAAGAAGAAAACATCAATGAAGATGCCAATGCTTACGGATTGGGCTCCATTGTAGTCATAGAAAATGTATTCCATTACAAACAAGTCATTCCATTGAAAATGGGTGACAATGTGATTGGCCGCTACATGAAAGGCAGCACCGCCAACACCCCTATCGAGACAGTCGACCCCAGTATTGATATGCACCATTGCATCATCAATGTAAGTCGTGACAAAAAAGGCAATCTCAAATACATACTGAGGGATGGACCTAGTTACACGGGGACGTTTGTGGATAACCAGATACTGGGCGACAAGGAACGCCGCGTACTGGAAGATGGTTCCTTATTTACAATCGGAGCAACCAGTATCATACTCAAATTATCCGACAAAGACGATTGATTTATAGATTCTAAAAATCGTAGAATATCTAAAAATTCCATATAATGATGTATTATATGGGATTTTTTTTATATCTTTGCACGTTGAATGAACAGATAAAAAGTTAGAAAACCAACACAAAAACGAGATATAAAAATGAAACCAACAGCAATTTTGCTTCTGCACTGCCCAGACCAACCGGGTATCATTTCAGAGGTGACCAAGTTTATCACCGATAATCAGGGAAACATTGTTTACCTGGACCAGTATGTCGACCGACAGGACGGAAGCTTTTTTATGCGTATCGAATGGGAGCTGGACACTTTTTTAATTCCCAGAGAGAAAATCAAAGAGTACTTCGATACACTGTATGCACAGCGCTATGAGATGAACTGTAATTTGTATTTCAGTGACAACCGCCCGAGAATGGCTATTTTTGTGAGTAAGATGAGTCACTGTCTGTATGACCTGCTGGCACGCTGGAAGGCGGGCGAGTACGATGTGGACATTCCTTGTATCGTCAGTAACCACAATGACCTGCGCTATGTAGCAGAGCAGTTCGGTATCCCATATTATGTCTGGAGCATCAAGAAAGACCATTCCAACAAAGCTGAAGTGGAACAGGCAGAGATGGAATTGCTCAAGAAAGAGAAGATCACCTTCATCGTCCTGGCCCGTTACATGCAGATTATCAGCGATGAGATGATTCAGAGTTATCCCAATCACATCATCAATATCCACCACTCTTTCCTTCCTGCTTTCATCGGTGCCAAACCTTATCATCAGGCATGGGAGAGAGGTGTGAAGATTATCGGCGCCACCAGTCATTACGTGACTGCTGATTTGGATGCCGGTCCTATCATCGAACAGGATGTGATGCGCGTTTCCCATAAAGACACGCCGGAAAGCATGGTGCGTAAAGGTAAGGACCTGGAAAAGATTGTTCTTTCCAGAGCTGTGGCCAAACACATAGAGCGCAAGATTCTTACCTACCACAACAAGACCATCATTTTCAGCTAATCAAGAACGTATGAATGTAGCTATCGTAAAATATAATGCAGGCAACATCTATTCAGTGGTCAATGCACTGAAGCGTCTGGGTATCGAACCGATCCTTACTGACGATGCAGAACTTCTCAGTAAGGCAGACCGCGTACTCTTTCCAGGCCAAGGTGAAGCACGCACCACGATGACTTATCTGCGTGAACATAAGTTAGACGAGTTGATCCGTTCACTTCGTCAGCCGGTATTGGGCATCTGTGTAGGTCAGCAACTGCTGTGCCGACATTCTGAGGAGAGTGATACCGACTGCATCGGTATCTTCGATGTGGATGTCAAGCGCTTCCAGCCTCAGAAGCATGAGGACAAAGTGCCTTGTATGGGCTGGAATGAGATTACGCCGGCACCGGGTGACAATGTTCTCTTCAATGGAGTTCAGCACCCTTATGTCTACTTTGTGCACAGCTATTATGTGCCGCTCTGCAAGGATACTGTCGCTACAGCCGACTATATTCAGCCATATAGTGCCGCATTACATAAAGATAATTTTTATGCCACACAGTTTCACCCAGAAAAGAGTGGAAACGTGGGAGAACGTATCATCAAAAACTTTCTGGAACTCAAATGATAGAATTAATACCTGCCATAGACCTCATCGAAGGTAAGTGTGTACGACTCACCAAAGGAGACTACACACAGAAGAAAGTATATGCTGAGAATCCTGCTGAAGTTGCAAAACGATTTGAGGATATGGGATTTGAACGCCTGCATGTGGTCGACTTGGATGGCGCCAAGTCCAAACATATCGTCAATGAAAAGGTACTCCATGCCATCACGACAGCTACCCATCTGAAAGTTGATTTCGGTGGTGGTATCAAGACTGATGATGACATCCGGAAAGCCTTTGATAATGGCGCATCCATGGTCACAGTGGGAAGCATCGCCGTGACACATCCCGAACTCTTCATTGAGTGGATGGGACGCTACGGGGCAGACCGCATGATACTGGGTGCTGACGTACGCAACGGGAAAATCAGTATAAATGGCTGGAAAGAGGATTCCGCAGAGCAACTGCTTCCTTTTCTCCGTCAATATGTTGACCAGGGCATCAGAAATGTACTCTGCACGGAGATATCCAAGGACGGTACCTTACAGGGACCTGCCACTCCACTCTACCAGGAGATTATGACAGCCTACCCACAGCTGCATCTCATTGCCAGCGGTGGTGTGTCGTCTATGGACGACATTGACGACCTCAACAGCAAAGGCATCCCTGCCGTCGTTTTCGGTAAAGCTATCTATGAGGGCAAAATAGATCTGGATATGTTAATCAATAAATACAGAGCACAATGAGTCTGGCAAAACGTATCATACCTTGTCTTGACGTGAAGAACGGAGAGACGGTGAAGGGCACCAACTTCGTCAACCTCAGAAAAGCCGGTGACCCCGTGGAACTGGGAAAAGCTTACAGTGAGGCCGGAGCTGATGAACTGGTGTTCCTTGACATCACTGCCAGTTTCGAAGGCCGCAAGACCTTTACCGATATGGTAACACGTGTGGCAGCGGAGATAAATATTCCTTTCACCGTAGGCGGTGGCATCAATGAATTGGCTGATGTGGAACGACTGCTGTATGCCGGAGCTGATAAAGTCAGCGTCAACAGTGCAGCAGTGAAACGCCCCGAACTGATTGAGGAGATTACCCGCCAGTTCGGTTCTCAGGTATGTGTCTGCGCCATCGATGCCCGACTGGATGAAGACGGTTGGCATTGCTACCTGAAGGGTGGACGCGAACGGACGGAACGCGGTCTCTTTGAATGGGCGCATGAGGCCCAGGAGCGCGGTGCCGGCGAAATTCTGTTCACCAGTATGGACCATGACGGCGTAAAAACCGGTTATGCCAATGAAGCGCTGGCAGAACTCGCAGACCATCTGTCGATACCTGTTATTGCCAGTGGCGGTGCAGGGGCCAAAGAACATTTCCGCGATGCCTTCACCCTCGGACATGCTGATGCAGCATTGGCAGCCAGCGTATTCCACTTCGGTGAGATTGCCATTCCGGAACTGAAACAGTATCTGCGCAGCGAAGGCATTAACGTGAGAATATAACAGAGTAAATAACAATTAAAAGAATAAATAGAATTACAATCATCATGAATATAGATTTTGAAAAATGCGGTGGACTCGTTCCCGCCATCATACAGGATGCCGACACCAAGAATGTACTGATGTTAGGCTATATGAACCAGGAGTCACTGGACAAGACATTGACAACCAAGAAAGTCACATTCTGGAGCCGTTCACGCCAGTGCCTGTGGACGAAAGGTGAGACATCAGGCAATTTTCTCCATTTAGTAAGCATCGATGTTGACTGCGACAATGATACGCTGCTGGTCATGGCTCATCCCGACGGACCTACCTGTCACAAGGGCACAGACACTTGCTGGGGACAGACCAATGAAAAAAATCCGATGCAGTTCCTCACAGAACTGCAGGACTTCATCAATAAGCGCCATAAAGAAATGCCGGAAGGCAGCTACACCACCTCCCTCTTTACGAAAGGTGTAAACAGAATGGCTCAGAAAGTGGGTGAAGAGGCATTGGAGACCGTCATCGAGGCAGTCAACGGTACAGACGACAAACTGATCTATGAAGCTTCCGATATGCTGTATCACCTGATTGTGTTACTCACCAGCAAAGGTCTCCGCATAGAGGATGTAGCCGCAGAACTGCAGAAGCGCCATGACCCCAACTGGGACAAGAAGCGCCGTGAGGCCAAAGCCAACGGCACGATGAAATAAAGAGATAAAACAAGATAAAAAACCATGCTGATAGATTATAAAAACGCAACAATCTGCCAAAGACAAGGTATACAAGTGCTTGGCAATGTAAACATTCATGTGGATGAGGGTGAATTCATCTACATCATCGGACGTGTGGGTTCTGGTAAGAGCACACTGCTCAAATCCATTTATTTTGAACTGCCCGTCAATGAAGCCGATGAAGCAACGGTGCTCAATCATGATCTGCGCACACTCAGACAGAAATACATTCCTGCTCTGCGTCGCCAGATGGGTATCATATTCCAGGATTTCCAGTTACTGGGCGACCGTACAGTGTACAAGAATCTTAAGTTTGTGCTGAAAGCTACAGGATGGAAGAACAAGACAGAAATAGACCAGCGCATCAATGATGTGCTTACCGACGTGGGCATGCTTGATAAGTTAGACAAGATGCCTCATGAACTCTCCGGTGGTGAACAGCAACGTATCGCCATCGCCAGGGCAATCCTCAACAAACCGAAAATCATCATTGCTGATGAACCTACGGGTAATCTGGACCCCGAGACAGCCAATCAGATTATTGAACTGCTCCGCCAGATTTCACAGACCGGTACAGCCGTCGTGATGAGCACACATAATATTCCGCTGCTTGAGAAGTATCCTGGCATCGTATATAGATGCCATGAAGGAAAACTTGAAGAGATTACGGATAATTACAATAAAATGAAGATCTTAGACGAAGAGAAGCAAATATCTCAGGAAGAGCATACCACCGTATCAGACCTTCCCGATGAAGACTACACCACACGTGAAGATCTCTCAGTATAAATTGGAACAACAACAACTAAATAAAATAGACAAGATTATGAAAGTAATGAAATTCGGCGGTACTTCGGTTGGATCACCGGAGCGCATGAAGAGCGTAACAAATCTAGTAACAACATCAGGAGAGCAAGTTTTCATCGTACTCTCTGCTATGTCCGGCACGACAAACTCTCTGGTTGAGATAGCTGATTATCTCTATAAGAAGAACCCAGAAGGTGCCAATGAGGTCATCAACAGACTGGAGCAGAAATATATGAAACATGTAGAGGAACTCTACTCTACAGATGAATGGCGCGAGAACACACGCAACTTTCTGAAAGGTGAATTCAATTATCTGCGTTCCTTTACCAAGGAACTGTTCACCAGTTTTGAGGAGAAAAGCATCGTCGCCCAAGGTGAAATGATGAGCACCAATATGGTGGCCAATTATATGAAGGAACAGGGTATCAACGCCTGCCTGCTCTCTGCGCTCGATTTCATGCGTACAGACAAGAATGGTGAACCAGACCCTGCATATATTAAGGAGAAACTGGGCGAAGTCCTCAAGAAGAATCCGGATGCCCAGGTATATATCACTCAGGGATTCATCTGCCGCAATGCTTACGGCGAGATAGACAATCTGCAGCGTGGCGGCAGTGACTATTCCGCATCCCTGATTGGTGCTGCCATACCAGCCGAGGAAATCCAGATATGGACGGATATTGATGGTATGCATAATAATGACCCACGTGTAGTGGACCACACGTCACCTGTTCATCAACTTCATTTCGAAGAGGCTGCGGAGTTGGCTTATTTCGGCGCCAAGATTCTGCACCCTACCTGCGTGCAACCAGCTAAATATGCCGGCATCCCCGTGAAATTACTCAATACCATGGAACCCACAGCAGAAGGTACCACGATCAGTAATTCGACGGAAAAAGGAAAGATCAAGGCTGTAGCAGCCAAAGATAATATCATCGCCATTAAGATTAAGAGTAGTCGCATGCTTCTTGCTACGGGTTTCCTCCGCAAGGTATTCGAGATATTCGAGAGCTATCAGACAGCCATCGACATGGTATGTACCTCAGAGGTGGGTGTCAGCATGAGTATCGATAATGATGCCCATCTGAATGATATCGTAGACGAACTGAAGAAATATGGAACCGTCACCGTCGATAAGAATATGTGTATCATCTGTGTTGTAGGCGACTTGGACTGGAGCAATGTGGGCTTCGAGACACTGGCTACCGATGCCATGAAGGATATCCCTGTACGTATGATTTCTTATGGCGGAAGTAATTACAACATCTCCTTCCTGATCAGCAAAGATGACAAGAAACGGGCACTCCAGAGTCTGAGTGACACGCTTTTCCATGACTAGTTGGTAGCGTTCCTATGAACAAAAAAATAGAAAGTTAACACAATACAAACACAAAGACATAATAAAAGGAGATTGTATGAAAGGAATATTTCCGATAGAGAAGTTCCGCAGAATGGAGACACCATTCTATTACTATGATGCGGAACTGTTGCGCACCACCCTGCGCACCATCCGGCAGGAGGCCGGACGACATGAAGAATTCGTGGTTCACTATGCTGTCAAAGCCAATGCCAACCCGAAGATTCTGAAGATTATCCGTGAGGCTGATCTGGGTGCCGACTGTGTGAGTGGTGGTGAGATACAGGCAGCCATTGATGCTGGATTCCCTGCTGAGAAAATCGTCTATGCAGGTGTAGGAAAAAGTGACTGGGAGATTAATCTGGGCCTCGACTCAGATATCTTCTGCTTCAATGTGGAGAGCGTACCTGAACTGGAGGTCAT
This sequence comes from Prevotella sp., assembly GCA_036796635.1. GTDB lineage: Bacteria > Bacteroidota > Bacteroidia > Bacteroidales > Bacteroidaceae > Prevotella. Next base: position 20,095 of record DAIRCP010000016.1, on the reverse strand, counting down.
CAATGAACTGGCTGAGGCAAAAGGAAAGACGGCACATGTAGCTTTCCGCATCAATCCGAATGTGGGTGCCCATACACATGCCAATATCACCACGGGACTGGCCGAAAACAAATTCGGCATCGCCATGCGTGATATGGAAGAGGTGATAGAACATGCCCAGAAGATGTCGCATGTCAAGTTTGTGGGACTGCATTTCCATATTGGTTCCCAGATATTGGACATGGGTGATTTCGAGGCTCTCTGCAATCGTATCAATGAATTGCAGGATCAGTTGGAGCGCCATCATATCCGGGTGGACAACATCAATGTAGGCGGAGGTCTGGGCATCGATTACCAGCACCCCAATCGTGTACCTGTACCCGATTTCAAGGCTTACTTCGATACATACGCCCGTCATCTGCGCCTGCGTCCGGGACAGAAGGTCCACTTCGAACTGGGACGCGCTGTGGTAGCTCAGTGTGGTTCTCTGATTACGCGTACCTTATATATAAAGGAAGGTGCCGTCAAGAAGTTTGCCATCGTGGATGCCGGCATGACCGATCTCATTCGTCCTGCCCTGTATCAGGCCTATCATAAGATAGAGAACATCTCCAGCGATGAACAGCCGGACACTTACGATGTGGTAGGTCCTATCTGTGAGTCGAGTGATGTGTTTGCCAAACAAGTGGATCTGAACACCAGTCATCGTGGTGACCTGATGGCGATTCGTTCTGCCGGAGCTTACGGAGAAATCATGGCTTCCGGCTATAATTGTCGCAAGTTGCCTCAGGGTTATACAAGCGATGAACTGAGATAATTACACGTTGAAATGATTATTTACACAGCTATTATTTGCGCCATACTCATTGTATTGGCAATCATAACCCCACTGATGAGCGCTTTCTTCCGTACACCCGCCGTCAGTCCTATTGAAGAGAAAGAGGAGGATGCCCCGCATCCCTCTTTCTCTATCATTCTCGCTGTACACGATCAACCTGATGAGGTGGAGCGCAACCTGCCCAAAATTCTGGACCAGCAGTACGACGGGGATTTCCAGGTTGTCGTAGTCAACAAGTCTGCTGATGATGAGACGGAGGATATATTAAAGCGACTCAGTCAGCGGTATTCCAACCTTTACACCACCTTCATTCCTGAGTCGAGTCATTACTTGAGCAGAACGAAATTAGCTTTTACGGTTGGCATCAAAGCCGCTAAGTATGAGTGGATTATCATCACTGACATTGAATGTGAACCGACTACAGATAAATGGTTGGAGACAATAGCTGCCCACTGCAACGACAGCACGGACATGGTGTTGGGATATACCAATTATGCCACAGACTGGAAGGCTCATTTCTGGCGGTTCGAACGCCTGCAGACGGCCCTTTACTGTCTTCGTCGTGCCCAGAGGAAACAGGCATACCGTTACAATGGCCGGAATCTGGCATTCCGCAAACAGTTGTTTATTCAGCACAACGGATTCCTGCGCAACTTGAAATACCTGCGCGGTGAATATGACTTTCTGGTCAATGAATATGCGGAGACCGGTCGTGTCGCCATTGCAGCAGAACCGGAGGCTCAGCTCCGACAGACCACCGAACCTACTCACCGTGAGTGGCTCAATGAACACCTCTTTTATATGGAGACCCGTAAACATCTCCGGCGTTCAGCATCATGGCGATGCTTATGCAACACGGATACATGCTGTCTCCATCTGGCACTCCTTACCCAACTGGCAGGCATCATCTATGGTGCCATCCGTCAGGATTGGTTGGTACTGGGTGCTGCAGTCTTTGCCTTCATATTGGCATACGCTCTCCGTGCCATCATCGGCAGTCATACGGCACGCAAGTTTGGCGAGTCCATTCCTGCCATGCTCATTCCGTGGATGGAATGGCGTATCGTCTGGCAACATGTCTGGCACCTGATTCGCCATGCGCATGCAGATAAATATGACTTCATCCGCAGATGACGGCAGAAGGTAGTATAAAATAACGGATTATACAGAGAGAGATGATTAAAATTCTGCATATATACCCCAAGAATAATGCCGACACAGCTGAGTTCGTCAGTCTTCTTGTCAGCAGCATCAGTAGCGATGATGCCGTAGTTGTCTCCACATCCAGCCTGTCTGAGGTGCGCAAACAACTCAAACATGACCGTCCGGATATTCTCCACCTTCACGGATGCTGGTGGACGGGTGCCTCGCGGGTGGTCAGTCAGGCCATCCATCTGGGGGTACGTATCGTCATCTCCCCACATGGCGAACTGGAGCCATGGATTATCCATGACCGTTTCGTCACAGAAAAACTTCCTAAACTGGCTCTCTATCAGCGTAATATCGTCAAGCGCGCTTATACGGTGATTGTCATGGGAAGCATGGAACAGCAATGTATGCAGAAACTGGAATGGAATCCCAGAGTTGAGATTATCCGTAACCCGCTCATTACCAAATCCATCACCCCCGAGGAGGCTGCCGCCCAGCACATGGATATCTATCGGAAGGTGATGAGCAGCGATGTGTATGCGCTGATGGACGAGCGCACCCGACATACATTCTCGAGTATCATGAAAGTCGGTATTGCCGATGATGCCCGATGGATTACCACTCTTGACAAACCGGCCGACCTGCATACCTGGCGACAACTGTTGCTCATGGCTCAGCATGAAGGTGTGATTGATACCTTCCTCCACGGTATGTCACTGCTTTATCTGGAGGCTCCAGACATTTTTCCGGAGGAGATTCCTTATTATCTCCCCACACATTTTCAGCAGCCGCCCAGTATCGAATCGGTCATCGGCAACTCGTTCGTCAATGAGAATGAACGACTGATGGCCACTTTTAGGTTTCTGCATAAACAGTACCGAAAGGGGAAACTGAGTTTGTCGCAACTCATAGAACTCGATGGTGAGATACGTGCCCACGAATCCAATGAAGAGGAACTTCAGGAACAGCTGAGCATCGACCATCTCGATAAATTTGCTGCCCGTATGATGGCCGTACTCAGTAGGGTCACCATGCTGGAAGAAGGTTATCACCCGCTCCCGCTGCTCAATGACAGGTCGGCAAGGAGAATTGAAACGATGATATTTACACAGCATAAAATATAAATCCATGGATCCATGGATACAACCATATAATGACACAGAGAATTATGACACAAGACAAGGAACTAGAAAAGAAATTCGAGGCGCCCTTCCGCATGCATTACCTGAATCTGCTGGCGCAGTCTTTCCCCAATATAGCTGATGCTTCCACAGAGATAATCAATCTGGAAGCCATCATGAACTTGCCGAAAGGCACGGAGCACTTCCTTGCTGATATCCATGGCGAAAGCGATGCTTTCCAGCACATACTGAAGAATGCATCCGGCAACATCAAACGTAAGGTCGGTGAACTCTTCGGCAATGAGATACGGGAGACGGAAAAGAAGGAACTCTGTACACTGATCTATTATCCTGAACAGAAACTGGAACTCATCAAGGCCAGTGAAACCGATATTGACGACTGGTACCATATCACGATCCATCAACTCGTCAAAGTCTGCCGCGATGTATCCAGCAAATATACCCGTTCCAAAGTTCGCAAGTCACTCCCCCATGATTTCAGTTATATCATCCAGGAGCTGCTTCACGAGCGCACGGACGACACCGACAAGGCAGCCTACGTGAATGTCATCGTAGACACCATCATATCCACCGGTCGTGCAGACGACTTCATCATCACGCTCTGCAATGTCATCCAGCGCCTCAGTATAGACCAGCTCCATCTGCTGGGCGACATCTATGACAGAGGTCCCGGTGCCCATATCATACTTGACACCCTGCGCAACTATCATTCATGGGATATCCAGTGGGGCAATCACGATATACTGTGGATGGGTGCCTGCGCCGGCAATGACGCCTGCATCTGCAATGTACTTCGTCTCTCACTGCGATATGCCAACCTCGCCACACTCGAAGAGGGTTATGGCATCAACTTGGTCCCCCTTGCCACCTTCGCCATGGAAGTTTACGGTGATGACCCCTGCGAGGAATTCATGCCGAAACTGGAGGGAGGAAAGCAGATGGACGAAAAGACGCAACTGCTCACAGCACGTATGCACAAAGCCATTTCCGTGATACAGTTCAAGGAGGAAGCAGTCATCTACGACCGTCAGCCCTCTTGGGATATGTCAGACCGCAAACTCTTCGATTATGTAGATTATGAGCGCGGCATCTGCACCGTAGACGGTAAGGAGTACGCCATGCGCAGTTGTCATTTCCCCACCGTCGATCCCAAGCACCCCAACGAGCTCACCCACGAGGAGAAGCTGCTCATAGGTAAGCTCCATCATTCTTTCGCAGTAAGTGAGAAGCTCCATAAGCACATCCGCACCATCCTGAGCCATGGATGTATGTATGCCGTCTATAACAGCAACCTGCTCTTCCATGCCTCCTGCCCGCTCAATGACGACGGCACGCTGAAGGAAGTAGAGATTGCGCCCGGCAAGAAATACGCAGGATTGCAACTGATGCATTATACGGGCATGATGATACGTTCCGCGTTCACCACCGATACACCGAAAGAGGAACGCCAATATGCCATCGATTATTTCCTGTACCTCTGGTGCGGCAAAGACTCTCCGCTGTTTGACAAGAGCAAGATGGCCACCTTCGAACGCTATTTCCTCACCGACAAGGACACCTTCAAGGAGGAGAAAGGCGCCTATTTCCGTCTGCGCGACAATGAAGCCATCTGTGATGCCATCATGGATTCTTTCGGCGTGGAAGGTCCTAACCGCCACATCATCAATGGACATGTGCCGGTACATGCCGCCAGCGGTGAGAATCCCATCAAGGCCAACGGTAAACTGATGGTGATTGATGGTGGCTTCAGTCAGCCTTATCATAAGGAGACTGGTATCGCCGGTTATACGCTGGTTTACCACAGCCGTGGTTTCCAACTCGTTCAGCATGAGCCGTTTACGTCAGCAGAAGATGCCATCCGCAGAGGTACCGATATCAAGAGTACCACGCAGATTGTCGAGATGTCTGCTCACCGCATGTTGGTAGCGGATACGGATAAGGGAAAGGAACTTCGCGAACAGATTGGCGACCTCAAGGAACTCCTGTATGCTTACCGCCACGGCATCATTAAGGAAAAAAAGGGATAAATTATCGATGAAAGATTTGGATGATTTAGAAATTTTTTGTAATTTTGCAAAATACAGACGAATATACAACAAAACTAAAAAAACTGAACAATGAAAAAGAACATGATGATCATGCTCGTGATGATGCCTTTTGCCCTATCTGCACAGACATTTGATTACGACATGACCAAGGTACAGCCCACCTACACTGAAGCGGCTGGTTATGGTTATGACGTGCTCCCGGCACCGGCAAAGAACAGCACCGAGCCCTGGTATTTCTCCGTGAAAGTGCCAGACGGTAATTATAAGGTAAGCGTGACGCTGGGTTCCAGAAGCAGAGCCGCCAATACCACAGTAAGGGCGGAGAGCCGCCGACTGATGGAAGAGAACATTGACACCCGTAAGAAAGAGCTCAGGACCGTTGAGTTCATCGTCAATAAGCGCTCTCCACAGATTGATGCAACACATCGCGTATCCCTCAAGGAACGCGAAAAGACATATTTGGATTGGGATGACAGACTCACCCTGGAGTTCAACGGCAAGTCACCGGCAGTAGCGCACATCCATATAGAGCGCGATACCACAGCCACTACCGTCTATCTCTGCGGAAACTCCACCGTAGTAGACCAGAGCAATGAGCCATGGGCAAGTTGGGGACAGATGATACCCCGGTGGTTTGATACCCATGTAGCCATATCCAATCACGGCGAAAGCGGACTCACTGCCCGTACCTTCCTTGGCGGACATCGCCTGGATAAGATACTGAGCACCTTGCGTAAAGGCGATTACGTAATCTGTGAGTTTGGACATAATGATGAGAAGGAACACCAGCCCGGCGACGGTGCTTGGTACCACTATACTTACCAGCTCAAGATCTTCATAGATCAGGTGCGGGCCAAGGGTGGCAACATCATCTTCTGTACCTCCACTGCCCGCCGCGCTTTTGAAAGCGACAATAAGACCATACGCAACACCCACGGCGACTTCCCTGCAGCTATGAAGGCAGTAGCAGCCCGTGAGAAAGTGCCACTCATCGACTTGAACAAGATGTCCACCACCTTCTTCGAGACCTTGGGATACGAAAACAGCAAACGGGCTTTGGTTCATTATCCGATGAACTCATTCCCCGGACAGACCAAGGAGTTGGCAGACAATACCCACTTCAATCCTTTCGGTGCTTATGAAATCAGCAAATGCATCGTGATGGGGATGAAACAGTTGGGATTGCCACTCACACAATACCTGCGCAGCGACTGGCGTGACTTCAATCCGGCACAGCCCGACGACTGGAAGACATTCCGATGGGCACCCGCTAAGAATGCAGATATCGTAAAACCTGATGGCAATTGATAAGGCTGCCACAAGGCATGATTTTAAAGGAAAAAAAATGTATAGACGACATATGATAATAACCACCATGACCGTTCTGGCGCTTTCCGCCTCAGCACAGTCTTGGCCTGTCGCCGGTCCCGAAGCAAAGGCCGGCGCCCGGTGGTGGTGGATGGGTTCTGCTGTGAACGAGACCGACCTCAGATGGAACATGCAGCAGTACGCCAAGACAGGCATAGGGTCACTGGAGATCACGCCCTTGTACGGTGTACAGGGCAACCAGGCTCATGAACTCAGTTTTCTGAGTACGCCCTGGATGAAGGCTCTTCAGTTCACGGAGGCTGAAGCACAGCGCGACAGCATTCTCATCGATATGAACAATGGTACGGGATGGCCTTTCGGCGGTCCGCTGGTACCCATAGACCAGGCTGCTGCCAAACTGGTGGTGACCGAGGCTGATATTTCCGGTAAAGACTTACGCAGACAAGGCGCCGACATCCGTGTGACGGACGAGAAGGAACGCCCTTATGCCATACTTAGCAGGGTCATGGCCTATACCGGCGACGGTAAAGCCATCAATCTTACGGATATGACTGACCCTACGGGCTTTGTCCGTTGGGACAAAGCCGACAAGCACCTGCAGTACCATGTCATCGCAGCCTATTGCTCACGCACCCGCCAGATGGTGAAGCGTGCAGCTCCCGGAGGCGAAGGATATGTGATAGACCACTTCGACCGCACGGCAGTCACCGATTATCTGCAGCGCTTTACGGATGCCTTCGCCAAGACTGGCACGCCCTATCCGCATAATTTCTTCAATGACTCTTATGAGGTATATGGCGCCAACTGGACTCCTACCCTCTTTGAGGAATTCCGGAAGCGCCGTGGTTATGCGCTCGAGGACCATCTGCCTCAACTGTTGGGCGAACAACCGGACAGTGCCAGTCAGGTTCTCATCGATTATCGCGAGACGCTGAGCGACCTGCTCCTCCATAATTTCACCCATACCTGGGCCGACTGGGCTCACCAGCACCAGGTACAAGTCCGCAATCAAGCTCACGGCTCTCCTGCCAATCTGATAGATGTGTATGCTGCCGTGGACGTTCCGGAGATAGAAGGATTCGGTCTTTCAGACTTCGGCATCAAAGGACTGCGTACCGACTCCGGCTTCACCAGAAGGAATTACAGTGATGTCAGCATGCTCAAGTATGCCTCATCAGCTGCGCATATCACAGGTAAGAAGTTCACCAGCAGTGAGACGTTCACCTGGCTCACCGAGCATTTCCGCACGTCACTCTCTCAGATGAAGCCCGACCTTGACCTCATGTTCACCTGTGGAGTCAACCACATGTTCTTCCACGGCACCTGTTATTCTCCCAAGGATGACCCATGGCCCGGATGGAAGTTCTATGCCTCCATCGATATGAGTCCCACCAACAGTATCTGGCGCGATGCTCCTTCACTCATGCAGTACATCGAGCGCAGCCAGAGTTTCCTGCAGATGGGACAGCCGGACAATGACTTCTTGGTATACCTGCCTGTCCGCGACATGTGGGCAAAGCGCAGCGGCAAAGGTGTAGGTTCGCTCATCATGCAGTTCGATATCCATTCCATGGACAAGAAGGCACCGGAATTTATCCAGAACATCCTGAATATAGACCATGCCGGCTTCGACTGTGATTATATCAGCGAACAATACCTGCTCACCACCTCTTTTGTAGATGGTATGCTGCAGACAGCAGCCGGTACCCGCTACCATGCGCTTGTCATTCCTGGAAAATGTAGGATGACGGATGCCTGTCGCCGTCATATCGATGACCTCCGCAATTCCGGTGCCTGCATCATCAATACCACCGATGCCGCCTCCCTGCAGGAAGCAGCTTCTCAGGAACTGATGCGCAGTCAGTATGGGCTGCGAGCCATCCGCCGCATCAACAGCACCGGTCATCATTATTTCATCGCCAATCTCACCCCCAATGATGTGGATGCGCGCATCCCGTTGGCTGTGAGCTACAAAGATGCCCGCTGGTTTAATCCGATGACGGGCGAGATACTGGCTGCAGACTTCAATGCAGACGGCATTCAGATAAGTCTGCGCAGCGGTGAGTCGATGATATTGCAGACTTACGACACCCCGCTCACCACCCGTTCCCCTCGCCGAATGCTTCCTACAACAGAGAGCAAACCGCTCACTGGCAAGTGGCAGTTCAGTTTCATGGAGAGTGCGCCACAGGTCAAGGGCTGCATCACATTGGATAGTATTACTACGTGGGAGCATCTGCCGCTCGACAGTGCCTCCGTCACCATGGGCACTGGAGTCTACTCCACCACTGTTCGTCTCACCAAACAGGAAGCTGCCCAGTCTTGGGCAATTGACTTAGGTGATGTACGTGAGAGTGCCCGTGTATATATCAATGACCGTTACATCGGTTGTGCCTGGGCAGTACCCTTTGTTCTCCGCTGCGGCAATGCATTGCATGCAGGAGTCAATCAGGTACGCATAGAAGTAACCAATCTTCCCGCAAACCGCATCTCTTATCTGGACCGGAACCATGTAAAATGGCGTAAGTTCAATGAAATCAATGTAGTGGATTTAAATTACAAGAAGAGCACTTATGAGACATGGTCTCCTGTCAAGAGCGGTCTCAATTCAATAGTAAAGTTGTCAAAAATTAAATAAATTAACATTATTATTATCATGAATGAGTTTGAACATCAACATCATCATCATCATCACCACTCTCAGTCGGAAGAACCGATCGATTATGCTCAGGAATTCAGAAACAAGAGCTTCGGTAGCATCAAACGTCGGAAATTCTTAAAGAAGTGGGGATTTAGGGCATTAATTTTAATCGCAATATTCATGCTAGCTGCTGTTATTGCTGCATATACCCTATAAAAGGAAAGTGATAGAATGATTTCGCCCGTTGCAAGAGAATTGTAACGGGCGTTTTTGTTGATTTCTGTCCAACGCTGTTGGTACGTCATCAGACATATTAACTCCTACAAACATTTGGCTGATTCATTATTTATGTATATCTTTGCAGTTATTATATTAATAAACATAACTAAAATGAAGAAAACATTACTTCTATTGGCCGCCTTTGCCATGACAATGGCAGCCAGCGCAGGCAACATCCACATCAAGGGTACAGTGGAGAATGGTGGTGATTCCGTTGCCGCCATGGCTTTCTCTTCAAAAGACAAGGCTGTCAAGTCGGGTATCAACAACAACAAGTTTGACTTTAACTTCCCGCTCGAATCGGTAGACCTGATGATGGTCCGCACCAAACCGGCTGCAGGACAGCAGCGGGGCGCAGTGTTTATGTTCCTGGCTGTACCGGGTGAGACTGCCGAGCTCTCCACCGCGGGTACACATTACTATGTATCGGGCTCCAAATTCTATCAGGCTTTCAATCAGTTGGACCGTGCCACGGAAAATATGAAGAGCACCGATGAACAGGTTGCATGTCTCATCAACTATATCAAGAAAAATCCGAATACGGATGTACCTGTTGCTTTCTTCAGTCAGCTCGGTGATTATGATGCCATCATGAAGATATACAAGCAGATGAGCGTCAAGGCCAAGAACGGCAGAATGAAACAGTACATCGCCCGGACACTGGCCAATGCAAAAGCAGAGAAGGCTGAGGCAGAGGCTGCTGCCAAGAAACAGGCTGCCGGTCTTGTGGCTCCTGACTTCACACTGAATGACATCAATGGCAAACCGCTGAAGTTGTCTTCTCTCCAGGGCAAATATGTATTGCTGGATTTCTGGGGCAGTTGGTGTATCTGGTGCATGCGTGGCATGCCGCAGATGAAGTCTTACTATGAGAAATACAAGGGTAAGTTCGAAATTCTTGGCATAGACTGCAATGAGTCGGAAGCAAAATGGAAAGAGGCTGTGGCTAAGAACAACCTGTCCTGGCTGCATGTTTACAATCCCCGTACTTCCTCCGTACTTGCTGACTACGGTATCCAGGGATTCCCCACGAAGATTCTGATTGGTCCCGACGGCAAAATCGTCAAGACGATCGTAGGTGAAGACCCTACATTCTATACTTTCCTCGACGGACTGTTCGGAAAATAAGTCTGAATAGACTACTATCATAACAATGACTCCTGCCTTTCCATCATTGGTGAAAGGCAGGAGTCATTCGTTTTAGAAGGTCATGCGGAAGGTGAAGCGGACGCCGTTCTTATGGGCGGTGGGCAACTCCTGATAACTCAGTCGATGCACATACTCCACATGGAATAGTTTGAAGATGTTATGGACACCGATGATCGCCTCCATATACGGACGGTGGTCCATCACGTAACTGCCTTCCGGAAACTGCATGAGCAGCGATGAACCGGCATTCTGCGCCAGATAGGGATTGTTCTTGTCGGTAAGACTGCCCCACAGACACTTGATGCCGATATACTCACGCCACTTGAGATGCTTGATGAGCGGCAGACGGTTGAATATCTTACCGTTCATATCCCAACTCACATCCAGGGATGCATAGCGGTCGTTCAGGAATTCCATATTGTTGATCAGGTTGAAGGTCTCATCCTCTATCAGATACGACAGGTTGGCTGCCGGCATGATAAGCAGCGGATAAGGCACCTGGTTCCATTGCGCTCCTGCCTTGACGTTGGTGTCTATCTTTCCCCAACTGCCCATCCAGAAGCGCTTATAGATACCTACCTCGGTCACGTTGTAACGATAGTCGCCGCCTAAGATACCCTCAAATCCCATGGTGTGACTCAGGGTGAACACCGGCATATCCAGATTCACTGCCAGTCGGCGCTGCTTGGTATTGACATACGTCCTGCCGGGTTCCAGGCGCAGTTCCACACGGGCTTCGGTGGTACGTATCTTCATCGGGGAGGTCTGCACACCTACTTCAGACAGTGGCGTGAATGCCAGGGCTCCGCAGGGTTCGTTCTCCTCGGTCTTCAACTGTACGGTGGTCTTGAATCCCCAGTTCTGTTCATACTCGAAACTCAGCAGCTGTCGGTTATAGAACATCATCTTGTCCACCTTCGCCCACTTCAGAGCAGTGAACACATTATCCTTATCGGTAGGGATAAACTTGTCGGATGGTGAAGCCACATCGTATGAACTGCTGAAGGTAAGGGTACGCTTCGGGAAGTCACGTGGCAGGAAGTCTTTCTTGTTGAAAGAATAGATCAGGTCACCCCGATAATAGTTCTTGTCACTTCTCCAGCCATGTGCATAATAGCCCAGGGCAAACCAGTGCTTGTTGAGGTTGGCTGTGGTCTGTGCACTGAGTCGGGTACGGAATCCATCCACGAAGTTGCTGGTAAACATGGTGTTCACCGGACCGATGTCCACCATATTCTTCTCCTTGGTAGGTCCTGTCTCCACAAAGTTCTCAATGAGCGCCTTGGCTCCGAAGATGATATACTTGAATCCTTTCAGTTGCTCGATACGATGGATGAAGGCATCCATACCCGACTCACCCTTGGTGAGTTCCACCGCTCGATACTCATTCCAGAATGCTTCATCCTGCATCATGGCACCTCCCTCCTTCTCCTGCCGCGTCTTGCCGCGGAACAGTCGGTCGGGCAATGCCGAGAAGTCATAGTCATTGTTACGGGTGGTACGCGCCACCACAAACTTGGAGATAAACTTGGCAAAGGTGAGTTCCACAATCATATCATCTACGGAAAGCACCCACTCGCCGTTAGGCAACTGCACATATTTCTGGTTTACCTGCAGATGGTCCACGAAGTTCACGTCACTGCGTTTCGGTATACTCAGGTTCACCTGCTTCACATGCAGCGTAGAGTCAGCCAGAATATAAATCTCTCCACGGAAACCGAAGTCCTGCTGATTATTCGGGATAAACTGCAGATGGTAACACAGGGAGGAATCCACATACACGGTATCCTCTATATAATAGCGATAAAATGAAATGGCCGTACTGCCGATAGGACTGGGAAACGGATACTGCAGCAACCTGACATGGTCGTCATAGATATCCACATTGGTAAACACATCCTTCATCACGGTATTCAGGATATCACCCGTCTGTATCAACTGGTTGATACCGTCGGAGCGCTGACCCTTGATTACCTTTTTTTCAGCATGGGGCGTCCTGCGATACAGATGCTGCGTCACCGTCTCGTCCACAGACAAAGGCAGGATGAGCTTCTCATTATAGGGACTCACCTCTATCTGGTCTGCCAACCATTTGCGTTTGGCAAAGAACCCGCTGTCGATATCCTTCTGCTTGATATCGTTCACAGAGAGCGTAATCTTCTGATATTCGTTGTATTGATAGAAATCGTGATTGGCGATGTCATTCTTTTTCTTGGCCGCAATCACACGCCGCATCAGTTCTACGGCAGGGTTATCCTTTCTACTGTATTTTGTTTTTCTCTTAGAATTCACGATTACCTCACTCAACTGATGCTGGTCCTGCGAGAGACGCACAATCAATCGGTTGGGTGTATTCTTATTCACGCGGATATTGCGCTTCTGATAGCCCACAGCGCTTACCGTAAGTATTTCACCCTCATGTCGCGCGATACTGAACTCACCACCAGCCGAACCCACCACAGCCTTGTGGAGATTCTTATAACTGACACTGACCAACGGTATACTATCCTGTGTGCGCGAATCTATTACTACGCCTGTAATAAAATCCTGGGCACTGACTGGAATAGCCAGCACCCAGAACGAGAGAATGAATAAAACAAGACTAATCGATTTCTTCATCGGCTTCATAACCGCCCATTTCGCGAATGGTGTTCTTCAGCATCGTGTACTGTTGGTACAGGTTGTTGACAGCCTTTTCGCCCTTGGTATAGTCATGCATCGGGCTCTTCAGGAAGAAGCTCAGGAAGCGTTGTATACCGAAGCGGCCGGCACGTGCTGCGAGGTCAGACAATAAAGTAAGATCGAGCAACAATGGTGCTGCGAGGATGGAATCACGACACAGGAAATTAATCTTGATCTGCATTGGATAACCCATCCAGCCGAAAATATCTATATTATCCCATCCCTCTTTGTTGTCATTGCGGGGAGGATAATAGTTGATACGTACCTTATGGTAATAATTGCTATAGAGATCAGGCTGCTTGTCAGCCTCAAGTATAGTCTCAAGTGTGCTCAACTTGCTCACTTCCTTGGTACGGAAGTTTTCTGGCTCGTCAAGTACCAATCCGTCACGGTTACCCAGGATATTGGTAGAGAACCATCCGTTGAGACCGAGGCAACGGGTACCGATGATAGGAGCAAAACCGCTCTTGACAAGTGTCTGACCTGTCTTGAAGTCTTTACCGGCAATAGGCATTTTGGTCTGTTCTGCGAGTTCCCACATAGCAGGAATGTCCACAGTGGTGTTAGGTGCACCCATGATAAATGGAGCGCCTTCTTTCAGTGCAGCATAAGCATAGCACATAGATGGTGCCACATGTGCACAGTCATCAGCCTTCATAGCTGCTTCGAGTGCGGCAAGTGAACCGTGTACGTTCTCGTCTACTGGTACATAGATTTCAGTACTGGCAGCCCAGATCACTACGATACGTGCGCAACCGTTCTTCTCTTTGAATCCACGGATATCCTTACGCAGTGCTTCCGTCATTTCCCAACGGCTCATTTTGGGCTTTACATTATCACCGTCCAGACGCTTGGCATAATTGTGGTCAAATGCAGCTGGCATCGGCACGATTTTTTCCAACTCGTCACGTACTGGATTAATATCCTTCTCTTTCAGTACTTCGGCATACATGGCAGCCTGATAAGCATTTTGTGGATATACATCCCATGTACCGAATACGATATCATTCAGGTCAGCTAATGGTACAATGTCGCGATAATGCAGATATTTCTTATCTGCGCCTCGTCCTACGCGAATTTTGTCATACTGTGTCATGGAACCTACTGGCTTACCAAGACCCTTGCGAGTCATCAGAACACCAGTCATAAAAGTAGTGGCTACTGCACCGCAGCCAACAATCATAATACCTAATTTACCTTCTGCAGGCTTAACATTGGTTTCTTTCATTGTTATTTGTTTGCTTGTTTTATTATTTATTTATGCATCTACTATATGCATTTCACATTCGAAAACTCATTTTTATGATTGAGTTTGCAAATATACGGCTATTTTTCTAAACAGCAGTGTCCTAAATCGCATGAATGTTGTTCTTTTAAGTGAAAATAAGTGATTTTGAACATTTTTAAAGAATAACCTACACATTGTACTTACGATTACGGCGATGAGTGGCCTTTCTGGGGGCCATGATGATGTTGCCGCTCACCCTCGGTCCGCGCACCCCTCGATAGGATGCCCAGCGCTGACGGATGCGGTTCACATAGTCCACGGTTTCATAACCGCGCATGTAACCGTATTTCACCACTGGGTCACGGTAATACTGCGGATTGGTCAACTGCAGTACATAGCGCGACACGTCTTCCCAGCTCTGCGGATTGCCGCCGTACTTCTGCGTCAGTTCCTGTGCATCCTTGATATGATGATAACCGCCGTTGTAGCACGCCAGCACGAAGTTCTCACGCTCGTAACGGTCGCGGATATACATAAACCGTGACTCGATTTCCTGCAGGTATCGGGCACCGGCTGCGATGTTGGCTTCCGGTTGATGTATCTGTTCTATCGGCAGTCCCAGATGGGCCGCTGTGCTCGGCATGATCTGCATCAGTCCGAGTGCTCCTGCCCACGAACGGGCATTGGGGTCGAAGGTGGATTCCTGGTAACACTGTGCTGCCATCAGTCGCCAGTCCCAGCGGGTGGCTCGGCTATAGGCGATGAAGTAACCGTCATAATGGGATATCACACCGCCTGCCTTGTTCAGCATCGGTGCATAGACATGACGATGCACGCTGCGCGAACTGAGCAGGAAGGCTTCCTCGCGCTTCACATCCTTCAGCATCTTGGGTTTGTACCAACTGTCGATGGCTGCCCGCAACTGCGGTTTGTCTTTGTTCACCAGCCAGTGTACGCCGGTGCTGTCCATCAAGGCGGAGAGGTCGGCATCCCCGCTGGCTATCTTGCGGGTCACCTCCGCACTGTCGCGGCATACTTCCACCCGGAGCATCACGCCCACCTTATCGGCAAACTTCTGTGCCAGCATATATAAAGAGCCCAATGACTTACCGTGATAGTCATAGTAGGATTCCGGTCCACTCAGGGTGACCATGATCATTTCGCCGTTCGCTTCTATCTGGTCCAGATCGAAGTTGTCATTGGCAGGTATAGAGTCACTCACCTCTCCCCAGGGTGCCACCACTTTCTCGTCCTGCTTGTTTTTGCAAGCTGCGAAAGAGAGCAGAAGGGCAAAGGCAAATATTGTATAATATTTCATTATAAATAGAAAAACGGCGTACGCCGAATCTTAATTTTCTGCAAAAGTACACATTTTCTTGCATATTCGCATATTTTTAAGTAATTTTGCGATGTATTTTAATAATAATAGAAGATTATGTTAAGAATTGCAGTTCAATCCAAAGGTCGTCTGTTCGACGACACGATGAATCTCCTGGCAGAGGCCGACATCAAGGTAAGCGCCAGCAAGCGTACCCTCCTGGTGCAGTCGTCCAACTTTCCACTTGAGGTACTTTACCTCCGTGACGACGACATTCCACAGAGCGTAGCAAGCGGCGTGGCTGACTTGGGAGTCGTGGGCGAAAACGAATTCGTAGAGCGCGGTGAGGACGCTGATGTCATCTCCCGCCTGGGATTCAGTAAGTGCCGCCTCTCTCTCGCCATTCCTAAGGAGATCAATTACCCAGGTCTTGAGTGGTTCAACGGCAAGAAGATTGCCACTAGCTATCCCAACATCCTGCGACATCATCTGGAGAAGAACAGCATCCATACGGAGATTCATGTCATTACCGGTAGTGTGGAGATCAGCCCGGGCATCGGACTGGCCGACGGTATCTTCGATATCGTGTCCAGCGGCTCCACACTGGTGAGCAACAACCTGCGCGAGGTAGAGGTGGTGATGAAGAGTGAGGCACTGCTCATCGCCAATAAGAATCTCACGGATGAGAAGAAAAAGGTGCTCAAGGAAATGCTTTTCAGATTCGAGGCTGTCAGATGCGCCGAGGATAAGAAATATGTACGCATGAATGCCCCTAAGGCAAGACTGGAAGATATCGTCAGTGTTCTGCCGGGTCTGAAGAGTCCTACCATCATCCCGCTGGCCGACGATGAATGGTGCTCGGTACATGCCGTCATCGATGAGAAGCGCTTCTGGGAGATTATCGGTAAACTGAAGGAGATGGGTGCTCAGGGTATCCTGGTCACTCCGATCGAGAAAATGATCTTATAATATATAAGGTGTATGCAAATCATACAATATCCTGAAAAGGAACAGTGGGCGCAGATTACGGAGCGCCCGCATTTGGATGTGTCACAACTCAATGCTACGGTGGCTGGCGTATTGGCTGATGTGAAGCAACACGGCGATGCGGCGGTGAAAACCTATGAGCAGAAGTTCGACCATGTGGAACTCGGCAGTCTGGCGGTAAGCGAGGCTGAGATGAAAGAGGCGGAAGCCGAGGTGAGCAACAGTCTGAAGGAAGCAATCACGCTGGCCCACCATAACATCCGGGTTTTCCATGAGAGTCAGCGCTTCGAGGGCAGGAAGATTGAGACACAGCCGGGTGTCACCTGTTGGCAGAAGAGTGTGGCTATCCAGCGCGTGGGTCTATATATCCCGGGGGGCACTGCTCCCCTCTTCAGCACGGTACTGATGCTGGCCACTCCTGCCAAGATTGCGGGTTGTGAGGAAATCGTACTCTGTACGCCTCCGGGCAAGGACGGTAAGGTGAACCCTGCCATCCTGATGGCTGCCAAGATTGCCGGCGTCAGCAAGATATTCAAGGCTGGCGGCGTTCAGGCCATCGGTGCCATGGCTTACGGTACGGAGAGCGTACCCAAGGTCTATAAGATATTCGGTCCGGGCAATCAGTATGTGATGGCTGCCAAGCAACAGGTGTCACTGCATGATGTGGCTATCGATATGCCTGCCGGTCCTTCTGAAGTGTGTGTCATAGCGGATCAGGATGCCGACGTCACCTTCGTGGCTGCCGACTTGCTTTCGCAGGCTGAACACGGCACTGACTCACAGGTGATTCTCATCACCGACAGTGAAAAGATTATCAAGACGGTGCAGGATGAAGTTGCAGTTCAACTTGAAGCGTTGCCACGTAAAGAGATAGCTGTCAAATCATTAGACAACAGCAAGTTTGTATTGGTTCATGATTTGAATGAAGCCATTGCATTGAGCAATGCCTACGCCCCCGAACACCTGATACTGCAGACTGCCAATTACGAGGCACTCTCGGAGAAGGTCATCAATGCGGGCAGTGTATTCCTGGGCAGATATGCCTGTGAGAGTGCGGGCGACTATGCCAGCGGTACCAATCACACCCTGCCTACGCACGGATATGCAGTGGCCTACAATGGTGTGAATCTGGACAGTTACTGTCGCAAGGTCACTTTCCAGCACCTCACCGAAGAGGGAGTACGCCGCATCGGACCGGCTGTGGAAGCCATGGCTGCCGCAGAGAGTCTGGATGCACACAGGAATGCAATGACGGTACGTCTGGCTAAAATCAAATAAGTGCAATCATGAAACAGTTACAAGATTTAGTTCGCAAGAATATATGGAGTCTGGCTCCATACAGCAGTGCGCGCAATGAATATTCAGGCCATGTGGCAAAGGTCTTCCTGGATGCCAATGAGAATCCTTACAATGCTCCTTACAACCGTTATCCCGACCCGTTGCAGGAGGATGTGAAAGCGGCTCTGAGCAAGGTGAAGGGTGTGGCTCCGGAGAATATATTCCTGGGCAACGGCAGTGACGAGGCCATCGACCTGCCCTACCGCATCTTCTGCAACCCCGGCATCGACAATGTCGTGGCGATAGAACCTACTTACGGTATGTATAAGGTATGCGCGGACATCAATGATATAGAGTACCGCCCCGTCATACTGGACGACGACTTCCAGATACAGGCCGACCGACTGTTGGCTGCCACGGATGAACATACCAAACTCATCTGGCTCTGCACACCTAACAATCCCACGGGCAACAACCTCGAACACAATGAGATTTTGAAGGTGATAGAACAGTTTCAGGGTATCGTCATCATCGATGAAGCATACGGCGACTTCTCTTCACAGGAGTCATTCCGTCATACACTGAGGAAGTATCCCAACATCATCGTATTGAATACGATGAGTAAGGCATGGGGCTGCGCAGCCATCCGACTGGGCATGGCGTTTGCTTCCAAGGAGATCATCGACATCTTCAACAAGGTGAAGTATCCCTATAATGTGAATCTGCTCACCCAGCGCCAGGCACTCGAAGCGCTGAAGGACCCTTACCAGGTGGACAGTTGGGTACGCACATTGCTCCGCGAGCGCACACGTATGATAGACGCATTCAAGATGTTACCCATCTGCGAACACATCTATCCTACCGCTGCCAATTTCGTGCTGATGAAGGTGAACGACGCACAGCGCATCTATGACTATCTGGTGGAGCGCGGCATCATCGTACGCAACCGTACCCGCATCCAGCTCTGTCTGAACTGCCTGCGTATCACCATCGGTACCAAGACGGAAAACAATGAACTGCTGGCTGCCCTCAGACAGTATAAGTAACAGCAGCATACTGATGATAAAAAATGGCTTCGTACGGAATTTCGTACGGAGCCATTTTTATAGCTGGTCTGTAATTTAGTATATACGCGGTCCGAAGATATAAGTGCCCACCCTGACCATGGTACTGCGGCACTGCACGGCTATCTGATAGTCATGGCTCATACCCCAGGAGCGCTCGCAGAAATAAGGCACATCCGCAAAATACTGCGACTTCACTTCATCAAAGAAATCCGCTGCCTTCCCGAACTCGCCCCTTATCTGTGACTCGTCATCCACATTGGATGCCATCATCATCAGTCCGCAGATGCGCACATGGTCCATACTGCGCCACTCACCTTCTGCCAGCAACTGCCGGCACGCCTCCAGTGTGAGTCCGTATTTGGTTTCCTCCTCGGCAATGTGCAACTCCAGGAGGACATCTATCACGCGGTCGCATTTCGTGGCCTGCTTATTGATTTCCTTCATCAGTTTCAGAGAGTCCACAGCCTCCACCATCTTGATGTAAGGTGCGATATACTTCACCTTATTGGTCTGAAGATGACCGATAAAGTGCCATTCTATGTCCTTGGGCAGCGCCTCGTATTTACGGGCCAGTTCCTGTTCATGGCTTTCGCCGAAGATACGTTGACCCTCCTCATACGCTGCCTGGATATACTCCTCCGGATGATACTTGCTGATAGCCACAAGGCGTACGCCCTGGGGCAGTCGGCCTAATACCTCGTGAAGATGTTGTTTCACATCATAGTCTATCATTTCGCTTCGTATTCTGGTTTGTCGTCTGTTCCTTTTTTCTTATATTCATATACGTCCATCAAGGTAGTCTCATTGACAGAAGATATCACGTAATCTATCATGGTAGAACCCATCACCTCGTCGATGTTCTTCACGGCGGCATTGAGCGAACCGGCATTCACCAGGTACATCACATTGCTGCGCTTCTCCTTATCCGTCTTCTCATCGATGGTGATGAAGGATAGTTTTGCCTTGTACCATTTGTCGGCT
>DAIRCP010000015.1:0-43181 GCA_036796635.1 Prevotella sp. | reverse complement strand
AATACATTTTGGAATGACATGGTTCAAGTGTCTTCCTTATTTCTAATGATCCATCTACTATCTTGCCATAGAACATCTTGAATTGTTCTAGTTTCTCGGCTGTATCCAAGAAGTCGGTATCATTGAATATTTTTACGAACTGTTTGTAATACTCTTCTTTAATATTGCTTCGTGAAGGCAATGTCTGCTTGAAATTTTCCACTTCGCGAATATGCTTTGTTATCTGTAAATCCACATCAAGACCTACAAGAATTCTGATTTTCTCATTCTTAAGGTTGTCTGATAACTGAACATACCCCGAATAATAGAAATAGCCTACCAATATATCTACAGCATCCGTCTTAGGAAGAATGCCATTGATGATATCTGACAGAAACTTATCCTTGTTTGTTATAAAATTACTGCTCATAGACTGTTTAATTGATTCTTTTGGTTTTAGATGTATATTCCCGTTCATGCTTATCCGTTATCAAGTCTTTCAAATCGACATTCAATATCTTTCCTATCTCAGACAAAGTACTAAGGCTAGGTTGCAATCGCAGACTGCAATGAGCATAGACAGTACTAAAGTGACAACCCATTTGCTTGGCAAGCCAAGTCTGGGTGAAGCCCCTACTCTCTAGTACCTCTTTAATTCGATTCAGCTTCTCCATATAAAATTTTATATAATATGCAAATATAGCGAATAAATTGCTATATCGCAAATTTTTTGGCTATTAATTAACATCTAATATTCAATCATGGCAAGTATAACATATATGAATAATAAAGATGACGGTTTTATCTTTCAATCTTTCACACTCCTGCGCAAATGCTGATAAATCCTAAGGAATATGGTGAAACATATGTTTCATCTTTCACCATATTCCTTTCACATTCCATGTTTCACAGACCATCTTTTCTCCTTTCACGGTTGATTCATTCTTCCTTCACGCCTCTATCATACTTCACAATTATTCTTTCATCCTCCACTGCCCTCCTTTCATCCTTCACAAATGGAGAGGTTCTTGTTTTGTCACTTGCAATAATAGGTATGTTTCACCGTAAGTAATATGATTTTCAGTGGATTACAGGTGAAACACAAATGAAGAAACTTTTATTTCATTGACTTACGAGTCGCAATCAACATAAGTAGCACTGCTACTTACCATAACGAGCACTGCTACTTACCATAACGAGCACTGCTACTTACCATAACGAGCAGTACTAATTACCATAACGGGCACCGCTACTTTACGAAGATAATTTGTATATCTTGCGCTTTAAGTCACTATTACAAAACAATGCCGGGGAAACTAAAAAAATAAATGCCTCTCGCTTCACAGCTAGAGACATTCAAATCAATAGGTATTAGTACCTTAAGGTAAAAAGATTGTATTCAGGATAACGATTGCAAATATACGGATGTTTTTACAACTGTGCAAGAAAATTTATATGTTTTATAACATATTTCTGTCTTTTTTATCGACAATTCTCATCCTAATGTTAAAAAAGGCAGAAAATGGTAAACTAAAGATGGCAAATCCGTCCCCTTTGCAAGGACGAGTTTGCCATCTTCATATTTGGAAATAAAATATTTCTTTTAGCGAATCCTATCAGCTGCTCTCACCAGTTTCTCGTCTGTCATAATCTTATGACGGGCCATCATCAAGAGGATGGCTGATATGGCAGGGAATGCTGCCGGGATACTGGGATGAAATGATATATGTGCCAAAGGTGCCACATTGAGTACATGGGCATATATGGCATACAGGATGTACCAACCTACCAACAGTAAGACATTAAATACACAAAACCTAGCCTGAAGCATGCGGTTGCGATACATGAATATCGCATACAAACTGATGGCTGAGGATAGCAGCATGATGGCAAACAGTGGCCACGTGTTAAATGAATGGCGACCTGAACCATCGGAAATCCAGAGATTGAACTCTCTGACTACTTCCACATCACCGGTAACAAACGTTCCTATCTGCATGGACAGACAGAGAACGCCCATCAGTACGGCAATCAGAAGATAGACTGACTGAATGCGCTGAATCATTGGTATGTGCCTATTATGATTACTCGGCTGCAGCAGCTTCTGCGGCTGCGGCTGCCTCACGGGCTGGATCGCGCCAATATACCTTGTTCTCTATGAATTCCTGGGTAGCAAGCAAGGTAGGTTTTGGCAACTTCTCATAATAACGGGAAATTTCTATCTGCTCACGATTCTCGAACACCTCTTCAAGTGTGTCATTGTAAGATGCAAATTCTGCCAACTTCTTACTCAGATCTTCCTTTATCTGTACTGAAATCTGATTAGCACGCTTTGCAATAATTGCTACGCTCTCATAAATGTTACCAGTCTCATTACAGAGGTTCATGATGTTGCGGGTCACGGTATTTACCGGAGCCTTTGATTTCTTGTAATCCATTTTATTTATTTGTATTTTTTCTATTAATCTCTATTTATGTTCTCACCCATTCCTTACGGTCATGGTCTATCAATCACCAGTGAACTTCTTACACCTGGCGATATATTTCTCGGCATCGGGACGCAACTTGGAATCGGGATATTCATTGATGAAACCATAGCACTCATCCTCGGCATCACGATATCGTTCCATCTTTTTTGCCTCAATACTCTGCTGAGCCAGTTCAAACTTGCTCTTCATCACAAGGACGGAAAACTCCTCACGGCGCTTGGAGAATGGATAATTCTTCAGGGCATTCTCTGCCGTAATGATACATGCCTCATAATTGGAACCGCCACTGGTACAGTTGCCAAAATAGCCTCCCAGATGATAATACAGTTCTGCAGAGAGATATTCCTTAGTCACCAACTTGTCCTGCAATTCAAAGAGACGGTCCTGCGCGGTCTTGCGCAATTTGGACTCAGGATACATATCCAGAAAATTCTGATAGGAGTTCAGGGCACCTAAAGTAGGTGTCTGGTCCAGACGGGGCTCCGGTGCACGCTCATAAAGTGATTCGCCCTCGTAAAAGGAGGCTTGCTCGGCAAAAAATCCTTTGGGATAAGATGAACAATACTTCTTGAAGGTGGCGGAAGCACTCTCATAATCTCTACCGCAATACTCTGCCATGCCTAACAGATACAGGCTTTCCTGCGCATTCTCAGTGCCCTTCTCTGCCGTTACCACATCTTGCAACAGGGTAATGGCATTGCTGTATTTGCCTTTGGCAAAGCACTGCTTGGCATACTCATATCGATAATCGGTATCCGCATATTTGTATACACGGTTGAACTCATTGGCACAACTGCTCAATAGGATGGCGGCTGTGGCCACAAGGATTGTACTTTTCTTCATCTTATGAATTTTGGAATGCAAAAATACAGATTTTCCGTGGGATACCAAAGTATTTATCACTTTTTTTGGTTAAATATGGCGATTCATAATGTTTTTTAACCGCATGTATATGGTTTTAGGGGGATTTTTATTACTTTTGCACCTATATGAGCAAATTTAAGATAACATCTAAATATAAGCCTACGGGGGATCAACCGGAAGCTATCGAACAACTCACTGACGGGGTGAAACGAGGTGACCAGGCACAGGTGCTGCTGGGCGTGACTGGCTCTGGCAAGACTTTCACCGTGGCCAACGTCATTGCCAACGTGAACAGACCTACGCTGATACTGAGTCATAACAAGACGTTGGCAGCGCAACTATATGAGGAAATGAAGGGTTTCTTCCCGGATAACGCAGTGGAATATTATGTAAGCTATTACGACTACTATCAGCCAGAGGCTTATCTGCCTACTACGGATACGTATATAGAAAAGGACTTGGCTATCAATGAGGAAATAGACCAGTTGAGGCTCCGCGCTGTATCAAGTCTGCTGTCTGGAAGAAAAGATGTCGTCGTGGTTTCGTCTGTAAGTTGTATTTACGGTATGGGAAGCCCTATCGCTATGTATGAAAACGTAATAGAAATACACAAAAACCAGACATTGGACCGCAACGAACTGCTGCGGAGGCTCGTAGCTGCTCTTTACGTAAGAAATGACATCGAACTGAAACGCGGAAACTTCCGTGTGAAGGGTGACACTGTGGATATAGCACTGGCCTACTCTGACAATATCCTGCGCATCACATTCTGGGATGATGAGATAGATGCCATAGAGGAACTGGACCCTGTGACAATGAAGAGAATGGCTGATTTCACAGAGTATAAGCTCTACCCTGCCAACCTGTTTATGACAACACAGGAACAGACAAATATTGCTATCCACAACATACAAGATGACCTGACGAAACAGGTGGAATACTTTACGGAGATAGGCGACCCCATCAAAGCACAACGCATCAAGGAGCGCGTGGAATACGACATGGAAATGATGAAGGAGCTGGGACACTGTTCCGGCATCGAAAACTATTCAAGATATTTCGATGGAAGAAAAGCAGGAGAAAGACCTTTCTGCCTGTTGGACTTTTTCCCTGAAGACTATCTGCTCGTCATCGACGAGAGCCATGTGAGCGTACCACAAATCAGGGCGATGTACGGTGGCGACCGGGCTCGTAAAACGAACCTGGTGGAATATGGATTCAGACTACCTGCCGCCTTCGACAACCGTCCGCTTACTTTTGATGAGTTCCATGAGATAGTGCACCAGACTATCTATGTGTCGGCTACACCGGCTGACTATGAACTGGCTGAATCGGAAGGTGTGGTGGTGGAACAGGTAATCCGTCCTACGGGACTGCTGGATCCGGAAATTGAAGTCCGTCCAAGTGAAAATCAGATAGATGACCTGATGGCGGAAATCATTGACCGTCGCGAGCGCCATGAACGGGTACTGGTGACGACACTTACCAAGCGTATGGCTGAGGAACTCTCAGAATATCTGCTGAACCACGAGGTATCCACTGCTTATATACATAGTGACGTGGCCACACTGGACCGTGTGACTATTCTGAACGACCTGAGGGCCGGGAAATATGACGTATTGGTGGGTGTGAACCTGCTGAGAGAGGGTCTTGACTTGCCGGAGGTATCACTTGTGGCTATCCTGGATGCTGACAAGGAAGGATTCCTGAGAAGTCACAGAAGTCTGACGCAGACAGCCGGACGTGCCGCCCGTAACGTGAACGGAAAGGTCATCATGTATGCTGACAAGATAACAGAAAGCATGCAGATGACAATAGACGAGACGACTAGACGCAGAATGAAGCAGATGAAATACAATACTGACCACGGAATCACTCCAACGCAGATTGTCAAGTCTCTGAATGTCAACTTACTATCAGCAGATACGACCATCGATGCCAACAGAAAGGAAGCACAGACTTATCAGGCTTACGTGGAACCATCAGAGGTACGCTTCGCTGCCGATCCTATAATCTCCGGTATGAGTGCAGAACAGTTAAAGAAGAGCATCGAACAGACTAAGGCACTCATGATTCAGTCGGCCAAGGAACTGGACTTCCTGCAAGCTGCGCAATATCGTGATGAAATAGTAAGACTGGAAAAAGAACTGGAAGGGAAAGAAAAATATCAAGACAATTACAATAATAAAATATAATCTGTGTTAATCCGGGTATCTTTATCAGATTTTATTTGTACTTTTGCAAGGATTTAAAACTTAATTTGCATAGATTTTAAAAAACAAAGTATTCACACAATGAAGAAGTTAATCATAGCAGCGATGATGTGCATGCCACTCACACTGATGGCCCAGAACTCATGGGAAGAACAAGAAGACGTGGTAGAAACCAACGGCAATGTGACACATGTGAATCCTGACCAGAAATATCTGGCAGGCGCTGTGCCGGAAGTGGACGGAAGAGTGACTTTCACCAAGACTATCAGTGCACCAGGTAAATCAGCTGACCAGGTATTTGATATCGTAAGCAAATACTTACAGAAAATGACCAAGGAGAAAAACCAGTTTGAACAAAGCAGACTCGTGGAGAACGACAAGGCTAAGCACGAGGTGGTAGGCTCCTATCAGGAGTGGCTCGTATTCAAGAGCACTGCACTGGTACTAGACCGCACTCGCCTGTACTACACGCTGATGGTAAACTGCAAGGACGGCGCTGCCGATGTAACGATGACTCGCATCTATTATCTGTATGATGAGGAACGTGATGCCACTACCTACAAGGCAGAAGAATGGATTACAGACCAATACGGGCTGAAGAAGAACAAAGACAAACTGTCTCGTGTAAGTGGCAAATTCCGTAAAAAGACCATTGACCGCAAAGATTTTATTTTCAACAAACTCCAGTCGCTGCTTAAATAATGCTTGATCAAACAACAATGCTCAAATTACGCAATGTGCTGAATATCATATTCATATTAGGCGCCATTGCGGGGATGATTGTATACTTCAAGTCAGACCATGACCTGGGTATCATCATTATTCTATGCTCCATGGCATTTAAATTTATCGAATCCGCAATTCGTCTTATCCACATCAAATGAACATTCGCATAGCTACTCTTTTCAGTTGTTTCTGCTTCCCGCTATTTGTCGGCGCTCAAGTCTATAATCAAATGGACGAAAGCGGCAATATCACACAACAGGATGAAAACGGCAACGGAAACAATGCTCTCAGCAAACACCGCAACGACTCAAGTAAAGTAAAAAAGGAAATTCCGAAAGGACTTTATGTCTGGACCGTAGACCGACAATATGGTGATATCCGCCCTGCAGAGGTGGATACCATGCCACATCTGTATATGAACTCGATATTCAATACAGGTATGCATGGTGAATACAATACTATCGGTAACAACTACTCTGCACGACTCAACCGTATTGTGATTGACAGACCGATTACTTCACAGTTTTTTTTCACACAGCCATATAGTTATGTGATGCGCGAACCTGACCAGATCCACTTCATCAATACGCTATCGCCTATCACCAATATCTCTTATGACAACTGTGGAAGCAAGACTAACGGTGAGGACCATATCGATGCTAAATTTGCCGTCAATATGAATAAGCGTTCCGGTGTGGGATTCGACCTGAACTATGCTTATGCACGCGGTTATTATTCCAATCAGAATACTTCGCACTTCGGAGCTACATTCTTCGCCTACTATCTAGGTGACAAATATCAGATGCACACTGTATTTTCCGCTTACCACCAGAAGACTTCTGAAAACGGTGGTATTACGGACGACAACTACATCACACACCCGGAAACATTTGATGATACATACAGCACTGACGAAATGAGTACTGTACTGAGCGAAAACTGGAACAGAAACAACAACCAACACTTATTCTTTACCCAACGTTACAACTTGGGTTTCTATCGTATGGAGAAAATGACCGAGGCGGAGATAAAAGCCCGGAAATTTGCCCAGGAAGCCAAGAAGGACAATGCGAAAAAGGGGAAGGATGAAGACAGTCAGGACCAACAGGACAACAAACGCGGAAGAGACAGGGACAAAGACAATAAAAACAACGAAGGAAGACCTGCCGGAAGGCCGAAAGATGCTGCTGTTGTAGGGGATGAACCCGTGAACACGCACAAACTGCCCACGGACTCTACCCGTATAAAAGTAGGTTCACAGGCTGCCATGGACAGTCTGCTGGCTGCCAAGGCTTTACAGGATTCTATCAATGCCACCATGAAAAAGGTGTATGTGCCTGTAACCAGTTTTATCCATACGCTGGACTATAATAATTATGATCGTATCTATCAAGCTTACGCAAGCCCTACGGGTTATTATGCCAACACGTATTACAAGACTTACGACAGTAATACCTATACGGGCAACAACGTGTATGACGAAACTAAATTTCTGAGCATCAAGAATACATTTGCCATCGCACTGCTGGAAGGTTTCAACAAATATGCGAAGGCTGGACTCAAGGTGTTTGCCAGTCATGAATATCGCCAATTTAAAATGCCAGAATATCTGGGGAGCAGCAGTGATTCTGTAGCCACGATGGGTACATGGCGCGAAAATGCTGTAAGCGTGGGCGGACAGATTATCAAATCACAAGGTAAGACATTCCATTACAACCTGGGCGCTGAAACATGGTTGATTGGCGAGGAAATTGGACAGTTGAAAGTAGACTTCTCTACCGACCTGAATTTTCCTTTGCTTGGTGATACTGTCACATTGGCAGCCAAGGCTTATTTTTACCGCCTGCACCCTACCTTCTACCTGCGCAATTATCACTCCAAATATCTATGGTGGGACAACAGTGACTTAAATAAGGAAACGCGCACGCGCGTGGAAGGACTGTTCAAATACCGTAAGACGGGCACACTGCTTAGAGTGGCCATAGAGGAAATTCAGAATTATACCTATCTGGGGATGTCGTACAACGTAACTCAACCTACAAGTACGACTTACGGAAGAAGCGGTTTGACAGCAGCTGTACGCCAGTCGGGCAGCAACATCAATCTGCTGACTGCACAGATAGAGCAGAACTTCCGTCTGGGCATCCTCAATTGGGAGAATATCCTCACATATCAGAACAGCAATCATCAGGAGATACTACCTGTACCGACACTGAACTATTTCACAAACCTGTTTATCAAGTTCAGAATAGTGAAAGAACTTTCGGTTGAGTTAGGCGGAGATATGACCTGGTTTACCAAATACAAGGCACCTGACTTTGTGCCACAACTCAATCAGTTTGCTATACAGGAGAATAGTGCCAGTCAAGTGGAACTGGGCGGCTATCCATTCATTGATGTATATGCCAACCTACATCTGAAACACACCAGATTCTTCCTGATGATGAGCCATGTGAACAAAGGTATGGGCAACAAGATGTATTTCCTGACGCCCCACTATCCTATGAACGAGAGTGTGATTCGCTTCGGCGTTTCCTGGAACTTCTTCAATTAGAAGAAGTTCCGGCCTTCTCCTCTGCATAGATGCGGTCGAACTCGGCCTTCAACTTTTCCGGATTCTCAATGATGGTACGCACCTCATTCAGCAACTTCTCATTCGCTGAACCCGGTATCCACAGACGGATGTATCCATGACGGGAATATTTCTCATCCATGTGTTTCTTAAAGCGGAGCCACTGCTCTATATCATTCTTTTCCGTGTACTTGTCTATTCCGAACTGAATAGCACGACGGAAAACCACATCCGGAGTCATGTCACGATCAGCTTCAGCCACAATCTTTCCATAAATGCTACGTGGAGAATGTGACGCCGAAGCACGATGATCCTCTATAGCCTCTTTCATGATTTTCAGCTGTTCGGGAGAAAACCATTTGCGCAGACGGGCATCTGTGAAAATAATCTTGCCTCCTAACATGTGATGCATGGCACGCGGCCCTGACATACCTAAATCATGATAGGCTGCCACTGCATACACCATGTTCACATCTGCACCAGTGGCATTCACTAATGCAAGCGAACGCTTGATCACACTGTTCACATGAGACAAGTTGTGGGCCTTGTCAAAGGCTGCATACTGAGGCAGAATTTTGGTTTCCACAAACTCTACCAAGTCTAAACTCGGAGTATTTGATATCATAAAAGATGGAATATTTTTGCAAATATACGTAAAAATGACTACTTTTGCAAATAATTAAAAGAAAAACAACATGAAAGAAGATAATATTCAGCAAAATTCGATAAAAGCATGGGTGCTCGCTGCCCGTCCAAAGACACTCAGTGGTGCAGCCGTACCTGTCATCATCGGTCTGGCTCTTGCCTTTACTGACGCAAAACTGTATCAGGGGGAAGCTTTCAACTGGACCGCTGCCATACTCTGTCTGCTATTTGCATTCGTCATGCAGATAGATGCTAACTTCATCAATGACTTCTTTGATTACGTGAAGGGAAATGATGATACTTCTACCCGACTCGGACCGCTGCGGGCTTGCACACAGGGATGGATAAGCATTCATGCCATGAGGCATGCCATCGCCTCCACTACGGTGCTCGCCTGTGCTATAGGACTACCTCTCATCTATTATGGAGGACTGGAGATGATTGCCATCGGACTGCTCTGTGTGATATTCTGCTTCCTTTACACCACTCACCTATCTTATCTGGGACTTGGTGATATACTGGTATTGGTATTTTTCGGCATTGTTCCTGTCTCCATCACATATTATGTGCAACTGCATACTGTAACGGCTGAGGTAATGACTGCATCCATTGCCTGCGGTATGGTGGTGGACGCGCTGCTCATCGTAAACAATTACCGGGACAGAGACAACGACAGCAAAGACGGAAAGAAAACGTTAGTGGTACGCATAGGTTCGGACAATACCGAGCAACTGTATCTGTCACTGGGTATTGTCGCATCCCTCTGTGGTATCGTATACTGGATGAACGGCCATATACTCGCAGCCATCCTCCCACTCATCTATCTGATACTCCATATATTCACCTATATCAAGATGAAAAAAATACATGAAGGAAAACAGCTCAATGAATGTCTGGGAGAAACAGCCCGCAATATTCTGGTATTCGGCATCTGTATGGCACTGGGATTCCTGCTATAAACAAATGGATTATTTGAAATAGAGGAAGTACAGAATAGCCAAAATAGCAACTACTGCCAAAGCTATGACGGACTTAATCATGCAGCTGGTAACTTTCTTGACAATGAAGAAACCAACGACCAGCAGCAATATGGCGATGATATAATAAGAATATTGCATAACTTATCTTATAAAAATAATGGATAATCAATGAATTATTAATAAATGATCAAAATAACCTGCGGAAATCTGTGGGTATAGGGGTCTGAAACTCCATACGCTCATGGGTAACCGGATGTGTAAAGCACAACATATAGGCATGCAGACAGAGACGATGTATAGGATCATCACCATTGCCATATTTCACGTCACCACAAACCGGATGACCTAAATCGGCAGTATGCACACGTATCTGATTCTTACGTCCCGTTTCCAACTTAAATTCCACCAAGGTGTGTTCTGCCGTACGATTGATGACCTGATAATGTGTCACGGCATACTTTCCGCCGTTATCCTCGGGAGAAGAATATGTGATATAAGCCTTATTATCCTTAAGCCAATTGGCAACGGTACCATTATCTTGCTCCATCTCACCACTCACTACTGCCACATAGCGACGGTCATATACAATTTGATGCCAGTCATGCTCAAACATCTGTTCGGTATCAATGTCCTTGGCATATACCATCAGACCGCTTGTGTCGCGATCGAGACGATGCACGACATGGGCATGACACTTCTGACGAGACTTATGAAAATAATCATCCAGCACACTCTTCACATTCAATGAGGAATGACCAGCTGCCATGGACAATATGCCAATATTCTTCTCTACGACAATAAGCCATCTGTCCTCATACACAATCTTGACATAACGGCTTTTGAAACCCTTCTGATTATTTTTGCTCTGACTGACAGCCACCTTCATGCCCGGCTGAAGCATAAAGTCAAACTGCGTCACCGTCTTGCCATCCACCTTGATGCCACGACCTTGCAGGGTTGCCTTCACCTTGGTGCGGCTTTCCTTCACATTAGCCAACAGAAAATCGAGTAACTGCAGCGGCTCATGTACCTCAAAATGGGCATAATCGCCCCCTCCTGGATTAGAATTGTATTTCATATTGCGTGCAAAGGTAATGATAAATTTGGAAATATGAAAATAATTCTGTACCTTTGCACACAATTTAAAATATAATAAGGTAAAAGAGTAATGATAACAGTTACAAATCTCGCAATACAATTCGGGAAAAAGGTCCTTTACAAGGACGTGAACCTCAAGTTTACAAGTGGCAATATTTATGGTATCATCGGTGCTAACGGTGCTGGCAAGTCTACACTGCTGCGCGCCATCAGCGGTGATCTGGAACCCAACAAAGGTAGCGTAGAGATGGCCCCCGGTGAACGACTGAGCGTACTGGAGCAGGACCACTTCAAATATGATGAATTCTCTGTAATGAACACGGTACTGATGGGTCATCAACCTCTTTGGGAAAACATGAAAGAGCGTGAGGCTCTCTATGGAAAAGGCGAAATGACTGAAGAAGACGGTAACAGAGCTGCCGAATTGGAGGAAAAATTTGCTGAGATGAACGGATGGGAAGCTGAAAGTGATGCTGCCCAACTCTTACAGAACCTGGGAATACCGGAAGCATTGCACAGCAAGCAGATGGCTGACCTGAGCAACAATGAGAAGGTACGCGTGGTGCTGGCGAAGGCGCTGTTCGGTCATCCTGACAACCTGCTGCTCGATGAGCCTACCAATGACTTGGACCTGGATACCGTGCAGTGGTTGGAGGAATACTTGAGCAATATCGAACAGACTGTGCTCGTAGTAAGCCACGACCGTCACTTCCTGGATGCTGTAAGTACACAGACCGTAGATATCGACTTCGGTAAAGTAACTGTATTCTCCGGTAACTACTCTTTCTGGTATCAGAGTTCTCAGTTGGCTCTTCGACAGGCTCAGAACCAACGTCAGAAAGCTGAAGAGAAACGTAAGGAACTGGAGGAATTTATCAGAAGATTTTCTGCCAATGTGGCAAAAAGCAAACAGACCACTTCACGCAAAAAGATGCTGGATAAGTTGAATGTAGAGGAAATCCGCCCTTCATCACGTAAATATCCTGGAATCATCTTCCAGATGGAGCGCGAACCTGGTACACAGATACTGGAAGTAAACGACCTGAAGGCTTGCGATGCTGACGGCACTATCCTCTTCGACCATGTGAACTTCACCATCGAAAAGGGCCAGAAAACTGTATTCCTGAGTCATACACCAAAAGCTATGACTGCCCTCTTCGAAATCATCAACGGAAACAGACAGCCAAACGGCGGAGATTACAAATGGGGCGTAACAATTACGACTGCATATCTGCCACTGGACAACACAGAATTCTTCAAGAGTAACCTGAATCTGGTGGACTGGTTAAGTCAGTTTGGCAAAGGCAACGAGGTACAGATGAAGAGTTTCCTGGGTAGAATGCTGTTCAAGGAGGAAGACATCCAAAAAGAAGTCCACGTACTCTCCGGAGGTGAAAAGATGCGCTGTATGATTGCTCGTATGCAATTGAACAATGCCAACTGTCTGATTCTGGATACACCAACCAACCATTTGGACTTGGAATCCATTCAGGCATTCAACAATAACCTGATGCAGTTTAAAGGTAATATACTCTTCTCATCACATGACCACGAATTCATCAACACGGTGGCAGACCGTATCATCGAATTGACTCCGAATGGAACTATCGACAAACTGATGACATACGATGACTATATCTATGATGAGAATATCAAAGAACAGCGTGCCAAAATGTATGCAAAGTAAATAAGCAACCTGTTTAGGCACGGTTTTTGCAGTATATCAGAAAAAATGAATAGTTAATCATGGAAAAGAAAGATATCAATATGACTGAAGGCGAGGCTCAAAACAAAGAGCAGGCTACACAGGGAGAGACTGCTGGCGAACAGCAAAACATGACTGATGACGAACAGCAGAATGATGCAGAAAGCAAGGCGGACGGCACTGAAGAGGGTACCAATTCCACTGATGCTGAACAGCAGACTGACACAGACAAGCAGGAAGAGGAAAAAGATCCAATGGAACAGTTACAGGCTCAACTGGATGAAATGAAAGACAAATACCTGCGCTCTGTGGCTGAATTTGATAATTATCGCAAACGTACCCTCAAGGAAAAGGCGGAACTGATACTCAATGGCGGAGAAAAAACCATCACTGCCATTCTGCCGGTATTGGATGACATGGAACGTGCCATTGCCAACGGTGAAAAGACTGAAGACCCAGCTGTACTCAAAGAGGGTATGCAGATTATCCATAATAAATTCATGAAAACCCTAGAAGGTATGGGAGTCACAAAAATCAATACTGACAACACGGACTTCGATACTGACATTCATGAAGCTATTGCCATGGTTCCTGGTATGGGAGATGACAAAAAAGGCAAAATTATCGACTGTGTACAGGCTGGATATAAACTGAATGACAAGGTAATACGTCATGCAAAAGTGGCAGTAGGACAATAAACTTAACGATTATAGAAGTTAATGGCAGCAAAAAGAGATTATTACGAGGTCCTTGGCGTAAACAAGAGCGCCTCGGAAGATGAGATAAAGAAGGCTTATCGCAAAATAGCCATCAAATATCATCCAGACCGCAACCCAGGTGACAAAGAGGCTGAAGAGAAATTCAAGGAGGCAGCTGAAGCTTATGATGTATTGCACGACGCCCAGAAGCGACAGCAGTATGATCAGTTTGGATTTAATGGTCCTGGCGCTAGTGGTTTCGGCGGCGGTTTTACAGGCAACATGGATGATATCTTCTCTATGTTTGGTGATATCTTCGGCGGTCACGGCTTCGGCGGTGGATTCGGTGGCGGTCAGCGACGCCCACAACAGCAGCGCGGAAGTGATCTCAGACTGAAGATGAAGCTTTCTCTGCAGGAAATTTCTACTGGCGTAACCAAGAAGTTTAAAGTGCGCAAGGATGTACCATGCAGTCATTGTCACGGAACTGGTAGTGAAGCTGGCAGTGCTACAGAGACTTGTCCTACTTGTCACGGAAGTGGTATCATCACCCATACCACGCAAAGCATCTTCGGTATGATGCAAACACAAGGCATCTGCCCTACCTGTGGCGGCGAAGGTAAAGTAATCAAAAACAAATGCCACGAATGTGGCGGCTCTGGTGTAGAGAAAGGTGAAGAGGTGGTAGAGATAAAAATACCCGCAGGCGTAGCTGAAGGAATGGTAGTAAACATTCCAGGTAAAGGTAACGCTGCTCCTCACAATGGTATTGCCGGAGATATTCAGGTATTGATAGAAGAAGAGGAAAATGATACATTCGTACGTGACGGTAATGATGTGATTTACAACCTCTTACTAGATTTCCCTACAGCAGCACTTGGAGGTGATGTAGATATTCCTACTATCAACAACACCAACCTGAAAGTAAAAATTGAGGCAGGAACCCAACCAGGAAAGACGTTAAGACTACGCGGAAAAGGATTACCTGCCGTACAAGGATACGGTAGAGGTGTAGGTGACTTGGTGGTAAACATCAGTGTTTACGTACCTAAGACGCTGAGCCGCGAAGAGAAGGAAGCCATTGAGAAGTTCCAGAACAGCGACAACTTCAAAGGTGACAGCAACACCAAACGCTCTATCTTCCAAAGGTTCAGAAACTACTTCAATTAACCACTTTCTTCTACTTTAATTCATCATTGTCCTATGACTTACACTGAAACTATACAATATCTTTTCAATCAGATGCCCATGTTCGAACGCAACGGGGCATCTGATTATAAAGAAGGATTGGCAAATACACATACACTGGATGAGCATTTCGGTCATCCACACCAGAACTTTGCGACTATCCACATAGCCGGCACTAACGGTAAAGGCTCCTGCTCACACATGATTGCAGCTATACTGCAGGAATGTGGTTACCGAGTTGGTCTATACACGTCACCACACCTGGTGGATTTCCGCGAACGTATCCGTATCAACGGTACACCTATAAGCGAGGCGTATGTGGTGGATTTCGTGGACAATGAGCGCAAATTTTTCGAACCACTCCACCCTTCATTCTTTGAAGTGACTACTGCTATGGCTTTCAAGTATTTCAGTGACATGAAAGTGGACATAGCCGTGATTGAGGTGGGACTTGGCGGCAGACTGGACTGCACGAACGTCATTACACCGCTTATCTCTGTCATTACCAATATCAGTTTGGATCACACACAACTTTTAGGTAACACGTTAGCAGAAATAGCTGGCGAGAAAGGCGGTATCATCAAACATGGCGTACCTGTTATTATTGGTGAAAACAATGAAGAAACACGTCCTGTATTTGAAGCAAAAGCGAAAGAAGTGGGAGCACCTATCTTTTTTGCTGAAGACAATCAGCAAATAACCGGTATCGAGAAAGAATGTGAAGACGGTACGGTATATTCAACAGTGATGTTGCCTTCATTAAAATGCGAACTACGAGGCAACTACCAGAAGAAGAATCTGAATACAGTGCTTTGTACATTGAGCAAATTGGCAGACCAAGGATTCCTCGCTCCTTTTATTTGTGACGGCGATAATGCGGAAGGAGCCAACGAACTGCGCGAAGCCTTGCTTCATGTATGTTCCCTAACTGGACTGATGGGCAGATGGCAACTTGTGAAGCACTCCCCTACTGTAATCTGCGATACGGGTCATAATGTAGGAGGATGGACCTATCTGAGTGAACAGATACAAAACACGAAAGCACGCCAGCGTCATATTGTATTCGGAATGGTAGGTGATAAAGATGTTGAGGGAGTCATCAAACTATTGCCGAAATCAGCTATTTACTATTTTACGAAGCCAAGTAATAAACGTGCGATGGATGAGCACCAATTAATGGATTTGGCTAGCAGATATGGTATCACCGGAAATAGCTATTCTACAGTAAAAGAAGCATATACAGAAGCCTACCGAGCAGCAGCACATGACGATTTCATATTCGTTGGCGGCAGCAGCTATATTGTGGCAGACTTTCTCAAAACATGCGTTTAGGTGTTTTTAACACTCCATTTCTTAAATTTTTCATCATTTCATTTGCCATTATCAAGTTTTTTCTGTTACTTTGCAGATATAACAGTAACTAAAAAAACAAAAGATATGACGAACACAACAGAAACAGCAAATCTGTGTGGTCTGAATCGTAAAGATTTTCAGACCACAGTGAACGGTAAGAAAACCGATTTATACATTTTAAAAAATCGTAAGGGATATGAAGTCGCTATTACTAACTATGGAGGAGCTGTAGTAGCAATCATGGTACCGGATAAAAACGGCAAAGTAGCTAACGTTATACAAGGTCATGATAACATCCAAGATGTCATCAACAGTCCAGAACCATTTCTCAGTACATTGATTGGTCGCTATGGCAATCGCATTGCCAAAGGTCAGTTCACATTGAATGGAAAAGAATATCAGTTGGCTGTCAACAATGGTGAAAACCATCTGCACGGAGGTCCTACAGGATTCCATGCCCGTGTATGGGATGCAAGACAAATGGGACCCAGGTCTCTCGCCCTGCACTACGTCTCTGCTTACGGTGAAGAAGGCTTCTCGGGTGAATTCCGTGTAACAGTAGAATATACATTCACAGATCAAAATGAGTTGGTTATAGAATATCTGGCTTGCACCAATAAGAAGACGGTGATGAATCTTACTCACCATGGTTTCTTCAGCATTCAGGGTATTGCCAATCCAACTCCGGGAGTAGAAAATATAGAATGTCAGATAAATGCTGATTATTATCTCCCAATTGATAAGACATCAATTCCAACAGGTGAAATACTAAAGGTAGCGGGCACTCCATTCGACTTCCGCACACCAAAGCCAATTGGCAGAGATATAGAAGAAGACAATGAGCAGCTGAAAAATGGTACAGGTTATGACCACAACTACGTACTGAATAAGCAAGAAGAAGGTGAGCTCTCATTTGCAGCAAAACTGAAAGATCCAGTAAGTGGCCGTACCATGGAAGTTTACACAACAGAACCTGGTATCCAATTGTATACGGGTAATTTCCTGGCAGGAATCAAGGGACAACACGGTGCAACATTCCCACGCCGTTCGGCAGTTTGTTTGGAATGTCAGCATTTCCCAGATACACCTAATCATCCTTATTTTCCATCTGTTATATTGGGGCCTGGTGAGCAGTATAAACAGAAGAGTATCTATAAATTTGGTGTAGAAAAATAAGCAGAACGTTTAATCAATATATATACCCCTCCACCGCAGTTCTTGCGGAGAGGGGTTTACAGTGTTTTTCAAGAATAAACAATACCGAACAAAAATCACTAAAAATAATAAATTTACAATGTCAAATTCACAGCAAAAAAATGGCAGTATCATAGCCATTATCACTATGTTCTTTCTGTATGCGATGATTTCATTCGTCACAAACTTAGGTGCACCTATCGGAGTCATCTGGAAGAATCAGCCAGAAATTGGCGGAAGCAATGTATTAGGTATCATGGGTAACTTCATGAACTTCTTTGCTTATCTGTTTATGGGTATCCCTGCAGGTAAGATGCTTACTAACCTAGGTTATAAGAAGTCTGCACTGATTGGAATCGCAGTTGGTTTCGTCGGAGTACTCATCCAGTTTTCTTCTGGTTTGAGCGGCGGTATCCCTGGTTTCTGTATCTATCTGCTCGGTGCATTCGTTTCCGGTTTCTCAGTATGTATTCTGAACACCGTTGTTAATCCAATGCTCAACTTGCTCGGTGGCGGTGGTAATCGTGGTAACCAGCTCAACCTGATTGGCGGTACCCTGAATTCACTCACTGGAACAATGACTCCTATGCTTGTAGGTGCACTGATTGGTACAGTTACAGCTTCTACAAAGATGGCTGATGTAAACCTCGTGATGTTTATCGCCATGACTGTCTTTGCTTGTGCTTTCGTTGCACTGCTCTTCATTCCTATCGAGGATCCTGAAATGGGTAAGGTTACAACAGAAACGAAATTTGAGCATTCTCCATGGAGTTTCCGTCACTGTACACTGGGTGTGATTGCTATCTTCGTATATGTAGGTGTAGAAGTCGGTATCCCTGGTGGTATGAACTTCTATCTGAGCGACACAACAGCAAACGGTGCATGGGTAAATCCTTCTGCCATTACAAATGCAGCAACAATCGGTGGCGCAGTAGCAGCGATGTATTGGTTATTGATGTTGGTCGGACGTTTCATTGCCGGTTTTATTGCTGGTAAGGTTTCATCACGCATGCTGATGCTCTGCACTACTTCTGTAGCTATGTTACTGATTATTGCAGCTATTCTCACACCAAAGTCTGTGACCGTAAGTATGCCTATCTTCTCTATTATGGAAGGTACACTCAATTTCGTATTGGTTCCTATGAGTGCTTTGTTATTGGTTCTCGTTGGCCTCTGCACCTCTGTTATGTGGGCATCAATCTTCAATCTGGCTACTGAAGGACTCGGCAAATACACAGCTCAGGCTTCCGGTATATTTATGATGATGGTAGTAGGCGGTGGCGTCATTCCTGTTGTCCAGAATTTCTTTGCTGACTTCCTGGGCTATATGCCAAGTTACTTCGTATATCTGGCAGCCGTTGCATATATGTTCTATTATGCTCTCATCGGTTGCAAGAATGTAAACAAGGATATTCCTGTAGATTAATTATAAAAAATATAATATTAACCCATTTAAAAACTAATTGTTATGGATATAGAATTCGTAAGAAGCCGTTTCATTAAGCATTTTGATGGTAAAAGCGGTAATGTATATCATTCTCCTGGTCGTATTAATCTGATTGGTGAGCACACTGACTATAATGGCGGATTTGTATTCCCAGGTGCAGTGGACAAAGGCATTATGGCTGAAATGCGTCCAAACGGAACAGAAGATACCGTAATGGCTTATGCTATCGACCTAAAAGACCGTGTGGATTTCACACTGAGCAACCCTGAGGGTCCAAAAGCTAGTTGGGCACGCTATATCTTCGGTATTTCTCTGGAAATGAAGAAGCTGGGTGTACCTGTTAAAGGTTTCAACATCGCTTTCTCTGGAGATGTTCCTCTCGGTGCAGGTATGTCATCTTCTGCAGCCATGGAGAGCTGCTTCGCCTGTGGTCTGAATGATCTCTTTGGCGAGAACAAGGTATCCAAATGGGATATGGTATTGGCAGGTCAGGCTACAGAGCATAATTACTGTGGTGTGAACTGTGGTATCATGGACCAGTTTGCCAGCGTATTCGGCAAAAAAGGCTGTCTGATGCGTCTTGACTGCCGCAGTCGTGAATTTGAATATTTCCCATTTGATCCTAAAGGATACAAATTAGTATTGCTGGATTCTGTTGTTAAACATGAGTTGGCTGGCTCTCCATACAATGATCGCCGTAACTCATGCGAGAACGTGGTTAAGCACATTGCTGCCAAACATCCAGAGGGAAAGTATGAAACTCTCCGTGACTGTTCTTGGGAACAACTTGATGAAGTACGTGCTGAAGTTGGTGAAGAGGATTACAAGCGTGCTAAATTTGTACTCGGCGAGAAAGACCGTGTATTGGCAGTTTGCGATGCTCTGAATGCTGGTGACTATGAGACTGTAGGCAAGAAGATGTACGAGACACACGATGGTCTGTCAAAGGACTATGAAGTAAGTTGTGAGGAACTTGATTACCTGAACGACTTAGCCAAGGCTAACGGTGTTACTGGTAGCCGTATCATGGGTGGCGGATTTGGTGGTTGCACCATCAACTTGGTAAAGGATGACCTTTACGATAAGTTCATTGCTGACGCCAAAACTAAGTTTGCTGCTAAATATGGACATGAGCCAAAGGTTTATGATGTAGTAATCAGTGACGGTTCACGTAAACTTTGCTAAATAGCAAATATAATTGCCAAATAAGCAAAGGGGCACATTCAATGAAGAATGTGCCCCCTTTTTATGATTATATTGACCTTTAGCATGCTTTTTATTACCCATAAAAAAAGTAACCTATCTTCTCAGACGGGTTACTCCTTAGGAAAATGATAAATATAGATTAAAATTACTAGTTGTCGGATGCAAAGATAGTAATTATATTCATACAAGCAAAACTTTCTGCACTTTTTTTTCATTAAAAATGCATTTCAAGCACAAAATAAACACTTTTAAGCAGCAAGAAAGGCATTTTATACACTTTTTAATTTTTTCAAAATTTCATAAATTCGTTGGACAGGTAATCCCATTACATTATAATAACTGCCTTTCAGTCCTGTAACTCCTATGAACCCAATCCACTCCTGAATTCCATAGGCTCCAGCTTTGTCATAAGGATGATAGTGCTCTATATAAAAGTTGATCTCCTCATCTGTAAGAGACTTGAAAGTAACATCCGTAGTCACAGCGAAATGCTCCTGTACTTGATTCTTTGTGATACATACACCGGTAACTACCTGATGCGTGTGACCACTTAACAGCTGCAACATTCGTCTTGCTTCATTGGCATCCTTTGGTTTGCCAAGGACCTCATTACCGGATATCACAACAGTGTCTGCCGTAATAAGAACATCTTCTGGTGAAAGCGTATCAAGATAAGCCTGCGTCTTCTCTACTGCAATAAACTCAGCAATATCCATTACGGACAATTCTGATGGATAAGATTCCTTAAGACCTGGAATCACTTTTACTTCGAACGGAAGTCCCAATCCCGCGAACAGTTCACGACGACGAGGTGAATTTGATGCTAATATAATCATATATAAAGTTCTTAAGATAAAACATTTTTGAAAACTCACTAGTCTTCTTGTGGCATGATGATACCCATATAATCATCATAAGATATAAAATGGCCTCCCATGGATTCCAGATGCGATGTATAAAACTGGCAATCTATCAACTTACCGCCACATTTTTCAAACCGCTCTGCCAGATGAATCAACGCCAGCTTACTTGTATTGGGTTCCAAAGAAAACATACTTTCACCGAAAAAAGCAGGTCCTATAGTGACACCATACAATCCACCCACCAACTCATCATCCTTATTCCAGACCTCCACACTCGCAGCAAAGCCTTGCTTGTGTAATTCTGTATAAGCCTTCATCATATCTGGACCGAGCCATGCACCACATTCATCAATACGCAATTGACTACAATGAGCTATAACCTGCTCAAAGTCCTCATTGAATGTGACATGATACGCATGATGATTAATCAATGTCCGCATAGAATGACTGATATGTATTTCTCCCGGAAATATCACAAAGCGCTGCATGGGACAATACCAAAGAATGGGACTGTCCCTGAAACTGTACCAAGGGAAGATACCATAACTATAAGCGAGCAACAGTCTGTCTATACTTAAATCTCCTCCTACTGCAATCAATCCATCTTCCTCACCATAATGAGGGTCAGGAAACGCTAACTGAGAATTCAATTCATAAACCATCGTACAAATACAGATATAAAAAAAGGAGATACATCACCTGTATCTCCTGAACTATTTTTGTGACTCCCGAGGGATTCAAACCCGCAACCTTCTGATCCGTAGTCAGATGCTCTATTCAGTTGAGCTAGGGAGCCGTTGCTTATCCATTTTCAATTACCGTGGTAATCATTTCTGAATTGCGAGTGCAAAGGTACGGCATTTTTTTGTAATCACCAAATGTTTTCCTATATTTTTTTCCAAAAAAGCGATTTTTATATGATTATTCTCGTTTTATGGTAATTTTCTCGATATTCAGTAGGGCTACACCCCTTCTTCTTCTTAAAGATTCGATTGAAGTTGGACAGGTTATTAAATCCACAACTATACCCTATTTCTGCAATCCCATTATTAGAATCCACCAACTGCCTACTCGCATAGTTCAATCTTAAGTCAATAATATAGTCACTGATATTTCTTCCTGTATGCGTCTTGAAGAATCTACTGAAGGCACTGGCACTCATACTGGCTATATCCGCCAAGGTATTCAGACGAATCTCCGAGGAATAATTCTGGGCAATATAATTCTTCACTTTCATGATGCGCCGACTGTCACTTGCTACATCAATGCGCGCATAACTATTAGATGACAGTTTTCTGTTACCCGAGCACTTGGAAAGTTCATAAAGGATAGTAAGGAATTGCGTGAAAGCATAAAAGCCATCCTTCTGCTGTGAAAGTGTAATCAACTGGTTGTAAACACGCATGATAGCTTCCAATGAAAAACAAAGTCCACATTGGGCATCAGTCATCATTTGTTTCATCGAATTAAAGGGATTACGACCAAACATACCACTATCACTCAAGTCCAGATCAAACTGAATCGTCATTTCATGGATATCACTACTGTCACATGTTCCCTGTTCCCATACATGCTCTAGATTGGGACTGGTAATCAATACGAGATCATAGTCGCCTATAACCTCATCATTATCACCGACAATTCGCCGCACCCCTTTAGCATGTTCTACAAAATTAAGTTCATACACCTCATGGCTATGAATAGGATAAGAGAAATCCTTTTTGTGACGATCTGCTATATACAGTACATTTTTCCCCATGAGGGGTGTCACCTCGTGAATGGCAGTAGGATTATCCATTAATTATATCTTCAAATCTTTCATTAACTCTGTCATTCGCTGAACAGTAGAGATACGTGTCGGAACAAGTGGCAGACGTAATACATTCTCTATCATTCCCATCTCATGAAGCATCGCTTTCACACCAGCGGGATTACCATCTACAAAGAGCAGACCAAAGAGATCGGTGAAACGATGATGTATCTTTCTGGCAGCATCATATTCACCACGCATCTGCAATCTTATCATTTTAGAAAACTCTTTTGGTAAGGCATTACCAATGACACTGATTACGCCCACAGCTCCACAACTAATCATAGGGAAAGTCAATGCATCATCACCACTGATTACATCAAAACCAGACGGTTTGTTCTTGATAATCTCATCCACTTGCTCCAGATTACCACTAGCTTCCTTGACAGCCACGATATTCTTGCAGTCACGCGCTAAGCGGACTGTCGTTTCTGCCTTCAGGTTTACACCAGTTCTTCCTGGCACATTATAAAGTA
Organism: Prevotella sp.; assembly: GCA_036796635.1. GTDB lineage: Bacteria > Bacteroidota > Bacteroidia > Bacteroidales > Bacteroidaceae > Prevotella. The sequence goes on along the minus strand of DAIRCP010000015.1, from coordinate 19,675 downwards.
CCACAGGCAGTGAAGTAGCCTGAGCAATCGCGCGGAAATGCTGATAGAGTCCTTCCTGTGATGGCTTATTATAATAAGGACATACGCTCAGGACACCATCAACGCCACGGAAATCGGCAGTTTTTAATTCCTCTACCACAGCACGGGTATTATTACCACCACATCCCATCAGGATTGGTACGCGCCCTTTCACGTGGTCTACAATAAAATCTTTGATTGTTTGCTTTTCCTCTGTTGTAAGGGTTGGGGTTTCGCCTGTTGTGGCAAGAATACAGAGAAAATCGGCTCCATTGGCCAACTGATAATCAAGAAGACGGCCCAATGACTCATAGTCAACTGAGCCGTCCTCTTTGAATGGGGTGATTAGAGCAATGCCTAATCCTTTGAATATATTTTGTACCATACGATGAACTAAAAAATACTTTTTCGTGTGCAAATTTAAGCAAAATAATTGTAATCTGACACCAAAACACGTATTTTTTTTATCATCTGATACTAATCCTTAAATAAATCTTTGATACCGCCAATACTACCCATCAGATTGGTAGCCTCGTATGGCAGATATACAGTCTTCGTCTTATCACCGTCTGCCACGTTCGCCAACATCTGGATATATTTCTGTGCCAAGATATAACTGGCCGGATTTGAATTCTTACCTATAGCATCTGTTATCTTCTGAATGGCGACAGCCTCTGCTTCAGCCTTACGGATACGGGCCTGAGCCTCACCTTCTGCCGCCAAGATGGCTTGTTGCTTTCCTGCTTCAGCCCGATTCACCATAGCTGTCTTCTCACCTTCTGAGGCAAGTATCTCTGCAGCCTTTTTACCTTCACTTGTCAGAATAGTAGCTCGCTTATTACGCTCTGCCTGCATCTGTTTCTCCATTGCAACCAGTACGCTCTCTGGAGGAGTAATATCCTGAAGCTCAACACGGTTTACCTTTATACCCCATTTATTGGTTGCATCATCCAGTACAGCACGCAATTTCGTATTAATCGTGTCACGACTGGTCAATGTTTCATCCAGTTCCAGTTCTCCGATAATATTACGGAGTGTGGTCTGAGTCAGTTTCTCAATGGCATTGGGCAGATTGTTGATTTCGTACACAGCCTTAAAGGGGTCCACAATCTGGAAATAGAGCAATGCATTGATTTCTGTCTGCACATTATCTTTCGTAATCACATTCTGTTTAGGAAAATCATATACCTGCTCACGCAAGTCTATATTGTCACTATACATATAACGTCCACGATTGAGTACGACGATATTCTTGGCGCGGTCTACAAACGGGATAATGACATTAATACCTGGTTGAAGAGTCGCGTAGTATTTTCCCAGTCGCTCCACGATCTTCGTTTCGGACTGCGGGATAATCACGAGTGCCATCTTTGCAAAGATGATGACACAAACCACAAGTGCTAAAAGCACAATTAACATTGGATCCATATAAAAAATGATTAGTTAATAAATTGAATTATAAGTTAGACTTTCTCCACGGTCAGGATAATGCTATCGCGGCCTACGACACGCACACTTGCACCATCCTCAATTGCCTGTCCATCGACAGATACTGATTTCCAGTCATCTCCATCAATAGCCACACGGCCGTAACCACCCTTATCTATTTGCTGACTTACTCTGCCGATACGGCCCATCAGTGCATCCGCATTACTCACTCTGTCTTCACCTTTCCGGTGGAGATATTTAAGTGCAAACGGGCGAACATAAAATACGCTCAGTGCTGTGACAACCACAAACACCAATAACTGCCAACCGATTCCGCCAAATGAAGAAACAATAGCGGCACCAATGGCACCAATAGCAAAACAAGTGATAAAAAAATCACCGGCAGAAAGTTCGAGTATCAGACACACGACTGCTATCACAGCCCAAAATTGCCACATGTTATTAACAATATAATCTATCATAAGTCTGTCTCAATTAAGTTAAAGAATCCGATTCATTATGCAATATTACATAAAAAAAATGATTCAGACAAACAAATGATGGAATTTATTTATTTTCCTGTAGAAATATCGTCCGACGTATATGGCACACAAATATAATGTTGCCATTTATCAGCATGACGTTTGGAACTGGCAGACAGATGTCCCTTAAGATATTGCTCCATGATGAGTGCGGCCAATGGGGCAGCAAAATCAGCTCCCCACCCTCCATTTTCTATTATGACACTGACCACTATACGCGGATTGTTCATGGGAGCAAAGCCAACGAACAGTGAATGGTCTGGACCTGCATTCTCTGATGTGCCTGTTTTCCCGCAAATAGAATAATCCGGTGTGTTGATCTCTGTACATGTACCACGAGTCACAGCCCCTCGCATTCCTTTTATCACCGTTTCATAAGATTCCGGTGTGACAATTGCCTGATGCAATTGACAGTTTGCCAACGGTGCATATTTATGTATATGCGGAGTTATATACCAACCGCGGTTAGCTATACAGGCACAAAGATTCGCCAACTGGAGATTGGTAACTTTCACTCCTCCCTGTCCCATTCCAACCCACATAATTGTGGTGGATGTCCAACGGTGATTATAAAAAGTTTCCAAGTATTTCGCACTGGGCATCAAGCCCCCCACTTCACCGGGAACATCCGTTCCCAACTTATTACCTAATCCCATACTCAGCATATAGCTACGCCATGTATTGATTGCATCTAGCTTTGACGGATACTTTATGCGATCATCTATCATGTGTATAAATGAGCGACAGAAATAACTGTTGCAGGAATTAGCCAGTGCATCGATCAACTTGAGCGGTGAATGATGCTTGTGGCAGCCGATATGAATGTTGTCTTGCCAAAATCCTTTATGGCAACTGTAATATCTGCCTTCATTCAGTTCACCCTCAGACAGTTGTGCAAGAGCTTGAGCAATCTTGAAAGTAGAACCCGGTTCATAGGTGACACTCACAGCGCGGTTAATCGTATCTGTATCAAAGGAGGAAGAACTCATACAGAGAATCTCACCGGTAGTAGGGTCCAGTGCAACAATACTGCCCTGCTTATTTTCCAATAATCTGTCAGCTAACTTCTGTATTCTTTTGTTGATTGTGAGCACGGAATCACGTTTTGCCCCCCATACTGTTCCTATACTTTGAGCCTCCACCGTAAGAGAACAAAAAACAAAGAAAAGGCCACTTAAAAAAAATACAATCAGAAGAAATTTAGTACTGTCTATCCGTCTTTTCATTTTTTATCCTCAGTCGATTCATGAATAATTACTTTCACTTTAGATATTCTGCGCTCATCCATCTCCAATACTTCGAAAGTAAAATGAGCATACGATATCCTTTCATGTAATTTAGGGAATTCACCTTTGATTTCCAACAATATACCTGCCAATGTATCCGCATCACCGGCTATCTCATCAAACAGGTCATCATCCTGACTTAATATACGTCGGAAATCACTCAAAAGCGTTTTCCCCTCAAATATATATGTATTGCTGTTTATACGCTGATAGAATTTCTCATCCTCATCATATTCATCATTGATTTCTCCCACGATTTCTTCCAATACATCTTCCAGTGTCACAATGCCACTTGTACCGCCAAATTCATCCACGACAATAGCAATATGAACCTTGTTTTCCTGAAATTCGCGCAGGAGATCATCAATTTTCTTTGTTTCCGGCACAAAATAGGGAGGACGTATCAGGGACTGCCAACGGAAAGAGGACGGTTTGCTCAAATGCGGCAGCAAGTCCTTGATATACAAAATACCACGAATATTATCAATAGAATCCTGGAATACAGGAATACGTGAATAGTTGTTGTCCACAATACATTTCAACACTTCTGGGTAGGTGGAACGGAAATCCAATGTCACAACATCCTGGCGGGATGTCATAATCTCCTTGGCTGTTTCATCACCAAAACGGACAATACCTTCCAGTAAGTTTTTTTCTTCCTTGATATCGTTTTTATCCGTCAGTTCCAATGCCTGTTCCAGGTCATCCACTGATAATTGATGACTCTCCTTCTGCACCACTTTCTCTGCCAGCATACCAGACCCCAACAATAAGTTCTCCATCGGCCAGAACAGTTTTCTCAGAAACAGGACACCACTTACAGAGGCTCTGCAAAAAGCCAGTGCATGCTGCCTACAGAATACTTTCGGCATGATTTCACCAAAAAGAAGCAATAAGAAAGTGAGCAATACAGTGATACAGATAAACTGCAACCAGACTGCATTACCAAAATTAATGGTATGATCAAAGAAATAATTGAGCAACATGATGATGGTCACATTCACCAAATTATTGGTTATCAGAATAGTGGCCAATGTACGTTCTGACTCATCGCGTAGATGCAATATCTGCTTGTCTTTCTGTGAGTTACTATCCTCCAATTCATTCAGATCTGTAGGAGATAGCGAAAAAAAAGAGATTTCGGATCCCGATGCAAAACCCGACAGTCCGAGTAACAGCAATGCCAACACCAAGGAGAATATTGCCCCAAAGGTAATTGGCATCAATTGTACCTGTGAAAATACATCATATAGGTCTATGTTCATTGCTTTACATTAGATATCTGAGATGGGGAACTATCAGACTGATCTGTAGGAGACACTGTCTGATTAGCATTTTTAGAACCCAACATCTCCATATTTTCCGCCCAGATTTCCGTTCGGTCGTGTCGCTGACCCAACCTGTCATCAAAGACAGTATATCGGATTCTTCCCTCAATATAAAGTTTATCGCCTTTATGTACATATTTCTCCACAATTTCGGCCAACTTACGCCAAAGAATCACTGTATGCCAATCTGTATGGTCAGGCACCTGCGTACCGTTAGCTAAGGTATATCCACGTTCAGTAGTAGCAAAGCGGAAACGCGCCACTGCCACTCCTGCATCTACATACTTCACTTCCGGTTCAGTACCTACATTGCCTATCAGCATCACCTTGTTCATATTCTGCGATTATTTACAAGCACCGAGATAATTAAAGCGGAAATTTTTGCCTTTGGCAGAAGGGAATTGACTACGTGCGTCCACCCGGGAACGCAAATGATCTATAATACGATTATAGCAATCAATACCGGAATGTGCCTTGCAGCGAGCCACGAAATGAGTATCACGATATTGGAACTTACCTGTACCGGAAACCATCAGCACGCGCTTGAAATCAAAAGAGCCTTCATACCATCCATCCTGTTCCTCATTCAGATGCATGACAACAGGAAGTTCTGGCTTCATACGTACTTCCACATTGGGAACATTGTTACCACTAGGAGTACTGAAAGGATGAACTGCTTTTTTTTCTTTGAAATCCTGCATTGTAGCTGCTTCAGTTTTGATAATAATAAAGTATATACGTGGACGAACCTTATAACGTTTTGGATAAAAAACGTCACTGTCTACATATTCACGGATATCAGCTTCCAAAACCTCATCCATTCCAATTTCCGGTATATTAGCAAGAAAAGCGATTGCTTCATCAACAGAATGAACAAAAGCCTCTTGATCAAAATATCTCAAATACAAATTCATATTAATTGTTTGTGTTTTTACTAAATTCTAATAAAAAAGAGCGGAAAACGGGACTCGGACCCGCGACCCCGACCTTGGCAAGGTCGTGCTCTACCAACTGAGCTATTTCCGCAACAAAAAGGTCATTAAAAGTATTGACCTCAAATTTATTATGGTGAAGAGGAGGAGACTCGAACTCCCACGTCGCAATTAACACTACCCCCTCAAAGTAGCGCGTCTACCAATTCCGCCACCTCTCCAACATAAAAATATTGAATAAAAAGAGTGCCCAGAACAGGACTCGAACCTGCACGCCTTGCGGCACACGCACCTGAAACGTGCGCGTCTACCAATTCCGCCACCTGGGCAATTCAATTAGAGCCAATCTCTAATTCTCTTTTTGTTTCAATAATTTGAGCGGAAAACGGGACTCGGACCCGCGACCCCGACCTTGGCAAGGTCGTGCTCTACCAACTGAGCTATTTCCGCCTATTACCCTCATTCTTATCCATTGTGAGGAGCATTTCTCTCAATGCGGTTGCAAAGGTAATGCTTTTATTTTTATCCTCCAAATGTTTTCACGTTTTTTTTCGAAAAAAGTACAATTTAGTCCATCCTGTTACGATAATCCTCATAAATATACTGTTTCAAAACATCCAATTCTCCATTTTCATGCAGCATGGCAATAGCTGGATGAGTAATGCCATTAAACATATTGGTCTTCACTGTCGTATAATGAATCATGTCCTCAAACACTACGCGCGTACCTACTATTAAAGGGGCTGAAAATTTCCAGTAACTCATGTAATCACCCGACAGACAACTGTTTCCTCCCAGCCTGTACACATAATCACCCTCCGGTTCATCTATATGCTCGGCTCCCCTCACTTCGGGGAAATATGGCATTTCCAGACAGTCTGGCATGTGACATGTAAAACTCACGTTGAGTATAGCCGTACGTATCTGATGATCCTCAACGATATCCACCACCTCGGCTACCAGAGGACCTGTCTGCCACGCAAAAGCGCTCCCTGGTTCCAGAATAATCTTCAGCCATGGATATCGTTCATGCAATCCCTGAAGGATACTGATGAGCTTTTCCACATCATAATCCTTACGGGTCATCAAATGACCGCCTCCCAGATTCAGCCACTTGAGCTGAGGAAACCATTTGGAAAACTTTTCCTCAATATGTACCAGTGTACGTTCCAATACTTCACTGCCACTCTCACAATGGCAATGACAGTGAAAACCTTCTATGTCAGTAGGCAGTTTCTCCGGCAACGTATCCTGTGAGATACCAAAGCGGGTACCGGGAGCACAAGGATTATAGAGCATGGTCTCCACCTCTGAGTATTCCGGATTCACGCGGATGCCCAGGGAAAGCCGTGGATTCACCTGATGCGCCCGTTCATGGAAACGCTCATACTGAGACAAAGAATTAAACGTGAGATGACTGGATGCACAGGCAATATCATCAAATTCACTTTCTATGTAAGCTGGTGAATAAGTATGCGCGGGAGCACCGAATTCACGGAAGGCCAAGAGCGCCTCATTGCGTGAACTGGCTGTAGTAGCATGGATATACTCACGGAATATGGGGAAAGTCTTCCATAAGGCAAACGCTTTAAAGGCCAGAATAATCTCCACGCCGGCACGCTGTGCCACGTCAGCGATCAAACTCAGGTTGCGACGTAAGAGTCGTTCCTCTATTATATATATAGGTGTTGGAACACCCGCGAAATTGTCTGAATTAACAATCATTTGATGATTAAAATTTAAAATACGCGGCAAAGATAGTTTTTTTTATCCATATACTATTGCATTTCTCCCATAAAATTGCTACTTTTGCACTCGAATAAGAGACATAGTACAATATGAAACTCGCAATAATGACGAAATCCACGTTTTTTGTGGAGGAAGATAAGATACTCGCGTCGCTCTTTGACGAGGGGCTTGATGATTTACACCTCTTCAAGCCAGGCTCATCTCCCATGTATTCCGAGCGCCTGCTAACCTTGCTCGACGAGGAACACTATAAAAAAATCACGGTACATGATCATTTCTATCTGAAAGAAGAATATCAGTTACGCGGCATACACTTGGATGACCCGCAGACTGAGATTCCCAACGGGTATAAGGGTAAGACCGGCGTGACCTGTACTGATTTGGAACTGCTGAAGCCCTTGAAGAAGCGACATGATTACGTTTTCCTGGATGGCGTATTTGCCGACCCGTTGCGCCAAAGCCTGTCTGACTATACAGATGAAGCCATCCATGATGCATCTCATCACGGATGGATAGACCGCCATGTCTATGCTATGGGCGGAGTAACTATCGAGCGCATCAAGCAAGCCAAGGATATGGGATTCGGGGGCGTAGTCATCGGAGACGACCTTTGGGATAAATTCAATATCCATCAGGGACTGGACTATAAAGAACTGATCAGCTACTTCGAGAAGCTCAAGAAAGCCACTGATTAGCAGGATGGATACCACCAGTATCCACAAGCACATGTGAATCAAACAAAGAAACAATACATATAAAGCAACAACGCAGAAATGAGCGAATCTAACTCTTACATGGTATTCTCTGGCACTGCCACCAGATACCTCGCAGAAAAAATCTGCCAAAGTTTAGGCTGTCCCCTCGGGCAACTGGTAGTAACCAAGTTCTCTGACGGTGAATTTGCTGTTTCCTACGAAGAATCCATTCGTGGTCGCGACGTATTCCTCGTACAAAGCACATTCCCCAACTCAGACAATCTGATGGAACTTCTCCTCATGATCGATGCGGCTAAGCGTGCTTCTGCACACTCTGTCAATGCCGTTATCCCTTACTTCGGATGGGCCCGTCAGGACCGTAAGGACAAACCAAGAGTAAGCATTGGTGCCAAACTGGTTGCCGATTTACTAAGCGCTGCAGGTGTCAATCGTGTGATTACCATGGATTTACATGCTGATCAGATTCAGGGATTCTTCAATGTACCTGTTGACCACCTCTATGCTTCCGGTGTCATCCTTCCTTATCTCCAGAGTCTGAAACTCAAGGATATGGTTGTCGCATCTCCTGATGTCGGCGGAAGTAAGCGTGCTAACACTTACGCTAAATATCTGGGATGCCCACTGGTACTGTGCAATAAGACACGCGCCAGAGCCAATGTAGTTGCCAGCATGCAGATTATCGGTGATGTGAAAGACAAGAACGTGATTATCATCGATGATATGGTAGATACAGCCGGTACTATCACCAAGGCTGCAGATATCATGAAGCAGGCTGGTGCGAAGACTGTCAGAGCTTGTGCTTCACACTGTGTGATGAGTGGTCCTGCCAGTGAACGCGTACAGGAATCTGCACTGGAGGAAATCGTATTCACAGACTCTATCCCCTACTCCAACCGTTGCGCCAAAGTGAAGCAACTGAGTGTAGCCGACATGTTTGCTGAAACCATCAAGCGTGTCATCAACAACGAAAGTATATCAAGTCAGTACTTGGTATAATCATTCTTATGAATAAAGGTTATTCAATAATCATACTGGCAGCCGTGGCTCTTTTTGCCACGAGCTGCCAGTCACGTTTTTACCAGATTGAAGGTAAAGGCGAAGGACTGAAAGATGGTGATACACTGTTTATTACGGACGACCTGGTTAATGGGGTTCCTACAGACACACTCATCGTCAAACAAGGTTCTTTCTCTTACGAAAGTGAGACTGACACGACCAAACTGTGCATGGTATATTGTGCCAAGAACCCCGAAATGAATGCACCTTTCTTTTTGGAACCAGGAACCATCAAAATTCAGTTGGCATCCAGTCCCGAGAAAATCAAAGTGAGCGGTACGGAATGCAATGAGAAATGGCAGACACTCAATGATTCCGTATTCGTCATCGGCTCTGCCATCAACAAAATTGCACAGTATGCATACGGCAACAAAATCAGTGAGGCCGAGCAAAAGAAACTGGGAGCACAAATTACCAAACTGGATGATCGGTTCAAACAACTCATCAGGCACAATGCGGAAGAGAATACCGATAACGAATTCGGTTACTTCCTGCTCACCTATTATCAGGATGATATACTGGAACCCATAACCAGGCTCCACCTGATTCAGAAATTGCCAGCAAAGATGCAGCAACGCAAGTCCATGCAGCAAATCATATCCCATCTGAAGAAAGAGATAGCACAGTCTAAAAACAATAGGCTCTCAGACTTGATGATGAAAACGCCTGACGGCAAAGACGAGAGTCTGATGAATCTTGTCAGAAAGAATAAGATTACGGTAATAGACTTCTGGGCAAGTTGGTGTGGTCCCTGCCGCGCTGAAATGCCCCACATCGTAAGACTATACCAAAATCTGCGAGGACATGGCCTCGGTATCATCGGCATATCACTGGATTCCAACTCAGACGACTGGAAGAAAGCCACCAAACAATTGAATATCACATGGCCTCAATTGTCCGATTTAAAAGGTTGGGACAATGCCGCAGCTAAGATGTACAATGTGCAATCCATACCCTTTACCATGGTTGTAGACAAGAAAGGAAACATCATTGCCCGTGACCTGCGGGGAGAGGAACTGGAAAAAGCCGTCAGGGAAAACCTATAAACAATATACATGAAAAGAGGACTTTTTTCCTTTATTACCATTTTATTCGCCATTTTGTGTCCTGCACAAATGGCGAATATACATAAGATGTCGCCACTTGTAAGACAGGCGTTAGCTTTTCATGAACTGCCACAAAAGAGCAGCACGCTGAAATCTGCCCGTCAGAAAAACATGGTTTCTTCTGAAAGTCCCCGTTTTCTCACCGCATTCGTCAAATTCAGCGACCATGCGGAAGCAACCTTGCAGACTAACGGCTGTAAGGCATTATCCCATTTCGGCAACCTCTATATTGCCCAGATTCCACTCAATAGACTTGCCACCCTCTCCATTGACGAGCACGTCATGAGGATAGAAGCCTCCAAACCCTGTCAGGTCACCATGGATACCACCCGCCAAGTATTGGATGCTTTACCTGTTTATGCCGGAACAAATCTGCCTCAGGCCTATACAGGTAAAGGCGTAGTAGTGGGTGTGATGGATATCGGTTTCGACCTGACCCACCCTACCTTTTATAGCCGTGACTTGACTCAATACCGTATTAAGCGAATGTGGGACCAACTGAGTCCGGATACCCTTAACAGCACCTTGCCGGTGGGACGCGACTATACCACCCAGGAAGAATTACTCGCCATCCAGCATCCTTTAGACGGCAAGATTCAAACTCACGGCACTCACACCACAGGCATCGCAGCCGGCAGTGGTTATAATACGAATTATGAAGGAATGGCACCCGGAAGTGACATCTGCCTTGTAGCCAATGCAACATCTGACGACATCGAACTCATTGATTCCGCCGACATCTATAAGTACACATCAGCCATAGATGGACTTGGTTTCAAATATATATTTGATTATGCCCAATCAGCAGGCAAACCCTGCGTCATCAATTTCAGCGAAGGGTCATACCAGGATATGAGAGGTGATGATATGCTTTACTTCGAATACCTCGATTCTCTTTCCGGCCCCGGACGCATCATCGTGTCATCAGCAGGCAACAACAGTTTGCTGAATACATATATCCATAAGCCATCCGGCATCTTAGATACCGGAACATTTATCAACTCCAACACAGAAAAGGCCTATATCAGAATGAAGAGTGACCAGCACTTCATCATCCGGCTGGTAGCTTATGGCGAGAAGAATGACACAATCATGCTCCCTACCCGACTGGCATACGAAGCTACAGACTCTGAATACACAGATACCCTTCTGCTCTCAGGCAAACAATATATCATTGACTTCTGTGGTTTCCCCTATTGTTATGACACCACCCGGCAGGCATATGAACTATACATCAAGGCACCTCAGAAGTTAGATACCAACATACCGCTCTCATTCGAGATTATAGGTAAGGAAGCCGATGTACAAGTCTATGCAAATGTATGCTATTTTGTGACTGACTCCCATAACAGCAATCTCATTGCAGGGGAAAAGACGCATAATATCAATTCCCCGTCGGCAGCAGAATCTGTCATCTCCGTAGGTGCGACATCCTATCGTACACACTTTATCAATTATCTGGGTGAAGACCGTATTTATAATGAAGGTACCAACGGCAAACGAGGCTACTATTCCTCTGTAGGTCCCACAATCAACGAAGTCATGAAACCTGACGTAATGGCTCCAGGCACCAATGTCGTATCAGCCTACAGCAGTTTCTACCTGGAAAACAAGCCGGATGCGGGAGACATCAAAAGTGACGTGGCCCATTTTGATTTCCGAGGCAGAACATACGCATGGAATTCCGACAGCGGCACCTCCATGTCATCTCCCGTTATAACAGGTGCGATTGCCCTCTGGCTGGAAGCCAACCCTCATCTCACCAAAAACGATATCATGGAAACTTTCAGACTCACATGTCAACATTATGACAGTGCCCTCTCCTATCCGAATAATGATTATGGATACGGAGAAATTAATGTCTATAAAGGATTACTGCACATATTGGGCATTGACAAAATTGAAACCATCTCCACCAGACAGTCAGCCATCACAGCCTATATAGACCATGATATGCTACATATCAGTCTTCCACAGACAGCCACGAAAGACCTATATGTCCACACCTATCAGTTGAATGGCACCAATCTTGACACCTTCACAGTAAAAGCAGGCAGTCAGTCCACGCAATTTGATGTCAGCGGGTATCCCAAAGGCGTGTACATCCTTCAGATAGAAGGATGCAACACACTCGAAGGTTCTAAATTATTGCGGAAATAAAAAAAGTACCTATGAAAGAAATAGATCCCCAAGAAACTAGTCGCGCTCAGGCATTTGAACTATGGAAAGATGCTCCTATGCCCATGGTGACATTATTCAAGACATTAGACATCACCCGTCTTGTCAAAATGAGCAAAAGAACTGATTACAAATTCAATATGCTAATGTGTTGGTGTATTGTCAAAGCTGCTTCCCGACAACAGGAATTCTATTTGTTGTCGGGAAAAGATAAATTGTTGCAATATGAGAAACTTGCAATTAATGTAGTCGTCAAAACCAAAAACGGAGGAATCTGTAATTCAGACATTCCATATTCAGAGGATATAGAAGATTTTAATAAAGACTATATTCGGATTGTCAACACGACTTACGAAACATGTCAGATGTATTCTGCAGGCGAAGACTTTAATATTATAGGAACATCTTCACTATCCCGTTTTGATATTGACGGAGTCACGAATATGTTTTCAGGCAGATACACCAATCCTTTCTTAATATGGGGAAAATACCGAAAAAAATGGTTCAAGAAGACATTGAGAGTATCTCTCCAATTCCATCATGTACAGATGGATGGAGAGCAGGCATGTATTTTTCTTGATGATTTGCAAGAAACCATCTATGGACTAAACTGGTAGTCTTAAAAAAAAGAGACACCAAATTTTATTCGTAGCACTTGAATATGTGGTCCACATACTCCTGCGGAAGACGCGGAGTGAACATACTCACCACCCATACCACAGCAAAACCGCCTACCATGGCAATGGCACCGCAGTTGATAGGTGAGATGGGATTACCCAGCAGCATGTTGACTACGGTGATACCCACGCCCCATGCAAAGCAAGCCCATACACTCACGGTAGTAATACGACGTGAATAGAGTCCCATCATAAACGGGGCAAGGAAGGCACCTGCCAATGCTCCCCAAGAGATACCCATCATTTGGGCGATAAAGGTGGGAGGATTAAGGGCTATCATGAGTGAAATGGTTATGAAAAACACAATAAGAACACGCATAATGAGTACTTTGCGATGCTCTATCTTGTCTGCCACGACATCATCTATCTCTCCTTCCTCTACCTCTTCACGCGTGGAAACCTTGTCGCGATAGATAAGGTCCAGCGTCATGGTACTAGATGAAGTGAGCACCAGCGAAGCTAATGTGGACATAGAGGCGGAAAGCACCAGCAACATCACCAACGCAATGAGTATATCAGGCAAAGTCTGAAGCATGCCAGGCACGATACTGTCAAAATCAAGTTTGCCATTAGGCAACATAGGAGGAACACCAAACAGGCGACCAAAGCCACCGAGGAAATAACAACCTCCTGCCACTACCAATGCAAAAATAGTGGAGATGATGGCACCGCGCCTGATAGCACTCTCATCCGTAATACTGTAGAATTTGCCCACCATCTGCGGAAGTCCCCATGTACCAAGCGAAGTAAGAATCACCACGCCTACCAAGTTCCACGGGTCGGGACCGAAGATATCAGCAAAGCCGCCGTTTACTGCCGGATTCGTATCCGACGGTAGCTCTGCCAGATGCGTGACAGCCTCAGTAAGTCCACCTTTGGAAGCCACTACGGCAATGATAACCACCACAATACCGAAAATCATGATGATGCCCTGAATAAAGTCATTGAGAGCCGTGGCACGATAACCACCCAGAATGACATAGAGCGCCGTAAGTACAGCCATCAATATCACACAATATTCATAGGGTATGCCAAATCCCATCTCGAAAAGTGTACTGATGCCTTTATAGACACCAGCTGTATAGGGAATGAGAAATACGAATGCGATAAGTGATGCCGCAATGCGTAGATATTGTGAATTGAAACGGGTGCCGAAGAAATCAGGCATGGTGCGCGAACTGATGTATTGTGTCATCTGTTTGGTGCGCCGACCTAAAAATATCCATGCCAGCAAAGAACCGATAATCGCATTGCCGATGCCTATCCATGAGGAGGAAAGTCCATATTTCCATCCAAACTGACCAGCATAACCTACAAAGACTACTGCCGAAAAATAACTAGTTCCATAAGCAAAAGCTGTAAGCCAAGGTCCCACACTTCTACCTCCCAGCACAAATCCGTCAACAGACGAAGCCTGCTTGTGAGAATACCATCCCACAGCCACCATCACTAGGAGAAATACTACCGTCAATGCGATTTTAATAATCATGTTTCTTTTACTGTTTTATTGATATTTTTGTTATTACATTCGTTATTCAGTTTGCAAAAATAAACAAAATATTCGAATTTAATAACAAATTGATAAAAATATTGCGCATATTCTTTTAAATTGAATAAATAATGCATGATTACCTTAAATATGTGTAAGTCCGTTAAAACATCGTAATGAGTCTTTAGCCACTTGGCTGTTCTACATTTTTTTCGTATATTTGCATAATATGAATAAAATACAAAGCAGTGTCAACAATCGCGTAATCAAACCATTCTATGGTTTTATCAAAGAAGAGAAGTCCGGTGGAATCATTCTAGCCATCAGTGTTATCATCGCTCTTCTAGTTGCAAATTCACCCTGGTCTGAAACCTACTTTCATTTTTTCGAGCATAAAATAGGTCTGTCGTTCAATGGTGCACTATATATGAATTATGATATTCATCATTGGATAAACGACGGTCTGATGGCTATGTTCTTTTTTGTTGTGGGATTGGAATTGAAACGGGAATTTATCGGTGGTGAACTTTCAGAGATACGCAACACCATTCTCCCTATCTGTGCTGCCATCGGCGGTATGATAGTACCTGCCATTATTTATTTTCTTTTCAACCAAGGTACTCCTGAAATCGGGGGTTGGGGCATACCGATGGCCACAGATATCGCCTTCTCCCTGGGCATACTTTATCTGTTAGGCAACAGAGTACCTCAGTCTGCCAAAGTCTTTCTTACCACGCTGGCCATTGTAGATGATTTGGGAGCTGTCCTGGTCATTGCCTTCTTCTATACATCCAGCATCTCACTAGTCAACCTCGGCATAGGTTTTTGTTTCCTTGCTATCATGTTCATTGCCAACAAGATGGGCGTGAAGAATGTGATATTCTATGCTGTCTTGGGCATTGGAGGCGTATGGACTTCCTTCCTGTTATCAGGTGTTCATGCCACGATTGCAGCTGTACTGTCAGCATTCATGATTCCAGCGGATTCCAGAATTCCAGAACACGTGTTTATTGCCAGGACCAAGAAACTGCTTGTCAGATTCAGAGTAGCCCAACCTAACCAAGTTTCCACCTTGGAGGATGAACAACTTACCATTCTGGACAGAATGAGAACTGAAGCTAAATCAGCCATTCCGCCGTTACAGCGACTGGAACACGCCATGCATCCGCTAGTCACATTTGTCATCATGCCTATCTTCGCCCTTTCCAACGCAGGCATCTCATTTATCAATATCGACTTCTCATCACTGTTGTCAACAAATGTGGCTGTAGGTGTGATGTTCGGTTTGCTGCTAGGTAAACCCATAGGAATAGTAGGTTCCACCTTGTTGTTGACGAAACTGAAAATTGCGACCGCTCCCCCAGCCCTCACCCACAAGATGGTTATCGGTTTGGGACTGCTCGCTTCCATCGGTTTCACCATGTCCATGTTTGTATCCACATTGGCATTCAATAGTCCAGCCAACTATGCGCAGGCTATGACAGGTATATTTGCTGCTTCCATCCTTGGAGGTCTGGCAGGATATCTGCTGCTGAAGAGGGCTGCCGTAGGGGAGGGATAAGCGCCAATCTAACTTTTCAACCAAATAGGAATGAGTAATATGAAACATCGATTTTTTATCTTGTGTCTGGTCACATTGATATCGGCCATGTATACCACAACTACACAGGCAGAGAATATGCAGCCCGCTATCCATGACGTGGATATCATGGTGAAAATAGACGCTACAGGAACTGCGCACATCTCCGAGAAATGGAATGTAGTAGCTGCAGAAGGTACTGAATGGTACCTGGTCATGTCAGCTCTACGCGAGGGAATGATTGTAAAAGACGTGTCGGTAACTGATGAGACAGAAAAAAAATATATTGTGGATACTGGTGACTGGGACACCGACCGCTCTCTGGAAGAAAAGGCTGGTCACTGTGGTATATTGGCGAAAGATGCTCATCACTACGAGGTATGCTGGGGATTAGGCAATTACGGCCATCATGTCTATCTGGTCAATTATGTGCTAACCAATCTTGTACAGTCACTGCATGACAAAGATGCCTTCAACCATAAATTTCTTTCAGACAAACTATCAAGTAATGTGGAACATGCCAAAGTTACTATTATCCTAGACAGTATGAGTTGCAGAAATGTGCAGATTCTCAAGTCCAATACTCAAATATGGGCTTTCGGTTCCAACAAATGCTACATCCAAATACGAGACGGTAAAATTATATGCAATACCATAAATCCTCTTGATACAGATGAATCCATTATCATTATGGCTGGTTTCAACAAGGGTCTGTTCCATCCTACCATCAGCCAGGACCGTGACTTCAAAGAAATGAGAGACAATGCGCTGAACAATGATTCTGCCGGCAGTGATGATGAAGTGAACGATAGTTTTGTTGCACTTCTCCTCGTTTCCTTCTTTATTTTCGTTGTTATCGTTATTATTTCTGTTGTGATAATAGATGAAAGGAAAAAGAAGAAAGCTGTATTCGGCACAATTGGCAAGATAAAAGGTTGGTGTCATGACATACCCTTCAGTGGTCATCTTTTCGCTGCCAATTATGTGCTCCATGCTGGTCAGGAAAATAAAGCCAATGCCTTGGAAGGCGCTTTCATGCTGAAATGGATACAGAAGAAAATCATTTCGGTACGGACAGGGGATAATAAAAATGACATAGAAATAGTTTTCGACCATCAGGAAAACGAGAGCCTCATCACCAATGAAAGTGAAAAGCTCCTTTTTGATATATTGAAGACGGCCAGTGGCGATGACCTTATACTCCAAAAAGATGAACTCGGACATTATATGGAGAAGAGTACAGGGTTCAAAGCAATGAAAGAGTGGAACCAAGCCGCCATCAAGGAAGGTGAACAGGAACTAATTTCTGCTGGTTTAGCTAGCTACAAGAGCCATCATCAGACGCAATACTATAATCTCATCTTTAATGAAAAAGGCATGGATGCTGCCTGCAAGATGATTGAGTACAAAAATTACCTCAAGGAACATACCAATGCTGACGAGCGCGAGATATCTGATACGGCCCTATTGGACAATCAGCTGATATTTGCCACATTGTTTGGCATAGCAGATAAAGTTCTAAAGAATTTTGAGAAAATATACCCCAATTATTGTTCCAACATGACGGATAATAGTGTTGTCCTCAACAATAATTTTCTGATATATTACCTCTTTATGACTCACTTTCAAAACAACTTTTCCGGTACACAAATCAGCAATCTGTCTGGTGACGGTGGTGTATCATCCTTTGGCGGTGGCGGTTTCTCCGGTGGTGGCGGAGGAGGTTGCAGATGATATGGAAAATCATCAATTTATAAAATATAAGCTATCACTATGCGAGTAACGTACAGACCGCCCGCGTGATGGCAAGCACCATCTACGTGCAACTATGTATTCATCAAAATTAGTCGGAATGCAGTTCGCCTTCTGAAATAAAAATCGTATCTTTGCAGCATGACAGAGAAAAAGCGCTGTACATGGGGAAAACTGCTGGAAAAGGATTTTTATCGTGACTATCACGATAAGGAATGGGGCGTACCTGTACATGATGACCGCAAACATTATGAATATCTGTTTCTGGAAAGCATGTCATGCGGACTCTCCTGGGAATTGATGCTCAAGAAGAGAGATATATTCCGACAGTGCTTTGCTGATTTTGACTATGAGACTGTTGCCGGATTCACAGAAAAAGATATCCAAAAGATATGGCAGACAGAAGGGATGATACACTCGAAGCGAAAGATTGAAGGGGAGATACATAATGCCCAAGTATTCTGCAAGACAAAGGAAGAATACGGCAGTTTTGATCAATACATCTGGTCCTTCACCAAAGGCAAGACATACATATACCGCTCCCATCAGAATGGATGGGTAACGCGCAATGAACTTTCAGACATGATAGCCAATGATCTCAAATCCCGTGGATTCAAATACGTAGGCACCGTGATTATCTATTCCCATCTGCAAGCCATAGGTATCATCAATGACCACAACCATGAATGTTTCCGCTACAAGGAATGTGCGGAAATGGCTGATGTGGAAATGAAAGAGTAAACAGGGCTAGAAGAAATACCGGAGACCTGCAAGTATATTCAGGCGTTCAAAGCCATACCTCTCATTAGGTTCCATATACTTATCTACATTGTCCGGACGCTTAAACACGGCAGACTGCAGATTCATATCCACTCCTACACCAAAATGCTTGGAGAAACAATAATCTATACCTGCCCGAAGCATAACCCCTACTCCACCTTCTGTATAATCACCATTCTCATTGTAACTTGCGTATCCCAGTCCTATCGCCGTATTGTACTGCCACTTCTTCGTGATTTTGGCATTAATCACAAAACTGGGACCTAGATAAAAGAGCATTAAATCATATTTGGCATTTGTATAGAGGTCTTCACCCTCAAAAACTGTACGAAAGAGTGACATATCAATGCCAAATCCATAGCCTTTCTTCCATACATGCTCATAACTGAAACTTCCTTCCCAGCCGGCCTTACTGTTATAGACCCTTTTGGGAGCATAATACTTAGATACAAGCCATGATGGTCCGTAACTCACTCTGAACAAGTCATTTGGCATCTCCCGCTGCTTGTTCACTACATCCTGCGTAGGCATCTGTCTATAGAAATAGCCATTCTCATGGATATCTATTCCTATCTGCCTGTCAACGGCAAGTGTATCGGCAATATTCAGTATGACACCATACAACCTATGGCAAGAACTGCCAAAAAGGTCTGGAAAACGATGGTCAGTGAGTTTCAGTGCATTTCCTCCAACTTTCGCTGTTTCCTCACGAGCTATCTTCAGCATCCGATTGAGCCCACAGTCAGTGGTGAATCCAGAATCTATGACTTTTAAAGTGCCCAATTGCTCGGCTGCTGTCTGCACGCTGTCGTAAGTCTCATAGATTGCTACTTTGTTCGGATTTGTAGGAGGATATGTTTTTATGATATCGGTAACTACTTTTGGAGAACATGATGAGAACATCGACACAATAATCATCATGAAAAAAGGGATTTTCTTAAAATTCATTTTTTTATGTTATAAAACTAGAGATTTTGTTTATTAATGCAAAAGTACTACTTTTATACTATATTTCCAAATACTTTACTGATTTTTTCTCTGTTTTTTATTGTTTAATAT
>DAIRCP010000014.1:11128-43730 GCA_036796635.1 Prevotella sp. | reverse complement strand
CTGAATCACTGTCTTGTGGTAGCAATTAATAAAAATTCATACTGTTAAATAAAAAAACTACTTATTATGTGAATGATGTACAGTAGAGAAAATCAGGGGGTAATTTCCTGTTTTGGGGAATGTACCCTCACTTCATACTAATCTAATAAGTAGAATACCCGTAGTGCTTTTCTATCAGCTTTATAATGTTATTAAAGGTTAAATGCAAAAAATATCGTTCTTATTCATGCATGATTTTCGACTTTTCTGTATTTATGTTTAAAACAACTTATAATAATTATTGGATAATGATGAAGACAAACTTATTTCTAAGCATCGTGATAGCATCAATTCTTATGATGACATCATGCAGTTCTTCTGATAACGCAGGAACTACTACGGAGATAGAGAAGACTGAGAAGCCGCTGATAAGAATCAATCTTACCAGTGAACAACAACAGTATGTGAGCAAAACAAATGACTTCGCTTTTCATCTGACAGCAACTGTCGGTAAATCAGCTGACAAAGATGTGCTGCTCTCGCCCATAAGTGCAGCATACGTACTAGGCATGCTCGAAAATGGCGCCAGTGGAAATACTCGTTCGCAGATTACATCGGTGCTAGGGTTCGGAGGTAATGATGATGCTGCCGTGAATGATTATTTCAATCGCTTACTGACTGGTGCTCCCAAGGTGGACGAGGACGTAAAGATATGTATAGCCAATGCCATTATTGCCGATCATAAGTTCCCTTTAAACGCCGACTTTGTGAATACGGTAAGCAATGCTTATCAGGCGAACTTGAAGAATATGAATTTTGCGGCGGATGATGTGGTAGGAGAAGTGAATAACTGGGCCAGCGACCATACTAACGGTATGATTAAGAATATACTGGATAGGGTGAGTGACGATGCTTGCATGTATGCGATGAATGCCATCTACTTTAAAGGTATATGGAAGGATGAATTTGATGAGAAAAAAACACAGAGGGAGACTTTTACGGCTGAAGACGGATCCAAAACGAATGTGGATATGATGCATCGTGCTGACTATCTGCTCTATGCCTCTAACGATAACTATTCAATCGTTGAATTACCTTATGGAAATGGTGGTTATCGAATGATGCTGCTGTTGCCCGCTGATGGGAAAAGCCTAAATGATGTACTAACATCACTTGATGGAACCAATTGGAGAGAGACATTGGATAATATGAGGGATTATGATGTGGATCTGAAAGTACCGAAATTCAGCATGGAATATAAGATTACGATGAATGATGCGCTGCAGACTCTTGGTATCACGGATGCATTCGACGAGAACAAAGCTGATTTTACACGCATGAGTAATAGATCGTCTTATCTCTCACGTGTAATACAGAAATGCAGAATGGATGTGGATGAAAAAGGCTCTGAGGCTGCTGCCGTCACTGTGGCGGAGATGATGGATAGTGCATGTCCCCGAGAGGAGATTCTTTCAAAAGCAACATTTCATGCCAATCGCCCATTCATCTATCTAATTACAGATAATATGACAGGAATTATCTATTTTATCGGTATGAAAAGGAAATAATCTTCGGCTTATATCCTTCATCGTAAAAAAACATAGGTAAATATTAACCAATTGGATTTTTTTGCTTATATTTGCAACATGAACTTAAGTCCATGTTGCAATTTTATGGTATAATTGCACTTGTAAATTATGAATGCTCATATATGCAGATATTAATAGGATGCGCCAAAATAATGACGGGTAATATTCCGCGGAATATTCCTTTTGTCACGGAACCTGTGTTTCAGAAGTTGGCTGATGAGAATGCCTTGCAGTTGCTCCAATATTCTGTGGAGGAACTGCAGGAGATGATGCGCGTAAACAGGGATATTGCTGTGGAGAACTGGAAACGTTTCCAGGCTTTTTATGCCCGGGAAACTCGGATTCCTGCCGTATTCAGTTATGACGGGATGGTGTATCAACGACTCGCACCTGAGACCATGACAGATGATGAACTGCAATATGCTAACGAACATCTGCTTATCAGCAGTTTCCTGTACGGACTGTTGCGTCCGCTCGATTTAGTGAATAAGTACCGCCTGGAGGGGGATGTGATGCTGCCGAATCATGACGGTAAGTCGATGTTCGATTTCTGGAAACCCATTCTTACTGATTGGTTTATCCGGAAGATTAAGGCTGATGACGGTATCCTCGTAAACCTGGCAAGCGGTGAGATGCGTAATCTTTTCGACTGGAAACGCGTGAAAAAGGAAGTGAACATCATCACTCCTGAATTTAAAGTGGAAAAAGACGGAAGGGCAAAGACAATCGTCATCTATACGAAAATGTGCCGAGGGGCCATGACGCGCTATATCCTGCAAAACCGTATGCCGAATACCGAACTGCTGAAGACCTTTGAATATGAAGGATTCCGTCTGGATGAGGCTGCTGGTGACTGGACTTTCGTGTTAAGATAGCGAATAGAATACAACAACAAATAACAAGGTAAATACATGATGAAATTTTCAAGAATAATGGTTACCCTGCTTGCTGCAATGGGAATCTATGTAGGTAGCGCGAATGCGCAGAAAGAAGTGGCGGAACAGATCAATGCCGTGTCGCCACAGGAGTTCCAATCAAGATTAGCGGCGGATACTACGGCTTATCTGCTGGATGCGCGTACGGCTACCGAGTATGCTGCCGGCCATCTGAAAGGTGCTCATCAACTGAACTGGCTGGACAGTGCAGCTTTCGAGAACGGTGCCAAGTTGCTGGACAAGTCGAAGACTATCTATGTCTATTGCCGCAGTGGACATCGCAGTGGACTGGCTGCACGCTATCTGGCAGTGAGAGGTTATAATATAGTGGATATGAAGGGCGGTTATCTGGCATGGACAGCTGCCGGGCTGGAGACTGAAAAATAAAGCATTCATACTTAATTGCGGATATTGGTCACATTTGTTACTATGACAGGAGTGCAAATATCCGTGGCACGCTATTTGTAGGTTAATCTGTGAGCAGGTTAGAACTTGCGGGCATATAAGAATCAAACAAATAACAATTAAATAATAATGAGTATGAATAAGACATTAGTAGTTTACGGTTCCTCTACGGGTACGCTTCAGGAGTATGCCGAGACCATAGCAGCCAAGTTGGGTGCAGAAGTGATGAATGTGACAGATGTGGATGCTGGCAAACTGAAGGAATATACCAATCTTCTATTGGGTACTTCCACATGGGGCTCCGGTGAAATACAGGATGACTGGTATGACGGTCTGAAGGAACTGCAGAAAGCTGATTTGGAAGGTAAAACTATAGCTCTCTTCGGCTGCGGTGATGCAGAAAGTTACAGTGACACATTCTGCGGTGGTATGGCAGAACTTTACCGTACAGTGAAGGATTCCGGTGCCAAACTGATAGGTCAGGTGGATGCCAGCACATACAGTTATGATGATTCTGAGTCAGTGGAAGACGGTAAGTTTGTGGGCTTGGCCTTGGACGTAAATGAGGACAATGACGAACGGATACAGAACTGGATAGCAGAAATAGAAAATCAACTTTAAATAAAAAAACACAAAGATGAGAATAGAAAAAATACATGCTCGGGAAATCCTCGATTCCAGAGGAAACCCGACAGTTGAAGTGGAAGTGACACTTGATAATGGAGTGATGGGACGCGCCAGTGTTCCATCAGGTGCATCAACTGGTGAGAACGAAGCATTGGAACTTCGTGACGGCGATAAGCATCGCTTTGGCGGTAAAGGGGTACTGAAGGCTGTGGATAACGTGAACGAGGTGATAGCTCCTGTGCTGAAAGGTGACGATGTGCTGAACCAGCGTGCCATAGATTATAAGATGTTGGCACTGGACGGTACGCCTACCAAGAGCAAACTGGGTGCTAATGCTATTCTGGGCGTCAGTCTGGCGGTGGCTCATACGGCTGCCAAGGCGCTTAACATACCATTGTATCGTTATATCGGTGGTGCGAATACGTATGTGTTGCCCGTGCCGATGATGAATATTATCAACGGTGGTGCGCACAGCGATGCTCCCATCGCCTTTCAGGAATTTATGATTCGCCCGGTGGGCGCTTCGTCAGAGAAGGAGGCCATCCGCATGGGGGCTGAGGTGTTCCATGCATTGCAGAAGAGTCTGAAGAAGCGTGGCCTCTCCACGGCTGTGGGTGATGAGGGCGGTTTTGCTCCTGCGCTCAATGGTATAGAAGATGCACTGCAGAGTATTGTAGATGCCATCAAGGATGCTGGTTATGAACCAGGTAAGGATGTGCGCATTGCCATGGACTGTGCTGCCAGTGAATTCTCGTCAGTGAAAGACGGAAAATATTATTATAATTATCAGCAGCTCTCCAATGGTATGCCGAAGGATCCCAACGGCAAGGAACTCTCTGATGATGAGCAGATAGCTTATTTGGAGGAGTTGATAGCCAAGTATCCGATAGATTCCATCGAGGATGGTTTGGACGAGAATGACTGGGAAGGATGGCAGAAACTGACCAAGGCGATAGGTGGCCGTTGCCAGTTGGTAGGTGATGACCTCTTTGTGACTAATACCAAGTTTCTGGAGAAGGGCATCAGAATGGGTGCTGCCAATTCCATTCTCATCAAGGTGAATCAGATTGGTTCTCTTACGGAGACGCTGGAGGCCATCGAGATGGCACATCGCCACGGTTATACCACGGTTACATCCCATCGTTCGGGTGAAACTGAAGATACTACGATAGCTGATATTGCCGTTGCCACCAATTCAGGTCAGATTAAGACGGGCAGTATGAGCCGTACCGACCGTATGGCGAAGTACAACCAACTAATCCGCATCGAGGAAGAACTGGGCGATGCCGCACAGTATGGTTATGAGAAAATCAGGTAAATGGAATGACTATATAAAAAAAGAGGTAGGATTTTTTAATGAATCCTACCTCTTTTTTTATCAGGTGTGATTAACCTCGTATCATCGTGAGAGCCATCTTAAATTTCTTCTCTGCCTTTACGGAATGGCGGGCACCACTCGGTATGATGAAACTCTCACTGGATTTAATGATGTGTAGGATACCTTCCACTGTCAATTGCATCTCACCGTCGATGACCTGAATTAATGCATCGAACGGAGCGGTATGCTCTGAGAGTCCCTGGCCTTCATCAAAACTGAAGAGGGTGATGCTGCCGGCATCGCTATGGATGATTTCTTTACTGATTACGCCGCCTTCTGCGTAATCTATGGATTCATTGGCTACAAATACTTTGCTTTTTTCTATCTTTCCCATATCCTTTATCTTTTAAATGATTAATATTTCTGTTACCTATATAGCTGCAAAAATGATGCCAATAGCATATTGGGGCAGAGAGTGGTAACATTTGTGACGGATATCAATGAAAGACAGGTTCCATGCCCCATTTATTTTCCCATTTTCTTGTAATAGGATTGAATTCTCGGTTGTACGTTGCACGGAGGGAAAAGTGCTCGCTGATTTTGTATTGGACGAAGCCTCCGAAACGATTAGACGGTAACTCAGGAAAGGTAAGGGGCATCATGCCGTGATAGTTGGTACCTGTGAACTGACCGAAACCTCCTATAGTAATTCTGTCGGTTATCTTGATGCCAATACTTCCGTTGATGGAGGGCATGGTATAGGCGCCACCAAAGACGGTACCTACCTGGGTGAGACTGCTACCTCCATAAAAGATGAATGGTCCGGTGGTAAACTGCTTGCCCATGCCTACTGCATGGGTATCCATCAGCCCGGTAACTCCTGTGTGGGTGCTGTAGAAGTCGGCAAAGGAAGGCAACAGAGGAATGAGGTGCTTGAAATCGGGCAGGGCATTCGGGTCTATCTTGGGGAACTGGGAATCCATGGGATTGACGGGAAGTCCCAGTATTTGGGTCTCATTGGGGAATGTGGATAGTCTGCTCGGAGTCTTGACAGGCTGGATATCCGCCTTCAAGTCAGGCAGGATATAGTCTTCAGGCGTATGAATGTGATGGACCGTATCTGATTTGGGTACATCGAAATGTGCCACCTTATTTTCCTGTGCTACAGTCTGCACAACAGGCAATGCACACAGCGATACGATAATCAATATGACAGACTTTACCCTCATTCGATTTAATAATTGTTCATGCCTACAGCATAATACCAGGACATCTTTTTGATGTCTGAATTATAGGATAGACCATAAGTGTCGTAAGTCTTCTGAGGCACGAACATGCTGATGCCACCGTATTTGCTTTCCGTAAGATTAAACTCGTTGGAAGAGAGTGTATATGGTTCTTCAGCTAACCATTTGCTTGCAAACCGTTTATAAATGACAGTTTTATCCAATGCACTTTTCCATTTGTTGTAGGCTTCTGTGTTTGGCGCATAATGCAGCATCACATCATTCATATCATACATGATTTTTCTGTATGACGGGTATGCGTGTAGATAATAGACCAGTGTGTCGGGGCGTAGAATGTCTTGTCCCATCAGATAGGGTATCATGCTCATTGTGGCTTTTGCAAAATTATCCATCTCGCTCGTTTTGATGACAGACATGGGGACTTTGTAATTATTACCATTCTGCTCGTAATAAATGTCCGTCAGCTCTTTGTAAAAATCCTCTTTATCGCTAAAAAGAGATGGGAGAATTTGCGTGTACGGAGCGCCTGCTGCCGGTATTTCTGCCGGTGAACCGATGATGTAGTCAGCTGAATTCCGAAGTTCGTAAGCAGATTCCACGCATTGGAAATTACAGCAGTCGGCTAGGATGTATTTGAATTTATGGGGAAGGGAATTGAGAACTGTGGCAAGTGAGGGCAGATTGATCCACATACCGGAGTTACCTTCCGTATTATTACCTGTATCTACGCCATATTCCCTGCGGACTGCATTCTTTGTCTGAGTCCATGCCACGGAATCCTTGGTAATCATCCAACCGCCGGAATGACCCCAGAGAACCAGACTGTAACTGTCTGATGGATATCTATTCATAATCCAAGTCAGTATTTCCTTCATCTTGGCTGGGTCACTGGCATAAAAATCTTCCGTGGTTGTGTAAGCTGGGTCAACAGTCTTTTTACCGTCTTTTATCCTAAGGATATAAGGTGTCTTTGTCTTGTCTGCAGAATCGACGAAAACGATAAGATTGCTACTGTCAGGAAGTGAAGAGGAACCTTGAATCATCTGATTGAGATTGGTCGTGGCTACCCCAGTGAGATTATTCTCTGCAGACATATATACGATGACAGTCTGATTGGCAGGGGTGATGACAAATGAATCCCCCGACAGAGTGTCTTTGGAGCAAGATGCCATGATAAGCACAATCAATATGGATATTATAAATGACAATTTCTTCATTATACAATCGTATTTGCTGCAAAGATACTCATTTATTTTGTTTTATGATTGTAACGACGCTGATTTTATCTGTTAAACAGTCTTTAGATGATGACAGGCAGGTGCCATCAAACAAAATTGGGCTCGGATGTCTCCCGACAGCCAAGCCCCAAACACACCAATTACAATCATAATTTTTTTCATGTAATGCTCTATATTTAGATTGCAAATATATATAAAATATATTTAATATCCAAATAAAATTTCTAAAATAAGCCATTTAACTCCAAAAAGAATACTATTACGTAGATGTGATGTTCATATCTTCGTCTTTCTTATCCGTTTTGCAGTTTTCTTCCCACATATAGAATGCTTTATTTAGAGTCTGATTAGAGTGGAACCTGTAGTGGACGGACTATTGGTATTTACCTGTACTGCATATACACCTGCAGACAATGACGACAATGAAATACTGCCACCGGTGAATTGCTGTTGCGTGATAAGTCGACCATCGGTGGAATAGATGCGGACTTGAGCTTTTTCTGTTCCATCGATATATAGAGTGTGACCATTCAGACGGAAAGTGATGCCGGAAGGCTCATTCGTACTGAGACCTTGTATGCCTGTCATGTTAAGAACCTTGAGCAATCCTGCGTAACTGTCAAT
This sequence comes from Prevotella sp., assembly GCA_036796635.1. Taxonomy (GTDB): domain Bacteria; phylum Bacteroidota; class Bacteroidia; order Bacteroidales; family Bacteroidaceae; genus Prevotella. The sequence goes on along the minus strand of DAIRCP010000014.1, from coordinate 35,768 downwards.
CTCTCCATATCCATAAACGTTATTGGGATAGGTTACATTCGGGTTGATATGTTTGGCAGTGGTGCTGAACACTTCGCGGATATCATCTGGGGTGAGCTGAGGATTAGCCTGAAGCCACAGGGCGATGGTGCCACTGACAACAGGAGCTGACTGGGAGGTACCACTCATAAATCTGAGATAATAATCCTTGCCTTCGTAGTGGCTGATGCCTGTAATAAATGTGTATTTATTGGTTGTTTCTGGTTGAATAAGTCCACCACAGTTACTGTTGAGCGCGGAATACACTTTGAATCCAGGTGCCAAAATATCCGGTTTCGTATCGCCCGCGATTGTTGGTCCGCATCCAGACCAACTTACCACATCTCCCAATCCATTATTGTTGGAATCCAAAGAACTGTTTGTCTTTTTGTATATATTCTTGGCCTTGATACGATGACAGGTAAGACCTACCGATATGACATTCTTGGCAGATGAAGGGAAACCCAGTGTGTATTCTGTATTATTTCCTTTTCCTAATGAACATGATTGATAATTTCCTAATATATCCACTTGAGCTTTGCCTTGTGAAATCAGTGCATACCTGATGGAATTGCATAGAACACTATCGCCATAAAATATGATTTGGTAACGATTGTCATTTATTCCGTATTGGTAGTTGGTTAGATATATAGAAACAGTGTGTTGAGAGCCATCTTTGCTGGCTTTGAGAGTGTCAACATGAAATAAGTTATAATTATAATTGTGAAAATCAGTTTCTTTAATCGTCAATGTGTCACTGGTATCCATTCCTATGGGGTAGAGCCGTAAGTTGAAGTCCCCGGAACTGCGAAGTGTGAGGTAAGGATTGGCTGTCTTGCCGGATAATTGCAATGTATCAACTTTGCTTACTTCACTCTCTTTGCGTGAGAATATCTTATAATCGCTGTAATTGCCAGCTGATGCGACGATGATACGTCCTGCTCCTGTGAGTTTGTTGATAAGTTCCTCCGTAAGTCTGTTGTCGGTCCAGAAGTTTTCTGAAGATCCAAAACTCATATTGATGACAATAGGCTGATCATGTTCTTTGGCATAATCCATCATATACTTAGTAGCTAAAATGGCGAAAGTATTAGATTTGGATATTTTATCTGATGTATAACCATTGAATACGCTGTCTGCAGATTGATTCTTGATGGCTACTTTCAAAGCACTGTCCAATCTGTTGTCCATGATAGAATTGCTGCATCCCGTCAGTGGAACGATGGCTTCCAGAATATCCGACTCGTAGGCAATGCCATGATAAGTATTTCCCGTAGAGTCACAATGGAAAGCACTTCCAGCTGCTATGCCCGCAACATGGGTGCCATGATAATTATTCGTAGTGTCTGTTCCTTCAACAAAAGAAGAGTCTATGGTGCCCTTGGCTTGCAGCAGGTCGGCTGATGATGTGTATAATGAGCCGATACCGTAAGGACCATTATTCAGCAGTCCGTAAATGTCCCACGCAAACTTGATGCGCGACTGATAGTTGGCATCCCGAAACATGGGATGCATAAAATCAAATCCAGCATCGCAGATACCTACTAATGTGCCTTTACCTGTATATGCCTGTGGTAGACTATTGCCGGTATAAATCGGAGTCGCATTCACGGCTTTTACTGTACTGTCCATACAAATATTAGCTGGTGAGTTAGCTTCCATTTTCAGTATGTGGTCATCTAATGACAGTGATGCCAACTGGTCGGATGGCAGAAGTGCAAAATAGATATCTTCGACATGGTCGATGATAGGACAACCATGGTCGCGGAGGGACTGAACTCCTTGCTGGTCACTGACCTTGATAAGGGAGAGGGTAAGGGTTACTGGATTCCGGTCGGTACTAGAAACTGAGCGTTTCAGTTGAGATGGACTTATGCTGCCAATCTGATCTAACAACATTGGAGATAATTTGCTGCGGTTGATGTTTTCATTAGTTGCATTTATCAAAATTGCAACTAGCAGCGTTATAAACAGGGTAGTACTTCTTTTCATCGTTCTTCATTATTTAGTTCCGTAGAATGGTTGCAAAGTTACAACTTTTTTTCTTTTTTATTCGTTTTTACCTATTTTATTATTAAAAATAAAGGGAAAAGCAGGATAATATTGTACCTTTGTACCTGAATATGACCAACGAATATCAAATCAGAGTTTTGCCGCAAGTGGCAGCCAATGATGCTGCACTGCGTCAATATATTGCCGAAGAGGAAGGCATGGATGTACGTACAATTAACGGGCTGAGAATTCTTAGAAGAAGTATTGATGCCCGCCAGCGTGCCATCTATGTGAATCTGAAAGTGAGAGTATATGTGAATGAACAACCGCATGATGATGAATTTCAGCATACGGAGTATCCGGATGTAAGCGGTGCGCCTAAGGTGGTAGTGGTAGGTGAAGGTCCTGGTGGACTCTTTGCTGCACTCCGACTGATTGAGCTACATCTGCGTCCCATCATTCTGGAGCGTGGAAAGGATGTGCATGAACGTAAGAAGGATTTATCAGCTATTACGAAAACGCAAAAGGTGGACGGAGAAAGTAATTATTGTTTCGGCGAAGGAGGTGCCGGCGCTTATTCTGACGGTAAACTGTATACCCGTAGTAAAAAACGGGGGAATATAGAGAAAATACTTAACGTATTCTGCCAGCATGGCGCTTCTACAGACATTTTGGCTGATGCACATCCACATATCGGCACAGATAAGTTGCCACGTGTGATAGAGAATATGCGCAACACGATTATCAAGTGCGGAGGTGAAGTACATCATCAGACTAAGATGATGAGGCTGATGCTGGAAGATAATCAGGTAGTTGGCGTGGAAGCTATTCATACACAGGAGAATGGAGAAAATGAAGAACGTAATTACCGCGGACCTGTGATTCTTGCTACAGGACATTCCGCACGCGACGTGTATCATTATCTGGCCGACGAAAAAATAGAGATTGAGGCTAAAGGCATTGCTGTGGGTGTGAGACTGGAACATCCAGCTATGCTGATAGACCAACTACAATATCACTCCAAACAAGGACGAGGAAATTATTTACCAGCGGCAGAATATAGTTATGTGACGCAGGTGGACGGCAGAGGAGTATATTCTTTCTGTATGTGTCCAGGTGGATTCGTGATTCCAGCTGCTACCGGTCCTCAACAGGTGGTGGTGAACGGCATGAGTCCGAGTAATCGTGGCGGACAATGGAGTAACAGTGGCATGGTAGTGGAAGTTCGACCGGAAGACATTGAAGGCGATGATGTGCTCAAGATGATGCACTACCAGGAAGAAATGGAGCGCAATTGCTGGCAGCAGGGCAATATGAAACAGACGGCTCCGGCTCAGCGCATGTCCGACTTCGTGAATAAGCATTTGAGTTATGATTTGCCAAAAAGTTCCTATGCTCCGGGATTGATTTCTAGCCCTTTGCATTTCTGGATGCCACAACCCGTGGTACATCGACTGCAGGAAGGTTTTAAAACCTTCGGGAAATCAAGTCATGGATTTCTTACCAATGAGGCCGTGATGATAGGTGTGGAGACCAGAACGTCTTCGCCTGTGAGAATTTTACGCGACAGAGACACCTTACAGCACGTAAGAATAGCCGGTTTATTCCCTTGTGGTGAGGGTGCCGGATATGCCGGTGGTATCGTTTCTGCGGGAGTAGATGGTGAACGATGTGCTGAAATGTGCGCAAAATATTTGGGCGTTTGCTGAAAATTTTGTAATTTTGTGCCCGATTTAAGTATACTTAAAAATCATTATAATGAATATTTCATACAAATGGCTAAAAGAATACGTTGACTTCGACCTCACTCCACAGGAGGTTTGTGATGCGCTGACCTCTACAGGTTTGGAAGTTGACGCACTGGAAGAAGTTCAAACGATTAAAGGTGGTCTGAAAGGACTTTATGTAGGCAAGGTGCTTACATGTGAGGCACATCCAAACAGCGACCATCTTCATGTAACAACAGTTGATTTAGGACATGAGGCTCCCTCACAGATCGTGTGTGGCGCTCCTAACGTTGCTGCCGGTCAAAAAGTAATCGTAGCTGATTTGGGTTGCGTACTCTATGATGGCGATAATGAATTTGTAATCAAAAAATCCAAGTTGCGCGGCGTAGAGAGCAATGGTATGATCTGCGCTGAGGATGAGATTGGCGTAGGTACCAGTCATGATGGAATCATCGTGCTTCCTGAGGATGCTCAGGTGGGTATGCCTGCTGCTGAATACTATCATCTGGAAAGCGACTGGCTGATTGAAATAGATATTACAGCCAACCGCTCAGATGCCCTGAGCCATTATGGTGTGGCACGTGATATGTATGCCTGGCTGAAGCAGAATGGATATGAAACTTCATTGCATCGTCCTGATTGTGATGCATTCCATGTGGACAATCATGATATGCCGATAGAAGTTAAAATAGAAAATACGACGGCTTGCAAGCGTTATGCTTGTCTGAGCATCACTGACTGTGATGTGAAAGAGAGTCCTGAGTGGTTGCAAAATAAACTCCGTACCATCGGTCTTCGTCCAATTAACAATATCGTGGATATCACTAATTATGTGATGATGGCTTATGGTCAGCCGATGCACTGCTTTGATGCAGACATGGTGGAGGGACATCAGATAGTAGTGCGTACTCAACCGGAAGGTACTAAGTTCGTGACACTGGATGGTGAGGAACACACGTTGGGTGAGCACGACCTGAGTATCTGTAATGCAGAGGCTCCTATGTGTATTGCCGGAATCTTTGGTGGTAAGGGAAGTGGTACTTACGAGACAACCAAAAATGTGGTGTTGGAGAGTGCTTATTTCCACCCTACATGGATTCGCAAGAGTGCACGTCGTCATGGACTGAGTACAGATGCTTCATTCCGCTTTGAACGTGGAATAGATCCTAATGGCGTTATCTATGCGCTGAAACAGGCAGCTATTCTCTGTCAGCAGTTGGCAGGCGGAAAGGTTTCCATGGAAATCAACGATGTGTATCCTACGCCTATAGCTGATGCGCATGTCGCACTGGATTATAAATATGTGCAGAATTTGATAGGTAAGGAGATTACTCATGATATGATTAAGAGTATCTGCCAGAACCTAGAGATGAAAGTGACCGCTGAGACTGCCGAGGGTATCGAAGTGGATGTGCCTGCGTATCGCGTGGATGTGCAGCGTCCTTGTGATGTAGTAGAGGATATTCTGCGTATCTATGGATATAATAATGTGGAAATTCCTACTCAGCTCAAGAGTTCTCTCGTTATCAAAGGCGAAGAGGATGAGAAACACAAGAAGATGAATCTGGTGGGTGAGCAGCTCGTAGGATGCGGATTTAATGAAATATTGAACAACTCTCTGACGAAGAGTGCCTATTATACAGATTATACCGCTTATCCCGCAGAAAACTGCGTGAGAGTGATGAACCCACTGTCGAGTGATTTGAGCGTGATGCGCCAGACATTGCTCTTCGGTGGTCTTGAAAGTCTGTCTCATAATATCAATCGTAAAATTTCCAACCTGAAGTTCTTTGAGTTTGGAAATGTTTACCACTTCGCTCCCGAAAAACATGATGTCGATAATCCTATGGCGGCTTATAGTGAGAATTATCATCTGGGTATCTGGATTACAGGTAAGCGTGTGGAAGGTTCATGGGCTCATCCAGACGAGGACACCTCTTATTATGAGTTGGCTGCTGACGTGGAGAATATTCTGGACCGTATCGGTGTGAAGGAAGGTATGCTCGTACGCAAACCATCTGATAATGATATATTCGCTGCCGGTGTGTCTATAGAAAACAGGGGCGGTAAGAAGCTGGTAGAAATGGGTGTCCTGTCAAAGAAGGTACAGAAACAGACAGAAATTAATGTTCCTGTTTATTATGCAGAACTGAACTGGACCGCACTGATGAAGGTGATTCGCAAGAATGAACTGACCTTTACCGAAATCTCCAAGTTCCCGCCGGTGAGCAGAGATTTGGCTTTGCTGATTGACAAAAATGTAGAATTTGCCGAGATAGAGAATATTGCCCGACAGACAGAGAAGAAGATACTGAAGAAGGTGGAACTCTTTGATGTGTACGAAGGAAAGAACCTGCCCGAAGGCAAGAAGAGTTACGCTGTGAACTTTGTACTGCAAGACGAGACAAAAACTCTGAATGATAAGCAGATAGATGCAATTATGCAGAAACTTATCATGAATCTGAAGAATAAACTTCATGCAGAATTGAGATAATATAATAGATAAAAATAATAATTATAAATTCCAATGGGAAGAGCATTTGAATATCGTAAAGCTACAAAGCTGAAAAGATGGGGCCACATGGCCAAGACATTCACAAAGTTAGGTAAACAGATTGCTATTGCTGTGAAGGCAGGTGGTCCAGAACCGGAAAATAACCCAAACTTGCGTGCAATCATCGCTAACTGTAAGCATGAAAACATGCCTAAGGACAATATCGAGCGTGCTATCAAGAACGCTATGGGTAAGGACCAGAGTGAATACAAGGAAGTGACTTATGAGGGATATGGTCCTCATGGCGTAGCTGTATTCGTGGATACACTGACAGACAATACTACTCGTACAGTTGCAGATGTACGTAGTATCTTCAACAAGTTCAGTGGAAATATGGGTACTACCGGAAGTCTTTCATTCCTTTTCGATCACAAGAGCGTGTTTACATTCAAGAAAAAGGATGGAATTGACATGGATGAACTGATTCTGGACCTGATTGATTACGGAGTTGAGGATGAGTACGATGAAGATGAGGAAGCAGGTGAAATCACTATCTATGGTGACCCAAAGAGTTTCAGCGATATCCAGAAACATCTTGAGGAGGCTGGATTTGAGGTGACCGGTGCTGAGTTTACTTATATTCCTAATGACCTGAAGGATGTGACAGATGAGGAGCGTGAAACTATTGACAAGATGGTGGACAAACTCGAGGAGTTTGATGACGTTCAGACTGTTTACACCAATATGAAACCGGAAGAAGAGTCTTCTGAAGAATAATCAGAAGATGAAACATATTACATATCAGACTCATGGCACCTGCTCACAACTGATTGAGGTGGTTGCTGATGAGGATAATGTAATTCAGCAGGTGGAGTTTACTGGTGGTTGCAATGGCAATCTCCAGGGAATATCCCAATTGGTAATTGGTCAACCGATAGACTGCGTTATCCATAAATTGGATGGAATTCGCTGCGGGACTAAAAATACCAGTTGCCCAGATCAGCTCTGCAGAGCACTGGAACAGTTGAAACAACAATAAAGAATGAGGGACGGATTGATGAATACAATTCCGTCCCTCATTTATTTTGTACATAATAATAGACTATGATTATTTAGCATAGTCTTTCTTGTTAATTGTAGTCTCAAAAAGTTTTAGTCCCTTGTGACTTTCAGACCAGTACGTGTAGCTGAAATTGTAGCCAGCTTCCTTGAATGTTTCCATGCTTGTGGCATTTTTAACCTCTTGGATGAGCGCTTTTCTTGGATTACTTTTTGCAACGACTTGTGCATTATCCGCTTTGCCTAACAGAGTGTAATAATAATGTACTGTGTGAGTGTCTTTGTCAAATCCCAAACTGTCTATTCTGACTGTTTCAGCAATCATGGCAGGACATTTTTTCTCTGTATATTCCTTCACTTCGCGGGCACATCTATCTTCCAGTGATTCGTGACAGGCTGCTAACATGGAGAGTGCAGCCAATGATAATATGATCTTTTTCATAACTTCTTATTTTATTTTAACGTTGCAAAGTTATAAAAAAATGCATAGAAATGAAGTAAAATCAGTTTTTTTTCGTATTTTTGCATCTTAAAGACAGTTTTAAAAGATGGATCATATCAGAAATTTCTGTATTATTGCGCATATAGACCATGGTAAATCTACTTTGGCAGATCGTATGTTGGAGTACACCAAAACCATTCAAGTAACTGAGGGACAGATGCTTGATGATATGGATTTGGAGCGCGAACGTGGCATCACCATTAAGAGCCATGCTATCCAAATGGAATATACGTATAAAGGTGAGAAATATCTGCTGAATCTGATAGATACCCCGGGACATGTGGACTTTTCATACGAGGTAAGCCGCAGTATTGCTGCTTGTGAGGGTGCATTGCTAGTCGTAGATGCTACGCAGGGCGTGCAAGCACAGACCATCAGTAATCTATATATGGCTATAGAGCATGACTTGGAAATTATTCCGGTCATCAATAAGATTGATATGCCAAGTGCCATGCCTGATGAGGTGGAAGATGAGATCGTGGATCTCATTGGCTGTGAACCCGAAGATATCATCCGTGCGAGCGGTAAAACTGGTGAGGGCGTTGATAAAATATTGAATGCGGTGGTAGAGCGTGTTCCTCATCCAGAGGGAAATAGCGATGCGCCATTGCAGGCATTGATCTTTGATTCTGTATTTAATTCTTTCAGAGGAATCATCGCTTACTTTAAAATTGAAAATGGTGTACTTCGTACTGGTGACAGAGTGAAATTCTTTAATACCGGGATGGAATATGATGCTGATGAGGTGGGTGTCTTGAAAATGGATATGATACCTCGTAAGCAGTTGACCACTGGTGAGGTAGGCTATATTATAAGTGGAATCAAGGATGCTACCGAGGTGAAAGTGGGTGATACCATAACGCACGTAGGGCGTCCTTGTAATTCGGCAATTGCTGGTTTCCAGGAGGTAAAACCTATGGTGTTTGCCGGTGTATATCCCATAGATCCGTCTGAATATGAAAATCTGCGTGCATCACTTGAGAAATTACAGTTGAATGATGCTTCGTTGACCTTTTTCCCTGAGACTTCTATTGCATTGGGATTCGGTTTCAGATGTGGCTTCCTAGGCTTGCTGCACATGGAAATCGTACAGGAGCGACTGGATAGAGAGTTTAATATGGATGTCATTACGACGGTGCCTAATGTGACCTACATGTGTTATGATAAGCAAGGTGGCGTGAAGGAAGTCCATAATCCTTCTGGTTTGCCTGATCCTACAATGATAGATCGTATAGAGGAACCTTACATCAGAGCAACGATCATTACTGCAGCTGAATTTATCGGTCCTATTATGACGCTATGTCTCGATAAACGTGGCGAACTTATCAATCAGCAATATGTGAGCGGTAATCGAGTAGAACTTCATTTTATGTTGCCATTGGGTGAAATCGTCATAGATTTCTATGATAAATTGAAGTCTATTTCCAAGGGATATGCATCATTTGATTATCATGTGGATTCTTTCCGTCCGTCAAGATTGGCTAAATTGGATATACTACTTAACGGTGAGCCTGTCGATGCCTTGTCTACATTGACTCATCAGGATAATGCGGTGTCTTTTGGACGTCGTATGTGTGAGAAATTGAAGGAACTGATCCCACGCCAGCAATTTGATATAGCCATTCAGGCTGCTATCGGCGCAAAGATAGTTGCGCGCGAAACTATAAAGTGTGTGCGTAAGGATGTCACAGCCAAATGTTATGGTGGTGACGTAAGCAGAAAGCGAAAGTTACTGGAAAAGCAGAAGCGTGGTAAAAAGCGAATGAAGCAAATCGGCAACGTGGAAGTACCACAAAAAGCATTCCTAGCTGTACTGAAACTAGATTAAGCCGAGACTAAATATACAACACATCAATAAACTATAAATAGAAAAATCTAAAGAAAGGGTAGAAGAGTATGACTAACATAGGACTTACAAAAAGAGATGTAGCACGTGAACTTGCTCGTCGCTACAGTACGATGACCCATGACGAATTGGACATGTTGGAAGGTGTGCTCGTTCCAATGAAGTTCGCTAAAGGTGATTTCATACTAAAAGAAGGTGAAGATAGCCTTTATGTGTATTGGATAGTGAAGGGACTTGTGCGTGAGTTCTATTTCAAAAATGACAAGGAGGTAACTGAATATATGGCTACTGAGAATACCATAGTCATGTCTATCGAAAGCCTTTTTAGAGAAGTTCCGTCTAAGCTACAAATCACGGCTTTGGAGCCTACCCTTATCTATGCAATGCCTCGTACCACTTTGGAGCAGGTAGCTATGAAGAGTGTGAATATACAGATACTTTTTCGTAAAATTTTGGAAGAATCTCTTATCTTGAGCCAGGTTCATGCTGATATGCTTCGATTTGAAACCGCACAGGATCGTTATCAGAAGTTAGTAAAGACACAGCCACAGTTAGTTCTCCGTGCTCCATTGGTTTATATTGCCAGCTATCTACAGATGACGCCAGAGACGTTAAGCCGCGTGCGTACATCTGCTTTGATGGCCGATAAATAATGTTAAAAAGAAGCTTCTTGTCTGAAACTTTTCGTTTTTCTTCTATAAAAAGATGATTTAGCGTATATATTACAATAATTTATTTTAAACTTTTACGGAATTGTTTCGTCTTAAAATAAGATTAAACAATTCCGTAAAAAATGAAAAGAATATTACTTTTACTGGTCGTGTTCACGACCGCACTTTCTGCTGTTGCGCAACGCACAATTACAGGTACAATCGTGGAGAAAGACTCTAAAGAAGCAGCTGTATCTGCTACTGTAGCTTTATTGTCCAAGGACAGTACTGTAATAGCAAATTCATTAACTGGCAATGATGGCCATTTTAAGTTTACTGCACCAAAAGATGGGCAATATACCATCAAGGTCACATATGTGGGTTTTAAAACATTGCGCCGAACCATTCGGGTAAGTGATGGGAATCCAGTAAACTTAGGTACGTTGAGTGTCCAGCCTGATGCAATCATGCTGAAAGAAACTACAGTGACTGGTCACATGGCTAAAGTGACGGTCAAGGAGGATACCTTTGTATATAATGCCGGTGCCTATCGTACTCCAGAAGGTTCTGTTGTCGAGGAATTGGTTAAGAAGCTTCCAGGTGCTCAAGTTGGTGATGATGGTACAATTACAATCAACGGTAAGACCGTAAAGAAAATATTGGTGGATGGTAAGGAATTTATGACTGGCGACACCAAAGTAGCCATGAAAAACTTACCGACATCTGTAGTTGAGAAGGTGAAGGCCTACGATGAGAAAAGTGATTTGGCACGTATCAGCGGTATAGATGATGGTGATGAAACGACCGTTCTTGACTTTGGGCTGAAAAGAGGAATGAACCGAGGTATGTTTGCCAATGCCGATGCAGGTGTGGGCACAAAAGATAGATATTCCAGTAAGTTGATGGGCGCTTATATGCGTGACAATACGCGTATGATGGGATTTGCTAATGCAAACAACGTGAATGATATGGGATTTCCCGGTGGCGGTGGCGGTGGTCGTTTTGGTGGTGGTCGTAATGGACTTTCTGCCAGTAAAATGGTAGCCACAAACTTTAACTATGAAATAAAAGATAAACTGAAATTGGATGGTAATGTGCGTTGGAATCATAATGATGGTGATGCATGGAACCGCAGTTCAACACAGAATTTTGTGAGTACAACCAACTCTTATGGCAATAGTATTTCGCAGAATTACAATCGTGGTAATAATTGGGATGCACAGATGCGCGTGGAATGGCAGCCTGATACAATGACTACCATTACATTCCGTCCACAGCTGAGTTTTTCATCCAGTGATGGCCTTGATACCAGTATTTCTGCCACTTTTGCAGATGATCCCTATTTGTACGTTGAGAATCCTTTGTTAGCTACAGCTATCGCAGAGATGCGTGCAAAAAATGATACGTTGGTGGTCAACTCCAATGACCGTACCTCTCTTTCATATAGTGATTCCAAGTCTGTGAGCGGTATGTTGCAGTATAATAGGAAGCTCAATTCTATGGGCAGAAATATAACATTGCAGTTGCGAGCAGGTTATACAGATAATCAGTCGAAGTCTCTTTCAAACAGTGACGTATGGCTCTATCTCAAGAAAACGGCTTCAGGTACGGACTCAACTTATCAGACCAATCGGTACAATATTCAGCCGCAGAAATCTTATAATTACAGTGCCCGTCTTACTTATAGTGAACCTATTATGAAGGCGACTTTCCTTCAGTTCAGTTATGAATTTCAATATAAACACAATACGAGTACACGTTCCACGTATGACTTCTCCTGGTATGGTGAAGGTAATGCTAATAATGCAATACCTTCACGACTGACGGGTGTCACTCCTGCTTATAGAGATTGGAGCAGTTATCTGTCACAGCTTCCGAATTCCTATGAAAGTTATTATGACCAGAATCTGAGTCGTTATTCATCTTATGATAACTATATACATACGATAGAGGTGATGCTTCGTATTATTCGTAAAGCATACAATTTCAATGTTGGTGTAACCATCATGCCACAGACAACGAAGTTTGAACAGAATTATCTTTCTGTAGATACCGCAGTTACCCGTAATGTATTTAATGTATCTCCGACGCTCGACTTCAGATGGAAGCGCAGTAAGGTAAGTCAACTGCGATTTATGTATCGTGGTTCCACCTCACAGCCTTCTATCACTCAGCTGCTCGATATTACTGATAATAGCAACCAGTTGAATATATCAAAAGGTAATCCGGGACTGAAGCCATCGTATACAAATAATTTCCGCCTGTTCTATAATGATGCCAATATGGAAAATCATCAGCGTGCAATTTGGGCTTCTCTTAATTTCCAGGCTACAAATAATGCAATCAGTAATAAGGTATATTATGATACGCAGACTGGTGGACGTATTACCCAACCGGAGAATATAAACGGAAATTGGAGTGCAGGTGGTAATTTCATGTTCAATACTGCCATTGATACAGCAGCCTATTTCAATATCAACACCACTACGAATATCAATTATGAAAATCAGGTTGGATACTACCAACCTTCTGTTACAGCCTCTTCTGAGCGAAACACAACTCGTACTCTTTCCATTTATGAGAAGTTGGCAACTAGTTACCGTAATGACTGGATAGAGTTTGAACCAAATGGAACTGTAACTTATAATCATTCCAGAAATGCCTTGATGTCGAATGTGAATTTGGATACATGGCAGTTCTCTTACGGCTTTAACACGAATATAACCTTACCTTGGGGAACCAGCCTGAGTACAGATTTAAGTATGAATTCTCGTAGAGGATATAATGACGCATCGATGAATACAAATGAACTGATATGGAATGCTCAGTTATCTCAAGGATTCCTCACAGGAAAACCTTTGACCGTCAGCCTTCAGTTCTATGATTTGTTACATCAGCAATCTACAATCAGTCGTACTATCTCTGCCATGCAGCGTAGTGATGTCGAATATAATACCATTGCCAGTTATGCCATGTTGCATGTTATTTATAGACTCAATCTTTTTGGTACTAAGGAGATGCGAAGAGGTATGCATCCAGGAGATCCTGATGTTGATGGTCCTCAGATGGACCGTGGTAACCGTGGCAATCGTGGTAACCGTAACGGTGGCGGCCGAGGTGGTTTCGGTGGTGGTGGTTTCGGTGGACCTGGACCTATGTAGAAAAAACAACGGAAATAGTTGCATGTTTGCAGAATAATCAGTATCTTTGCATCAACGATTAAGAACCGCAAAATGAATATAACAGAACGATTTTTAAACTATACAAAGTTTGATACACAGTCGAGCGAAGAAAGTTCTACTGTACCGAGTACTTCCAAGCAATTGATATTTGCTGATTATCTGAAGAATGAGTTAGAGCATGAAGGCTTTGACGATGTAGAGTTGGATGATAAGGGCTATATCTACGCTACCCTGAAATCCAATGTTAAGACAGATGTTCCTACAATTGGTTTTATTTCACATTATGATACCAGTCCTGATTGTTCTGGGGCAGATATACATCCACATATAGTGAAGAACTATAATGGAAGTGATATCTTGTTGTCAGAAGGGATTATATCAAGTCCCAAAAAGTTTCCGGAACTTCTGAGCCATGTTGGCGAAGACCTAATTGTTACTGATGGACACACATTGTTAGGTGCGGATGATAAGGCTGGTATTGCGGAGATTGTGCAGGCAATGTGCTATCTGCGGGATCATAAGGAGATATCACATGGTACGATTCGTATGGGATTTAATCCCGATGAAGAAATTGGCATGGGTGCTCACTATTTCGATGTAGAAAAGTTCGGATGTGAATGGGCTTATACGATGGATGGTGGTGATTTGGGCGATTTGGAATATGAGAATTTCAATGCGGCTTCAGCTAAGATCACCATACATGGTGTCAGTGTGCATCCTGGTTATGCTAAGGGCAAGATGGTTAATGCAAATCGTCTGGCTTCTGAATTCATTGATATGTTACCAGCCGATGAAACCCCTGAGACAACAGAAGGCTATCAAGGCTTTTATCACCTGTTAGGTATAAAAAGTAATATTGAGTTGGCATCACTTAATTATATTATCCGTGACCACAATCGCAGCAAATTTGAAGATCGTAAAGACTTTATTGAGGATTGCGTAAATCGTATGAATGAAAAATACGGTGAAGGTACGGTTGAGGTTGAAGTAACCGACCAATATTATAATATGAAAGAGAAGATAGATCCAAACATGCATGTGATAGATATGGTTTTGAAGGCTATGCAGGAGTGTGGGGTTCCACCTCGCGTAGAACCTATCCGTGGTGGTACGGATGGTGCCCAACTTTCATTTAAAGGTTTGCCATGTCCCAATATCTTTGCCGGCGGCGTGAATTTCCATGGACCTTATGAGTTTGTTTCTATTCAGTCAATGGAGAAAGCCATGCAGGTAATCGTGAAAATCTGCGAATTAGCTGCTGGATACAACGATTAACAAGATTAGATAAGTAATTTATTTCCATAAATATTAATTCTCTCGCCATTAGGTGGGAGAATTTTTTTTGCTTTTACGAAAACGTTTACGTGCATTTTTTTACATAATTGCTTTGTGTGCTCGTGCACATGTATTACTTTTGCAATGTCGAAAAGACACTATAGATTGTTTTAGGTTAAGTATTATATGGAATTTTTAGGTTTTTAGTTTTGGTAAGAAATGATTGTTTTCAATTATGAGTACGCTGTGAAGCGGCATCATAAAAAAAGGCGCTGGAATTGGTGAATGCCAATTTTAGCGCTTTTTAGTTGATAGTTAGATTTGACTGATGTCCACATATCCGTGCATGACAGCGAATATTGTTAATGCAGAGACACTTTTTATTTTTAATTTGGCCATGATATTCTTGCGGTGAGTGATGACCGTAGGTAGACTGATATTGAGCTTGTCAGCTATCTCTTTATTGATAAGTCCCTGTACAATAAGCGTCATTACTTCAATTTCTCTTGGTGAGAGCTTTTCCTGCAAGCCAATCTGCTCATAAGTTCTTGCTGCAGTCTTTCTCTGACTGGGATGCAATTGCTTTTGTGTCGTTGAAGTTTGGTGTTCTGTTGATGCTTGATGCTTGACAATGTCAGAAGGGAAGTTCTTTCCATGTGCATGTCCACTTTGTTCCAATTCCAGAAAGTCGTGTAATAAGAGATGTTCTGGTTGATTAATGAAAAGACTATGAAACTCAGGGAATTGTGTACGTTGATCTGTCGATAGTGTTAGCACAAAGGTTTTGTGCTTCCGCTCATTGAAAAAATTTCTGTGCTCCAATATAATATTATTAGCCACAAAAAAATGGAAAAATTCATCTGCATGATTAGCCTCGAATTCACGGAAACTGCCAAAGCCAAACACTTCGGCAAAAGGCATGAAATCTTCAATAATATGTTTCAACCCTAATACCGAAAGGGTATTAGGGTCGATGATTGCTATTTTTGGTTTAGCTTGATTCATACAGTTGAGTCATTTGTTTAGCTGAGGAATCCCAACAATGCACCAGCAGCAACGGCAGAGCCGATTACACCAGCGACATTAGGTCCCATGGCATGCATAAGCAAGAAGTTATGACGATCATATTCCAGACCGATATTATTACTTATACGTGCACTCATTGGCACAGCACTTACACCTGCGTTACCAATCAGAGGATTCATCTTCTGGTCTTTAGGCAGGAATATATTCATAATCTTTACGAAGATTACGCCACTGGCTGTAGCGATGATGAAAGCACATGCACCGATGAAGAAGATGAATATGGTATTCAGTGTCAGGAATTCGCTGGCCTGCGTAGAGCAACCTACTGTAAGACCGAGCAACATCACGACTATATCATTCAGCGCAGCACCTGCAGTCTTTGCCAGACGTGAAGTCTTTCCACTTTCTTTGAGGAGGTTACCGAAGAAGAGCATACCCAAAAGGGGCAGACCTGACGGTACGATGAATGTACAAAGCAGCAATCCGATGATTGGGAAGAGAATGCGTTCGGTCTGTGATACCTGACGTGCAGGTTTCATTCTGATGACGCGTTCTTTCTTGGTGGTAAGCATACGCATCAATGGCGGCTGTATCAGTGGGACAAGTGCCATATATGAGTAAGCACACACAGCAATAGCTCCCATGAGGTTAGGGCTTAATTTAGAGCTCAGGAAGATAGCAGTAGGACCGTCAGCACCACCGATGATTGCAATACCGGCAGCCTGATTAGGTTCAAATCCTAAAGCAAGTGCTACCATATATGCGCCGAAAATACCAAACTGTGCAGCAGCACCGACTAAAATTAGTTTCGGATTAGAAATCAAAGCCGAGAAGTCGGTCATTGCACCGATGCCAAGGAAGACGAGTGGGGGATACCAACCCTGGCGTACACCTTGATAGAAGATGTTGAGCACAGAATTGTCCTCGTATACACCTATCTCAAGACCTGCATCAGCACGGAATGGGATATTGCCAATGATCATACCAAGTCCGATAGGAACCAGCAGAAGTGGTTCGAAATCCTTCTTGATAGCAAGGTAGATGAAGAATGCACCTACGATGATCATAATGAGGTTACCTATTGTGGCATTGGCAAAACCAGTATAGGTAAGAAACTCATTGAAGTTATCTATGATGAAATTCATATTTACGAGTTCAAAAGATTAGATATCAATGAAATTTTAACCGATTGTAAGTAGTGGAGCACCTTCCATGACGGTATCACCTTTACTTATGTTGATAGCTGTTACTGTACCGGTATAGTCACTCTCGATGTCATTCTGCATCTTCATAGCTTCAAGTACAACTATTACTTGACCTGCCGTTACACTGTCACCTACGTTTACATTCACGGTAGTGATGGTACCAGGCAATGGTGACTTGATCACATTACCACCTGCTGCTGGAGCAGCAGTAGTCTGTGCCGGAGCAGCGGCAGCTGGTTTGGGAGCAGCCGGAGCCACAGGTTTCGGTGCCTCTACCTTCGCAATAGCAGGATGCTTTGCTGCATTGATAGGCTCTTTCAACTCAACTTCAAAGGGAATATCATTTACTTTTACTTTGGCTATATTTCCTTCTACTTCTTCTATTTCAACTTCGTAGTCTACGCCTTGAACTTTATATTCGTATTTTTTCATTTTAGTTTATTGTTTTAGGGGTTATTCATGAAATTGTGTCATTTGTATATACTCGTCGTTCCAGTCGGTACTTTTCTCTTTGATTGTTATGATACCGCTTTCCACATCGTGTACATCGTCCTCGTATTGGCTTAGTGCCATTCCGATTACAGCCATATATATTTCCTTGTCAATACCTTTTGACTTCAGACCGTCTTGTAAGATGACATTGGTCTTATGACCGATTTCCACAGTTTTGGCTACAGTCTTAGTAATAGGTTTGATTGGCTGTTTGTTAGCCATCTTTGCAGCAGCCTCTCTATGTTCCATGATAGTTCCGAAGATAGTGAAAAATATCCATAGTAAAGCGAGGCAGAAGAATACAATACCCATAGAGAGAGCAGTGATGCCAAAACCAGAAGGATCTTCTCGTTTTACTTTTGCCACTTTTGATTCGCTAACTTTGTAGACATTGGAGATACCTCCAGTAACGAATTCCGGTGATTTTGTCTGCCATTCCTTTGCACCATCAGATGCACGGGCATAACTCATGTTGACACCTAAAGTAGGAACAGTCACAGAGTCAACCAAGTCAACGGCATTACCATTGTAAAGACCAATCCAAGTTGGTTTGTTGGCATCGATTTTAAGTGAGAGATGCAGCGCCCCTAGAGTGGGTTGGCTGTTAGCATAAAACACCAAGTGCTGGCGTGCGGTGAGTTTCGTCCTACTTTCATCGTTTGGTACGATACTCATTCTTTTAACACGTTCTTGCACACTCATCTTACGGTCGAGTACGGAACGATCCGTGGTGAGGTACATGCCTCGAATGTCGTACGTAGAGAACGATATGTTGGCAATCTCAATCCACGCTTCGTGTTTTCCGTATTCGTCTTGCAGGCTGACGGTGTTGTTTGTCAGCACTTCATTGATTTTGATGCTGTTGTCCATCTGGGCGTGCATCGTAGAAGTGCCGGCAATCATCATCGCACTGAGCAGTAATCCGAATTTCTTCATGTTGCGTTTTTTTATTGGTTATTTAGTTATTGATAATAGATGTTCAGTCTTTCAGGTTTGTTCTAGGCTCCGCAAGCCAGTAGTATAATGAGCTGGGCTGCTAAAATTCGGAGAAACATGGCAAGTGGGTAAACTGTAGAGTAACCTACTGCAGGTGCTTCCTTCGAGCATATTTGGTTGGCGTAGGCAAGTGCTGGTGGATCCGTATATGTACCGGATATCATACCCATGATTGTGAAATAGTTGAATTTGTATTTCAGTCGGGCAATAGTTCCTATAATTAAAATAGGTATAACTGTAATCATGAAGCCCGTATATACATATTTAAGTCCGTCGCCCTGTACCACAGTATTCCAGAATCCGGCACCAGCCTTGATACCTACAGATGCCAGGAACAGAACCAGACCGATTTCTCTCAGCATCATGTTGGCCGATGTGGTCGTATAGGTGACCAGTTTAACTTTATAGCCGTATCTTCCGATAAGAATGGCGATAATCAACGGACCTCCGGCGATACCTAGTTTCATTGGAACAGGCATACCAGGAATGGCAATTGGCAGACTTCCAAAGATGATACCAACTATGATGCCAACAAAAATAGTTCCTATATTAGGAGTTTCCAATCTCTTGATGGAATTACCGAGTACGTCACTTACACGACTTACAAGGTCAGCAGGACCAACTACCATCAGTCGGTCACCTACTTGTAATGAAAGGCTAGGACTGGCAAATAAATCCATGCCCTGACGAGTAACTCTCGTCACATTCACACCATAAACACTGGAGAAATGCATTCCGCCCAATGTTTTTCCGTTTACAGAAGGACGAGTCACCAAAATTCTCTTGCTTACCATTGGCTGGTCTGTGTTTTCCCATGCTACCTGGATTTCAGGACCGATGAAGGCGATGATCGCTTCAGCATCAGCATCAGCGCAGACAAGGAAAATCTGGTCGTCCAATTCAAATTTAGTATCACGGTTAGGAATACTTACGTGTCCCTTGTGAAGAATCCGTGAACAAACGAAATCACGATTTAAAAAGTCATGAATCTGAAGCAATGTCTTCCCTGCTAAGTATGAGTTAGTCACCTGCAGGTGCATCATGTGAGGCTTTACATGGGCATCTTCCTGAGCATCCATCTCCAAGTCTTTCTCTTCATCCTCCAACTTGATGCGACATATATATTTCAGAGCTATAGTTGCACCGATGATACCAAGAACGCCCAGAGGATAAGCGCAAGCATATCCAGAAGCAATCTGTGGTATGGTATCTTTGTTCGTGAATACGTTGCCCAATGCTTCATTTGCAGCACCAAGACCTGGTGTGTTGGTTACAGCACCATACATGGTACCAACCATCATTGGCAGATTATTGATGTCTTTCGTGTCCAGGAAAATGTAGTAACAGAGAAACATGACTACAACATTGAGTAACACGGTAGCTGCAGATAGTACATTCAGCGTGACACCACCTTTCCTGAAACTTTCAAAGAATCCGGGACCAACTTGCAATCCTATCATGAAGACAAACAGAATCAGTCCGAAATCTTGGATGAAGTTAATAATGTTCAGCGGGGCTGTCATGCCGATATGGCCGGCAAGAATACCTGCAAACAAAACGAAGGTAACTCCAAGCGAAATGCCGAATACCTTAATTTTACCAAAATACACGCCTAAGGCTATTACTAGAGCGTATAATAAGGCAATGTGAGCCACAGAATCAGTGGCAGTGAATAACTTTGTTAACCATTCTAAGGGTTCCATAACATATAACGTCTTTAATTGCTTGCAAAATTACGCAAAATATTGCTCATTTAGCCATGTTTGTGCTACTAATTTTAGTCTATTCTGCATCTTTTTTGTATTTTTTAGGCTTAAAACTTAAAAACTCTTAGTTTTTTGATGCGATTCGAATTTTTATTGTAACTTTGCATGATAGTATTTTACTTAAAACAATATACATTCATATAAAAATATTATAGCTATGTCAAACAACAAGGAGAAACTCTTTACCGAGTTTACTGCGCCAACCCGACAGGAATGGCTCGACAAGATTGGTGTCGACCTGAAAGGGGCGGACTTCAACAAACGTCTGGTATGGAGAACGAATGAAGGCTTCAATGTGCAGCCTTTCTATCGTCGTGAGGATGTGCTTGCACTAAAAACCCCGGATTCGCTTCCAGGCGAGTTCCCATTCGTTCGTGGTAACCGAACGGACAATAATGTATGGTACGTGCGCCAGAATATAGACGCCAGTGACCCTGCTGCTGCTAATGCCAAGGCACTTGATGTACTCAACAAAGGTGTGGATTCACTAGGCTTCCACATTCCTGCTGACAAGGTCAGCGAACAGACTATAGAGGTGTTGCTCAAGGATATCCGTTGTGATATCGTAGAGGTGAATTTTAGTACCTATAAGCGTCATAGTGTGGAACTGGCTGAATTGCTCGTGGCATATTATGAGAAGAAAGGTTATGACAAGGAAAAGATCGTAGGTTCTATTGATTGGGACCCAATGGAGAAAATCGTGATGCAGGGCAAGGATGTTACTGCGCTTCTGCCATTGGCTAAGGATTTAGTGAAGGCTGCTTCATCGCTGCCACATTTCCGTGTCATTGCTGTCAATGCTGCCGCACTGAATAATGCGGGCGCTTATATCGTACAGGAATTAGGATACGCTTTGAGTTGGGGTAATGAGTATCTGCAGCAGTTAGTTGATGCAGGTGTTGATGTCACTTTGGCAGCAAAGAAGATTAAGTTTAACATGGGTATCTCCGAAAACTATTTCATGGAGATTGCCAAGTTCCGTGCAGCTCGTTTGCTTTGGGCAGAAATTGTGAAGCAGTATGGACCAAAATGTGATTGCGCATGCCAGATGTGTGTGAATGCTGTCACCACCTCTTATAATATGACTATGTTTGATAGTTATGTGAATATGCTTCGCTCTCAGACAGAGACCATGAGTGCTGCTTTGGCAGGTGTACATTCTATCGTCGTTACTCCGTTTGATGTAGCTTATGAGCAACCTACCGAGTTCTCAGAGCGTATTGCTCGTAATCAGCAGTTGCTGTTGAAGGAGGAAAGTCATTTTGACAAGGTGGTTGATCCAGCTGCAGGAAGTTACTTCCTGGAGGAACTTACTGCACAGTTAGCACAGGCAGCATGGCAGCTGTTCCTGAAGATTGAGGATGAAGGCGGATTCCTGGCAGCCATCAAGGCAGGTAGCATACAGGATGATATCAATGCTACGAATACGAAGCGCCATGGTGATGCAGCCAAGCGTAAAGAGTTCGTACTTGGCACGAATCAGTTCCCTAACTTCACAGAGAAGAGTGATGGCAAGGAGCCGATATCACATGCTTGCGGTTGCAGCACACATGATGCGGCACCATTTAAGCGTATAGAGACCACTCGTCTGGCAGCTGATTTCGAACAGCTTCGCATGCAGACAGAGCGTGCATCCAAGACGCCTGTGGCATTTATGCTTACCATCGGTAATCTGGCATGGCGTCAGGCTCGTGCACAGTTCTCCAGCAATTTCCTTGCATGTGCAGGATACAAGATTATAGACAACCTCGGATTCGATTCAATCGAAGAAGGTGTGGATGCAGCTTTAAAGGCAGGTGCCGATATCGTAGTCCTCTGTTCAAGTGATGATGAGTATGCAGAATATGCAGTACCAGCATTCAAGTATTTGGATAACCGCGCTATGTTTATCGTAGCAGGAGCTCCTGCATGTATGGATGATCTGAAGGCCGCAGGCATTGAGAATTTCGTTCATGTAAAGTGTAATGTACTGGATACGCTCAAAGAGTATAATGCTAAGTTAGGAATTAAATAACAGAGTAGAGTCATGAGAAAACAATTTAAAGACATAGATATTTATGCTGGCATTCAGGCTGCCAATGGCACAGAATGGCAGAAGGCTAACGGCATTGACTACAACTGGAAGACTCCAGAGAAGATTGATGTGAAGCCGGTATATACCAAGGAAGACCTTGAAGGCATGGAGCATCTCGATTTCGCAGCTGGTATACCTCCATATCTGCGTGGTCCTTATTCTATGATGTATCCTTTCCGTCCGTGGACTATCCGTCAGTATGCTGGATTCTCGACAGCCGAAGAGAGTAATGCGTTTTATCGCCGTAACCTGGCAGCTGGACAGAAAGGTCTGTCAGTGGCATTCGACCTTCCTACCCATCGTGGATACGACCCCGACAATGCCCGCGTAGTGGGTGATGTGGGTAAGGCAGGTGTGTCTATCTGTAATGAAGAGAATATGAAGGTACTGTTTGATGGTATCCCATTGAATAAGATGTCTGTCTCCATGACCATGAATGGAGCCGTGCTTCCCATCCTCGCTTTCTATATTGTAGCAGGACTGGAGCAGGGTGCCAAACTGGAAGAGATGGCAGGTACCATTCAGAATGATATTCTTAAGGAGTTCATGGTGCGTAATACCTATATTTATCCGCCTGCATTCTCCATGAAGATTATTGCTGATATCTTTGAGTTTACCTCACAGAAGATGCCTAAGTTCAATTCCATCTCCATTTCAGGTTATCACATGCAGGAAGCAGGAGCAACAGCCGATATCGAGTTGGCATACACCTTGGCAGATGGAATGGATTATCTGCGAACAGGTGTGAATGCCGGTATCGACATAGATGCTTTTGCACCACGTCTGTCATTCTTCTGGGCCATTGGTGTTAATCACTTCATGGAAATAGCCAAGATGCGTGCAGGTCGTCTGCTTTGGGCTAAGATTGTGAAGAGTTTCGGTGCCAAGAATCCTAAGTCTATGGCATTGCGTACGCACAGTCAGACATCAGGCTGGTCATTGACAGCACAGGACCCATTTAATAATGTGGGGCGTACCTGTATTGAAGCTATGGCAGCTGTGCTGGGTCATACACAGAGTATGCATACCAATTCATTGGATGAAGCCATCGCACTGCCAACTGATTTCAGTGCCCGTATAGCCCGCAACACACAGATTTATCTTCAGAATGAGACCAAGGTCACCAAGCACATTGATCCATGGGCAGGTTCTTATTATGTAGAGTCGCTCACCAATGAATTGGTACATAAGGCATGGGAGCATATCCAGGAGATAGAGAAGTTGGGTGGTATGGCCAAGGCCATCGAGACAGGTGTGCCTAAGATGCGTATTGAGGAGGCAGCTGCCCGTACTCAGGCCCGTATCGACTCAGGTACACAGGTTATCGTTGGTACGAATAAGTATCGCCTGGAACATGAAGATCCAATTGATATTCTTGAAATTGATAATTCAGCTGTCCGTAATCAGCAGGTTGCACTGCTCAAGGAAGTGAAGGCTCATCGTGATGAGGCTGCCTGTCAGGCTGCACTCAAAGCGATTACAGCTTGTGTAAAGGACTTCAAGGATGGTAAGAAGAGCGAGAATAATTTGCTCGACTTAGCAGTCAAGGCAGCCCAGTTGCGTTGTACCTTAGGAGAAATCAGTGATGCCTGCGAAGAGATTGTGGGCAGATATAAAGCAGTAATTAGAACAATAGCAGGCGTGTATTCAGCAGAAAGTAATAATGATTCCGCCTTCCAGAAAGCTTGTGAGCTTACTGAGGAGTTTGCGAAGAAGGAAGGTCGCCGTCCGCGTATCTTCATAGCGAAGATGGGTCAGGATGGTCACGACCGTGGTGCCAAAGTTGTAGCAACGGGTTATGCCGATTGTGGTTTCGATGTAGATATGGGACCTTTGTTCCAGACTCCGGAAGAAGCTGCTCGTGAAGCCGTTGAGAACGATGTGCATATAGTGGGAGCCAGTTCATTGGCTGCAGGTCATAAGACATTGATTCCGCAACTTATTGAAGAATTGAAGAAACTGGGCCGTGAGGATATTATGGTCATTGCCGGTGGTGTGATTCCGGCACAGGATTATGACTTCCTATATAAGTCTGGCGTAGCTGCCATCTTTGGTCCTGGTTCTTCTGTTGCCCAGTCAGCTGTTGATATGATGAACATCTTGATGGATAAGTAGTAGTCTTTCGCTATTACGTAAAATAATACAAGAGAAGTGCTTCTGAAATACCGGAGCACTTCTTTTAGTATGACGATACAACAAAACCGTAAATAGAGATTATCAAGTATGAAAGATAAACATTTACTTGCAACGGTTATTTTAATGTTGGTATTATTACCATGTAATATTTTGAATATGAAAGCTCAAACATTAGTTCAGCCCCCCTTTATACATGAAGG
>DAIRCP010000014.1:0-11028 GCA_036796635.1 Prevotella sp. | reverse complement strand
ATTCAGATGCTTGACCAAATTCCTGTAAGTGAATACACCAGCCATCCCAAATGGCTCATGGGTTATAGTGATGCCACTACTTTTCATTCAGCATCCGTAGTGGCTGGCGTGATGAGCATCCATGGTACGATGGGTTCACAGATGGCTTCATTTGGTGCCAATGATTCTACGTGTATTCTGGCTAAGGAACTCCTGGAGGGGAAAATTCCTTCTTATCAGTTGCCCGCTCATTCCTATAATCAGGAGGGCACAGCAGAAGGTATTCTGATAGGTGGTAATATGGCCACATACAGTCCGTTGGTCGGTTCTTCTTATGACTTTACTTCATGTGATAATCTGATTATCTTCGTTGAAGAAGTTGGCGAGTCTGCCCATAATATCGATCGTATGTTTAATATATTGAAGTTGCATGGCGTTTTACCTCGTGTAAAGGGCATTATCTTAGGCGAGTTTACTGATTGCGGACATGAGTTTACTTATGGAAGTATTGAAGAAATGCTATCACAATATACCAAGGAACTGAATATACCTGTGATGTGCGGATTCCCTTGTGGTCATGGTGATATCAATCTGCCACTTATTGAGGGCGCACCTGTTACACTTACAGTGACGGCAGATTCCGCCTCATTAAAATTCAACGTCAAAGGTGGTGAGGCTACCAGTATTCAGATATTGGACAAGGAGAATATATCTAAGATGTCATCATCTGACTGGTTTAGATTGGATGGATCTCGCTTGCAATCCAATCCTACGGATAAGGGTATTTATATTTACCAAGGCAGGAAGGTCGTAATCAGATAGCTTGACGATAATCAGTCGACGGTAATTTCAGCCAAAAGTCCCGCACCTTATAATATAAGTGCGGGACTTTTGGCTGAGTTTTGTATATCGTGGAAATATTATTTCCGTTTTAATTCTTCTTTGAGATATTTAGGTGTGTATCCATTTTTGCTTTTGGACACTTCCTCAGGTGTACCGATGGAAAGTACGGTACCACCCTTACGACCACCTTCAGGTCCCATATCGATGATATAATCAGCCAATTTAATGACATCCAGATTATGTTCTATGACCAGCACCGTGTTTCCGCGCTCCACTAACTTCTGTAGTACATCCATCAGAATACGGATATCCTCGAAATGAAGTCCGGTAGTAGGTTCATCTAATATATAGAATGTACGGCCAGTATCGCGCTTGCTCAGTTCAGAAGCCAGTTTGATGCGTTGGCTTTCGCCACCCGAAAGGGTAGTAGAAGGTTGACCGAGTTTGATATATCCCAGACCAACATCCTGTATTGTTTTGATTTTACGAAGAATATCTGGTACGCTCTGGAAGAACTCCACCGCCTGGTTGATTGTCATGTCCAGTACATCAGCGATGCTCTTGCCTTTAAAGCGGACCTCCAGTGTTTCACGGTTGTATCGTTTGCCGTGACAAACCTCGCAGGGTACCATCACATCAGGCAGGAAATTCATCTCTATGGATTTGTAACCATTGCCGCCACAAGCCTCACATCGACCGCCCTTCACATTAAATGAGAATCTTCCTGGTTTGTAACCGCGGATTTTGGCTTCAGGCAGATTCACAAACAGACTGCGGATGTCGCTGAATACCCCCGTATAAGTGGCAGGGTTAGAGCGTGGTGTACGTCCCAGTGGTGTCTGGTCCACGCATACCACCTTATCTATATTTTCGATACCGTCTATACCCGTGTATGACATAGGGGGCTGCAGAGAGCGATAAAAGTGCTGGCTGAGGATAGGTTGGAGAGTTTGGTTGATGAGTGTGGATTTACCACTGCCGCTCACCCCCGTCACCACGATGAGTGTACCGAGGGGGAAACTCACATCCACCTTCTTCAGATTGTTCCCGCTGGCACCATGGATGGTAAGCCAGCTGCCGTTACCCTTTCTTCGTGTCTTTGGCACAGGGATACATGCCCCACCATACAGATAAGCCCCCGTAAGAGTAGGCTTCGTCTGTGCCGGATGTAGTTGTGCCTCCTTATTATGCGCCTCCAGTTCCGCAGGTGTACCCTGGAATATCACCTCACCGCCTTTACGACCGGCTTTCGGACCGATATCCACGATGTAGTCAGCCTGAAGCATCATATCACGGTCATGTTCCACGACGATTACGGTATTGCCCAAGTCGCGCAGTTCCTTGAGTGAATGGATTAGCCTGTCATTATCTCGCTGATGCAGACCGATGGAAGGCTCATCCAGAATGTAGAGCACATTCACTAGTTGACTGCCAATCTGAGTTGCCAGTCGGATACGTTGGCTTTCACCACCCGAAAGACTGGCGGATGGTCGGTTGAGTGACAGGTAATCCAGTCCCACATCCAGCAGAAAGTCCAGTCGCTTCCGTATTTCCTTCAGTATCTCTGTAGCAATCTGTACTTGCTTGTTGTTCAGATGCGGTTCCACTTCATCCACCCATTCACGCAGTTGGGAAATATCCATCTTTGCCAAATCAGCAATGTTCTTATCCCATATCTTGTAAGAGAGTGCTTCTCGGTTGAGTCGCTGACCGTGACATTCCGGACATTCACAGGTAGCAAGAAACTGGTCAGCCCATTTCTGTCCGCTGGAACTGTCGTCATTTTCCATCACCGTACGCAGATACTTGATTACACCATCATAATTTGTGAAATAATCACTTGTGGTATGTACCAGACTCTTATCGATGCGGACGCTGTCCAGTGAACCGTATAGCACTTCATTGAGTGCTTCTTCCGACAGTTCGCTTATCGGCGATTTGATAGTCAGTTCATATTTTTTGAGGATGGCATCAATCTGCCAGAATATCATTTGGTTCTTGTATTTCCCCAATGGGACAATTCCACCTTCATAGACAGACAGTTTTCTGTTAGGGATAACCTTATTCATATCTATCTGATTTACGAATCCCAGACCTTTACAGTGTGGGCATGCGCCCTGAGGGGAATTAAACGAGAAATTGTTAGGTGCCGGGTCTGCGTATGATATACCCGTGGTAGGGCACATCAGTTTGCGTGAGAAATGCTGTACAGCGCCAGTGGCATGGTCAATGATAAGTACCAGTCCGTCACCCTGTTTCATGGCTAGGTTTACACTTCGCTTGAGCCTTTCTTCATCGCTGCCGTTCACCTCCAGACGGTCTATCACCGCCTCAATATTATGGTTTTTGTATCTGTCCACCTTCATGCCGCGCGTGATTTCCTGCAGCGTACCGTCCACGCGAACATGCAGGTAACCTTTACGGCGCAGTGACTCAAAGAGTTCGCGGTAATGACCCTTACGACTTTGGACCATCGGTGCCAGTATCAGAATTTTCTTGCCTGCATAGTCTGTTGCAATCTTTTCCACGACTTGTTCCTCCGTGTACTTCACCATCATTTCACCCGTGGCATAACTATAAGCCTGTCCGGCACGTGCATAGAGCAGTCGTAGATAGTCATAAATCTCAGTGGTCGTACCCACTGTAGAACGGGGATTATGGTTGGTGGTCTTCTGCTCGATGGAGATGACAGGACTTAGGCCCGTGATTTTGTCAACATCAGGTCGCTGTAGTCCCCCAAGAAAGTTGCGTGCATAAGCAGAGAATGTCTCTATATATCTACGCTGACCTTCAGCATAGATGGTGTCGAAGGCGAGCGATGATTTGCCTGATCCAGACAGACCGGTAATGACTGTAAGACTATGGCGGGGAATGGTGACGTCTACATTTTTCAGATTATGCACACGTGCGCCGAATACTTGTATTTTATCGTTTGGTTCCAATTTCTATTACCTCTTTTATATGATTTTCCTAATTAGTTTCCTGAATATATTCGCGCAGCAGATTCACGTCTCGCTTGAACGTGTATTCTTGTCCGTCAGCACCTTTGGCTTTGATATAGACAAAATATACACCCACTTTCACGGGCTTGCCATGGAAAGTACCGTCCCATCCGGAAGAAGGGTCGCTCCATTCATAGAGCTTCTGTCCCCATCGGTTGTAAATGATACCACGAAATTCTGTCAGACTTTTATATGATTTTACTTTGAAGATGTCGTTCACACCGTCACCGTTGGGCGAAAAGGCATTGGGCACGCTGAGCGAACTGGATGCAATTTGAATGCTGAGCGCGTTTCCTATGGCCTGACTGTCGTAGTCACCCACCGAAGCATAAAACTGGATGGTGTATGTACCCGACTCCATGAAGGTAAAGTTGAGTATGGCATCACCGTCCGCCTTATAGATAGTGGTATAAGTGGTATTATTGCGTGTAACGGTCCAATAATAATTATAAGTGTCCGTAGATGAAAAACCGGTAGGATTAGCCTTAAAGTACACGGTAAGAGGGGCTTCCGCATCAGACAGAGTAGAGATGGTATCACGGGCGTCATCCTTGATATACCATGCCACAGGGTTGAAATCTGCCCATATACTAAGGGGCAGAACAGACCAAAAAGTGAGAAGCAGAAATAGTCTTATTTTCATTTTTAACTGTTTTAAACTGCAAAAATAGCGAATAATGTTGATTTATCCATCTTTTTTTGGTAATTTTGTGCGCGGAAACCGTATTTTATAGAATTATGAAACGACTTTTAAGATATGTTTTACTTCTTTCGGTGGTTTGTTTCCTGGCTGAGGATGCCCTTGCCCAGACACAGACCTGGAAGGAAATGCACAAAGTGACACGTAAGGAGACCATCTTTGGCATAGCCAAGGATAATGGTTTGACGATAGAGGAACTCATAGCTGCCAATCCGGATATGAACACCCCCGGATATGAACTGAAGAAGGGCGACTATATCTTCATTCCCTGGCCTAAGGGAGAAACTCCCAAGACCACGAATACCGTAAAGCAGACTGTAGTGCCCCAGCATGCTACACCCGCTGTATCCAAGACGATACATCGGATAGGTGTAATGCTGCCGCTCCATGATGACAATGGCGATGGTAAGCGCATGATAGAGTATTACCGTGGTGTGCTGATGGCTGTGGACAGTCTGAAGCAGATGGGATATAATATGGAAATACATGCCTGGAATACACCGGAAAATGCGGATATGGGTAAAATATTGGAAGACCCTGCCGCTGCACAGTGTGAACTGATTATCGGTCCGCTTTACTCTAATCAGGTGAGTGAACTGAGCAGATTTGTCAGTAGGCATGGTATCAAGTTGCTGATACCTTATTCAATTATAGCCCCCGAAGTGTACAGTAATTCCAATATTTATCAAGTCTATCAGGATCAGGCAATGCTCAATGAGACCTGTATTGACAGGTTCATGGAGAAATTCGGCAATGACCATGTCGTACTCATCGATTGCAATGACGAGGACAGTCAGAAGGGCGTTTTCACTTTTGGAATCCGCAGACAACTGGAGAACCGCAACAATCCATATAGTGTCGTCAATCTCACTACACGTGAGGATATGTTTGCCAAGGCATTCAGTAAGACGAAAAATAATGTGGTGGTGCTGAACACTGGCAAATCCCCGCAGATGCTTGTCGCTTTGGAAAAGTTAAATGGCTTCCGCGTGCTCAATCCCAATGTGAACATCACCCTTTGGGGTTATACAGAATGGCTGATGTACACCAAATATCAGTTGGACAATTTCTATAAGTACAATACATACGTACCCTCCACTTTCTATTATAATCCCTTGTCACCCCAGACTGTACGTTTCCAGCAGAAGTACCGTTGGAATTTCCATCAGGACATGATAGAGAGTCTGCCCCGTTTTGCCATTACAGGTTATGACCAGGCATTTTACTTTATCAAGGGGCTGATACAGCAGGGCAAGGGCTACAATGGAAACACGACAGGTTATCAGACCATACAGAGTCCCCTGCGATTCGAACGTGCTGGTAATGGAGGTATGATGAACCGGAGTACCATGCTGGTACATTATCGTCCTGACCAGACCGTAGAGTTGCTTATCAAATAAAGACAAAAGACAGAAAATGAAGATAAAAGCGCTAATCATATCCGCTGTGTTGTTGTTGC
The DNA here is from genome assembly GCA_036796635.1 of Prevotella sp. Lineage (GTDB taxonomy): Bacteria > Bacteroidota > Bacteroidia > Bacteroidales > Bacteroidaceae > Prevotella. The sequence goes on along the minus strand of DAIRCP010000014.1, from coordinate 5,045 downwards.
CAGTGGCGATGTCTGCCCAAGTGGGAGAATACCGTAATGATCTTGCCGTCGGCGTGAATGGCGGATATACCCTGAGTAAAGTGGGCTTCACTCCGAGCATACCCCAGAATATGTTGGGCGGTTTCACGGGTGGTGTCACTGTGCGTTATAATTGCGAAAAGTATTTTAAAAGTATCTGTGCACTGGTAGGCGAGTTGAATATCGTGCAGACCGGATGGAAAGAGAATATCCTTGACGCTAACAATCAGGCTGTGATAAATAGTGTGACTGGCGCAGCAGAGACGTATGAGCGTCATCTCACTTACGTGCAGTTGCCGCTGATGGCCCGTATGGGATGGGGCAGAGAGCGTAGCGGTCTGCAGGGATTCTTTCAGGTAGGTCCACAGTTCGGATATAATATAGGCGATACGCATAAAAGCAATTTTGAGTGGAGTCAGCGTAATGTGACTTCCCGTGTAGGAGCTCAGCAGGATGCCGTACAGGATACACTGTCCATACAGAATAAGTTTGATTATGGTATTGTGGGCGGAGCAGGACTGGAATATTCCAATCCCAAGATAGGCCATTTCATTCTGGAAGGTCGCTATTATTATGGACTAGGTGATATGTTCAGTAATTCCAAGCGTGATTATTTCGGTCGTTCCAATCTCGGTATCATACAAATTAAACTAACCTACCTCTGGGACATCAGAAGAACCAAGAACGATAAGATTAAATAAATAACAATAAGATAAAATCATAAAAAAACAATATTATTATGTTCGAAAATCAACCTAAGGGGCTTTATGCATTAGCATTGGCAAATACCGGTGAAAGATTCGGTTATTACACAATGTTAGCTATTTTTGTTCTCTTCCTGCAGGCCAACTTCGGTTGGAATGAAGGAATTGCAGGCACAGTCTATTCCACCTTCTTGATGCTGGTTTATTTTCTTCCGATTGCCGGAGGAGCCATGGCAGATAAGTTAGGATTCGGGAAATGTGTAACTTTTGGTATCCTCATCATGTTTTTGGGATATCTGTTGTTGGCAGTTCCTGCAGGAGCAGGTATTCCCGCTATTGCTATCATGGCAGCTGCACTGCTCATGATTTGTATCGGTACCAGTTTGTTTAAGGGCAATCTGCAGGTGATGGTAGGTAATCTTTATGATGACCCCAAGTATTCCGACCAGCGAGATTCCGGATTTTCCATTTTCTATATGGCTATCAATGTAGGTGCCCTGTTTGCACCTACTGCAGCCCTCAAGATTATGGACTGGGCAAAGACATCCATGGGAGCTAATGAGCAGACAGCCTATCACTATGCATTCGGTGTGGCGTGTATTTCCCTGATTTTATCCATAGCCATCTATTATGGATTCAGATATACCTTTGCACAAGTTGACAACAGTGCCAAGAAGGATGATGCATCAGCAGAAGAAAAAGTCAAGGAAGCACATGTGGAGACAGAAGAAGAGCGCCAGGACACCAAATCCCGTCTGGTGGCATTGTTCCTCGTCTTTGCAGTAGTCATCTTCTTTTGGATGGCATTCCATCAGAATGGACTTACGCTGACCTATTTCGCACGTGACTTCGTGCTGAAGTCCGTGACAGGAGCAGAAGGCATGTTCTTTGATGTCACCAATCTGCTGGCAGCCATCTTTATTGTTTATGCATTGTGCTCCTTATTTCAGAGTAAGAAGAGTAGCACTAAAATCATTTCATTGGTTGTGATTGTAGCAGCCGGATGCTATCTGGGTTATGATTATCAGTCACTGATTGGCGTTAACACCACAGTGGAGGCACCTATTTTCCAGCAGTTCAATCCCTGTTTCGTAGTAGGACTTACTCCTATCAGCATGGCACTTTTCGGTTGGTTGGCATCCAAGGGCAAAGAACCCTCAGCTCCCCGTAAGATTGGTTATGGTATGCTGGTAGCAGGTATCGGTTATATCGTCATGATTATGGCCTCAGTGGGTCTCAGTTATAACCTCACCGATGCTCAGCGTGTATCCCCTAACTGGCTTATCACTACCTATCTGGTATTGACATTCGCCGAGTTACTGCTTTCACCGATGGGAATCTCATTCGTGAGCAAAGTAGCCCCCGAGAAGTATAAAGGTGTGATGATGGGATGCTGGTTCGGCGCCACAGCCATCGGCAACTTCCTTGTTCAGATACCTGCTTATCTTTGGAAAGCAGTGCCACTTACCGTAGTTTGGGGCGTATTGGTAGCCCTCTGTCTGGCATCATTCATCTTCATCTTCTCCGTCATGAAGAAGTTGGAGAAAGTATGTTAATCCAAATGGTGCAGAGGAAAAAATAAAATTATGCCAAAACAACAGACTGGACTGATGGAGCGGGAGCGCACTTCCTTGCGCGAACCTCGACGTTATAAAGTCATTATCTATAATGACGACTTCACCACGATGGATTTCGTGGTGAAGTTGTTGATGGAAATATTCCATAAATCGCTGCCCGAGAGCGAGTCACTGATGCTTCAGGTACATAAAGGCGGTCAGGCCGTCGTCGGGATATACACTTACGACATAGCCCGCACGAAGGTAGAGCGGGCTACAGGTATGGCGCGTGAGGCAGGTTACCCCCTCCGTCTTACCTATCAGCCGGAAGCATAATGAAAGCAATAACGCAAATCTTATAAAACAGAGGAACATAACGCAATGGATCAAACAAGAGAACTGGACAAACTGACACATAATGCCATGCAATGCTGTATGCGGTATCATCATGAATATCTGATGCCGGAGCATCTGCTATATGCCTTCTTGCTTGAACCGGCGTTTCAGAGTGCAGCATCCATGGTTGACGTGGATTGCCATGCAATGATGACCGAGTTGCTGGCGTGGATGAAGAGTATCGAATCCTACCAGACAGATGAAAGAATAGCTCTGCAGCCCTCTTCCCAGCTTACCGACTGGTATAATCTCGCCGTGAAACACATGTTGTTGGCCGAGAAAACCACGTTGAATGTCACCCACATGGCAGATACCCTGTGGGATTTGCCTGATTCTGAGGCATCCTATCTGATGAATAAATATTTTGGGAAGGACAAAGCCACTTTCATGTCGTGGTTTGTGGATTTGGCAGATGCCTATGCCAACGATTATACCGATTCCGACGATGATGATAATCATGAAGAAGGTGAAAATTCCGAAGAGTCAGCAGCACCATCATCTTGGAAGAGTCTGGTTACCTGTGTGAGTGACCATATTGATGACCATAATCCGTTGATTGGGCGAGAGGCAGAACTGGATAGGACCATCCAGGTACTATGTCGCAAGGAGAAAAATAATCCCCTGCATATAGGTGAACCAGGAGTAGGCAAGACAGCATTGGTTTATGGACTGGCCAGGATGATAGCCGAAGGTCGTGTGCCCGAACGTCTGCGTAATTGCAGGATTTACCAGATGGACATGGGGCAGATGCTTGCTGGTACACAGTTTCGTGGTGATTTTGAGAAACGCATGAAGATGGTGATGGACGGCGTATTGCATGAAGGCAATGCCATCGTCTATCTGGACGAGATACATAATATCATGGGTGCAGGAGCTAACAGTTCAAGTGGCCCAGATGCATCCAATATGTTGAAACCTTATCTGGAAATGGGTGCCATCCGCTTTATCGGTTCCACCACTTATGCCGAGTATAATAAGCATATAGCCCGGGCTGGGGGTATCGTGCGCAGATTTCAGCAGATAGATATCAAGGAACCATCCATTGAAGAGACCATCTCTATTATCACTGGTCTGCAGAAGAATTACGAGCGTTATCATCATGTAGTGTATCGTAAGGAAGCCATCCGTTATGCAGTGGAAGCAAGTGCCAAATATATAGCCGACCGTTTCCTCCCCGATAAGGCGATAGACCTGATAGATGAGGCAGGAGCTTATCTGGAGTTGCATCCCAACAATCGGTCCATGCAATATGTCACACGTGATTTAATCCGTCAGATATTACAGCGTGTGTGCAAGATAGACGCAGCAGCGATGAAGGATGACAATACAGACCAACTCAAGTCACTCCTGCCACGTATGCAGTCATTGATATATGGACAGGACGAAGCTATCCGCCAGGTAGTAGAGGCCGTAGAGATGTCGAAAGCCGGTTTAGGCATTGACGACAAACCTCTGGCAAGTCTTCTCTTTGTAGGCCCCACTGGAGTGGGAAAAACAGAAGTGGCGCGGGTGTTAGCCAAACAATTGGGCATTGAACTTGTACGCTTTGATATGAGCGAATATACCGAGAAGCATACCGTGGCGAAACTCATTGGTTCCCCCGCAGGATATGTAGGCTATGAAGACGGCGGTCTACTCACGGATGCTATTCGTAAGACCCCCAACTGCGTATTGCTCTTGGATGAGATAGAGAAGGCTCACAGTGATATATACAATATCCTATTACAGGTGATGGACTATGCCCGTCTGACTGATAATCGTGGTCAGAAGGCAGATTTCCGCAATGTGATACTGATTATGACCTCAAATGCCGGTGCCCAGTTTGCCACGAGTGCCAGTGTAGGATTCCAGGGCAATGTAAGTAGGGGAGAGGCGATGTTGGCGCAGGTGAAGCGCACCTTCAAACCAGAGTTCCTCAACCGTCTGTCCGGACAGGTAGTCTTCCATGATATGGATCAGCACATGGCCACCCTCATCCTGGAGAAGAAGCTCCATGAGTTTAGTGACCAGTTGGATAAGAAAAAAGTCACCATGGACATGACTCCTGAAGCTCAACAGCTACTATTACAGAAAGGCTTTACCAAAGAGTATGGCGCTCGCGAGATGGACCGTGTCATCAATCAACTGCTCAAACCATTATTCATCAAGGGAATTCTCTATGGAAAACTCCAGAAAGGCGGCTCTGTAAAGGTCGTGGTAGATGCCAAGGGACAATTAGCCTTATCCTAATAATTCAGTAATTTCCAATTTTTACATTAAATATTCATTTATAATGGTGCGGAAAAGTTTTCTATTTTGCAAAGTCTTCTTTTTCCATAAAATAATAACCTTCTCCTTGGTCACCATTAACCAAGTCTGACAGTTCTACTTT
>DAIRCP010000013.1:0-46496 GCA_036796635.1 Prevotella sp. | reverse complement strand
ATCATTCCATCCAGTTGCTCCAGATAATATCTGTCTGTTTCATCGAAGGTGCTGAGGGCTGTGCTGTCTATATCCAGTACGGCATATATTTCCTGTGTGTCTGGGTGATGCAGCGGCACTACAATCTCTGAACGGGAGAGGGATGAACAGGCTATATGACCGGGAAACTGCTCCACATCTGCCACGACCTGTGTCTTGTCATCCTGCCAGGCTGTGCCACATACGCCACGACCTCGCTTGATTCTGTAACAGGCGATGGGACCCTGGAAGGGACCTAGATGCAGTTCGCCCTGCTGAACAATATAAAAGCCTACCCAGAAGAATTCTTCCGGGAAGGCTGTCTTTAATGCGGCACTCAGATTGGCCATCTTGCTGATGGTGTCGTCCTCGCCTTGTATCAATGAACGGAGCTGCGGCAACAGCTCTTCATATCTTGCTTGTCTGGACTGCATATTATTCTATTTCGGCCTGCGGGGCGGTTTCATCTGCTACCTCTATGGCTTGGGGCTTCACATCGAAGTTGAGGCTCTCCTTGTCGGCTTCCTTGTCTATCAGGATGGTGTCGCCATCGTGGAGGTCGCCGTTGACGATGCGCTCGCAGAGGCCGTCCTCGATATAGTTCTGGATGGCTCGCTTGAGCGGACGGGCGCCAAACTGTACATCGTATCCCTTGGTGGCTACGAACTCCTTGGCGGCATCCGTCAGTTCTATCTGATAACCTAATCCGTTGATGCGCTTGAAGAGACCACGCAGTTCGATATTGATAATCTGCTTGATGGCATTGAGGTCGAGCTGGTCGAAGGTGATAATCTCGTCCAGACGATTGAGAAACTCGGGCGAGAACTGGCGGGAGAGCGACTTCTGGATGATGCCGCGCGCATACTGCTTGTCCTTGTCGTCCATGGCGATGCCCATGCTGCCTGCATTGAATCCCACGCCATGACCGAAGTCCTTGAGTTGGCGGGTACCGGAATTGGAAGTCATGATTATCACCGTATTACGAAAGTCGACATAGCGACCGTTACCATCTGTGAGGCGGCCTTCATCGAGTACCTGCAGCAACAGATTGAACACATTGCCGTGGGCCTTCTCTATCTCATCGAGCAATACGATGGAGTAGGGATGACGGCGTACTTTCTCGGTGAGCTGTCCGCCCTCCTCATATCCTACGTATCCCGGAGGTGCTCCGATGAGTCGCGATACATTGAATGACTCTGTATATTCACTCATATCCACACGGATGAGTGCATCGGCACTGCCAAACATAAACTCTGCCAACTTCTTGGCGAGATATGTCTTGCCTACTCCGGTAGGACCGAGGAACATGAAGGCGCCGATGGGGTGGTTGGGGTCCTTGAGGCCTACACGGTTGCGCTGGATGGCACGTACCATCTTATCGATGGCCGGCTCCTGGGCAATGACCTCTGACTTCAGCTGGTCGCCCATACCTTTGAGGCGCACGCCTTCGGCTTCTGCCATACGCTGTACGGGCACACCCGTCATCATGGAGACTACATCTGCCACATCATGCTCGGTGATGGTGACTTTCTCATCAGTCTCGCCGTTCTGCCATTTCAGGTTGAGCTGGTTGAGCTGACTCTCCAACTGCGTCTGACGGTCGCGGAAACTGGCTGCCAGCTCGAAGTTCTGACTCTTGACGGCTGCCTGCTTCTTCTGTATGGCCACGCTGATCTCCTTTTCCAGTTCCGTAATCTCCGGCGGCACCTGTGCATGACTGAGGTGCAGGCGTGAACCTACCTCATCCATGGCATCGATGGCCTTATCGGGGAAATAACGGTCGGTGATGTAGCGCTCTGTCAGTTTGACACAAGCCTGCAGGGCCTCGTCAGTATAGCTCACGTGGTGGTGATGCTCATAGCGGTCCTTGATATTATGGAGTATCTGCAGTGTCTGTTCCTCGGTGGTGGCTTCTACCAACACCTTCTGGAAACGGCGCTCCAGGGCTCCGTCCTTCTCTATGCTGTTGCGATATTCATCGAGCGTGGTGGCTCCGATGCACTGGATGGTGCCGCGTGCCAGAGCAGGCTTGAGGATATTGGCTGCGTCCATGGTGCCTGGTGTGGCGCCAGCGCCTATCAGCGTATGTATCTCATCGATGAATACGATGATGTCTGGATTCTGCTCCAGTTCCTTGATGAGTGCACGGATGCGCTCCTCAAACTGACCGCGATATTTTGTGCCTGCCACGATGCCTGTGAGGTCGAGGCTGACCAGACGCTTATTAAATAAGATAGGTGAGGTCTGCCGCTTGGCGATGATCTGTGCCAGTCCTTCCACGATGGCACTCTTGCCCACACCGGGTTCGCCGATGAGGATGGGATTGTTCTTCTTGCGGCGGCCCAGGATTTCTATCACGCGCATAATCTCTCTGTCACGGCCAACTACGGGGTCGAGCTTGCTTTCTGCGGCAGCTTTGGTCAGGTCTGTACTGAAGTTGTCGAGCACGGGTGTCTTGGCTGCCGTCTTGTTGGTGGTAGTGGCAGACGACTGAGTACTGCCACCTTGTCGCACTCCTTCGTGACGTGTTGGCATAAATCCATCGTCCTCATCATCGTCCTCATCATCGGGCAGGGAATATCCGTTGCTCGTCTCATTCTTGGGCTGGAACAGGGCCAGGAGGTCTTCGTAATTCACATTGTTGACTTCCAGCACTTCCTTGGCTCCATTGTTCACCTGGTCGTGGAGGATGGCCAACAGCAAATGCTGCTCATCTACCTTATCCGTTCGTTGAACGCGGGCTTCCAAAACGGCTAATTTCAGTATGTTACTGGCTTGCTCATTCAGTGTGAGCTCGCTCGTGTTGATAGGTTCACTAATCTCGTCTCTTCTTACCTTTTCCTCTAGTTCGTGCTTGATACTCTGCACATCTAAATTCAGTCGGTTGAATACGTCAACCACGGGACCATCGGTCATACGGAGCATACCGAGCAACAGGTGCTCCGGACCTACGGAACGGCTGGCCAGGCGGGCTGCTTCCTCCCTGCTATACACAAGGATTCGCGATACTTTGGGTGTAAACTGGCTGGTCATATTCTTGTTTCCTTTCTTTTTAATTCTTACTATTACTTTGCAAATTTACAAATAATATTTCGCAAACATCGTGCCAAAAATGGATTTTTTTAATGGCAGACCCCAAATTATTATTTTTAGGGCAAATGCAAAAAAGCAAAAAAATGTTTGCTTGTATGGAATATTATTCGTAATTTTGTAGGCTAAAACGCGTCAGAAACGCTTAAAAGTGCCTTAAATGGAATTTTCGGGGTTTCGGACGTAAGTAAAAAGTATACGAAAATACAATAAGAAAATAATTCAATGGATCAAACAATCGACAACGACAGAATTCTAAAGATCAACATTGAGGAGGAAATGAAGTCATCGTATATCGACTATTCTATGTCGGTAATCGTGGCTCGTGCACTTCCGGATGTTCGTGACGGTTTTAAACCCGTTCATCGCCGTATCCTCTTCGGTATGCAGGGGCTAGGCAATACTAGTGACAAGCCTTATAAGAAATGTGCACGTATTGTGGGTGAGGTACTCGGTAAGTATCACCCACATGGTGACAGCTCTGTATATGGTGCCTTGGTGCGTATGGGTCAGGACTGGAACATGCGCTACTGTCTGGTGGACGGACAGGGTAACTTCGGTTCTGTCGACGGTGACTCTCCTGCTGCTATGCGTTATACGGAGTGCCGCCTCTCTAAGATGGGTGAACATATCATGGACGACCTGGAGAAGGACACCGTGGATATGACCAACAACTTTGATGATACGCTGCAGGAACCTAGCGTGATGCCTACCAAGATTCCTAATCTGCTGGTAAACGGCGGTAACGGTATCGCCGTGGGTATGGCTACTAATATTCCTACCCATAACCTGGGTGAGGTGATTGACGGCTGCTGTGCATACATCGACAATCCTGAGATAGACATAGACGGACTGATGCGATATATCAAGGCTCCTGATTTCCCAACCGGTGCTTATATATATGGTATACAGGGCGTGAAGGATGCTTATGAGACGGGTCGCGGAAGAATCGTGATGCGTGCCAAGGCTGAGATAGAAAGCGGTGATACACACGATAAAATCGTAGTGACCGAGATTCCTTACGGCGTGAACAAGGCCGACCTGGTGAAGTACATCGCCGACCTGGCTTCTGAAAAGAAGATAGAAGGTATCTCCAACGTGAACGATGAGTCCGGCCGACAGGGTATGCGTATCGTGGTGGACGTGAAGCGTGAGGCTAATGCGAATGTCATCCTGAACAAACTCTTTAAGATGACTGCCCTGCAAAGCTCATTCTCAGTGAATTGCATCGCCCTCGTAAAGGGAAGACCACGTCTGCTCTCTCTCCGTGAATGCGTGAAATACTTCGTGGAGCACCGTCATGATGTGACTATCCGCCGTACTCAGTTTGACCTGCGTAAGGCTCAGGAGCGTGCTCATATCCTGGAAGGACTGATCATCGCCGTGAATAATATTGATGAGGTGGTGCATATCATCCGCTCCAGCAAGACTCCTACCGATGCTCAGCGTAACTTGGAGAAACGATTCAATCTGGACGAACTCCAGTCTAAGGCTATCGTGGATATGCGACTCAGTCAGTTGACGGGTCTGCGTGTTGACCAGCTGCACCAGGAGTTTGATGACTTGCAGAAGTTGATTGCCGACTTGGAAGAGATTCTGGCTAATCCGGAGCGCTGCAAGCAGGTGATGAAGGATGAACTGCAGGAAGTGAAAGAGAAATACAGCGACGAACGCCGTACAGAAATCAAATACTCCAGTGAGGAATTCAATGCGGAAGACTTCTATCCGGATGACCCAGTGGTGATTACCATCTCACATCTGGGATATGTGAAGCGTACTGCCCTGAGTGAATTCCATGAGCAGAGCAGAGGTGGAGTAGGCGCCAAGGCTGCACGCCACCGTGATGCTGACTTTACGGAATATATCTATCCTGCCACGATGCACAATACGCTGCTCTTCTTCACACAGAAGGGACGCTGCTTCTGGCTGAAGTGCTATGAGATACCTGAGGGTGACCGCACCTCTAAGGGCCGCGCCATCCAGAACCTGCTCAATATAGAGAGTGATGATGCCATCAATGCTGTATTGCGTATCAAGAAGTTTGATGACCAGGAGTTCCTCAACAGCCATTACGTGGTATTCGCTACTAAGAACGGTACCATCAAGAAGACTTGCCTGGAGGCTTACAGCCGTCCTCGTACCAACGGTGTGATTGCTATCAACATCGCTGATGACGACCAGGTGGTGAGCGTAAGACTGACCAACGGAAACAATATACTGCTCTTGGCCAACCGCAATGGTCGCGCCATTCGCTTCGATGAGAAAGATGTGCGCGTGATGGGTCGTGTATCCACCGGTGTACGCGGTATGCGTCTGGACGGCGGCGATGACGAGGTAATCGGCATGGTCTGCGTGAATGACCCTGAGAAGGAAACCATCATGGTGGTGAGCGAAAATGGCTACGGCAAGCGCAGCAGCATAGAAGACTACCGCCAGACATCCCGCGGCGCCAAAGGTGTGAAGACTCTGAGCGTGACGGATAAGACCGGCAGGCTGGTGGCCATCAAGGTGGTGACCGACGACAATGACCTGATGATCATCAATAAGAGCGGTATCCTGATTCGTCTGAAGGTGGCCGACGTGCGTGTGATGGGTAGAGCTACCCAGGGCGTGCGCCTGATTAACCTGGAGAAGAAGGGTGATACCATCGCCAGCGTATGCAAGGTGATGAGCGCTACCGACGAGGAAATAGCTGAGCAGGCCAGCCAGGATGAATACGAGCAGAATCAGCAGAAGACCAATGATGACCTCACTGGTCCTACAATAGATGATGCACCTGGTGTGGAATTCCCAGACGACGATGCTCCCACAGTGGAATTTCCCGATGAAGAATAAACATGTATAACAAATACCAATAAAAGCCAATGAAAAAAATGATGATGATGGCAATGATGGCTACAGTAGCTGCCACTGCTTTCGCCCAGGATGACCTGGTGAAACAAGCTGAGAAAATAGCACAGGATGGTGATCTCGCCAAAGCCGTATCTACCATTACTCCTGCTTTGACCTCTGCACAGACAACCGATAAGGCTGCCGCATGGAATACTTTGAGTAACATGTATTTTCAGGGCTTCTCTGCCATACAGCAGAAGAAACTGGAAAATCAGGTTAAGAAAATCGATACACCCGTTGACGAGGTAAGTATGGCTAAGGATCTGGTGGAAGGACTGAAGGCTGCTCAGCAGTGCGACCTCATCGACCAGCAGCCTAACGAAAAGGGTAAGGTGAAACCCAAATTCCGTAAGGATAATGCTACCAAGTATATCAGTGCCCGCCTGAACCTCGTGAATTTCGGCCAGGATGCTTTCAACAAGAAAGACTTCCAGGCTGCTTTTGATAACTTCTCAGGCTATGTAAACTCTTGCGATTACTCTCTGTTCAGTGATCCAGCTCAGGCTAAAGACCTGCAGCAGGGTAATGCTTACAAGGCTGAAGTGGCTTATTATGCCAGCCTCGCCGCTTACAACATGAAGAACTATGCTGAAGTTGTGAAGTATGCACAGATTGCCGCTCAGGATACTGCCAAAGCCAAGGAAGCTACTGAAATCCTGATTTTTGCCAAGAAGGAAACTATCAAGACTAAGGCTGATACACTGGAATATGTACAGATGCTGAAAGAAGCTGCTGCCAAATTCCCTGCTGACCAGCGCTACTCTGCATGGATCGGTGACTACTATCTCCAGAGCAACAACACTGCAGCTCTGTCGCAGTGGGCTGATCAGGAAATCGCTAAGAATCCTACCAACAAGTTTGCTTACACTTATAAAGGTGAGGCTTTCCGTCTGAATTCCAAGTGGGATGATGCTATCGCCTGCTACAACAAGGCTTCTGAGCTCGACCCGACTTATATCGTGGCTTACTATCAGGCTGGTGTATGTCTGAACAGCAAGGCCATCGACCTGAAGGAGAAACTCTCTGACAAGCGTACCGGTATGCTTACCGTGGCCAACGTGGCTAAGGTGAAAGAAGTGCTCACACAGGCTAAGGAAAAGCTGGAAAAGGTGCGTTCACTGGATCCTAACCGCGATCAGGTGAAGTGGGCTTACGCGCTCTACCAGGTTTACTATTCTCTGGGTGACAAAGCAAAGGTGGCAGAACTTGAACCAATGATTAAAGAGTAATACTCGAAAGATATTTAGATGAAGAAGCTGATCACTATCGTGCTTCTCTTACTATTAATCACACCGTGCTTGAGGGCCCAACGAAAGGAGCTTTCTCAAGCACGGTCTTATATTAAGAGCGGCAAGGACTTGGATAAAGCGGAAAAGCTGATAACCGACCTTCTCAAGAAGGACTCGGACAATCTTCGTAATGTAAAAATCTACCAGACATGGTATCAGATAGCTGTGCGACAATACGACATAGCTAATGAGGCATTGTATCTCAAACAAAAGTATGACACGGCTAATTTCTTTAACTATACCCGCCGTATGGTGGAACTGGGTGAGAAACTGGACTCTGTGGAGATGATGCCAGATGACAAAGGCAGGGTGAAACTGGACAGCAGAAAGCGTAATGCAGAACAACTGAATGCTTTCCGCCCCAATCTCTTTGCTGCCGGTTCTTATTTCATTCGCAAAAACAATTTTAAGGATGCCTATTCCTATCTGAATCTGTATTTGGACTGCGCCCGTCAACCGCTTTTCGCGGATTATAATTATTCTTCCAATGACAAGCGCATGCCCGAAGCTGCCTATTGGGCCAGCTACTGCGGATTCAAACTGGACAGTGCGGCTCTCATCAGAAAGTATGCCGACCTGGCTATGAAGGATACTTCCAAACTGAAATTCACGATGCAGTATCTGGCAGAGGCCTATCGCATGCAGAAGATAGATACTGCCTATTTTGCCACGTTGAAGGAGGGCTTTGCACGGTATCCCGTAACTACCTATTACTTTTCGCGCCTCATGGATTATTACACGGACAGAAATCAACTGGACAGTGCTCTCGCTCTGGCTGAAAAGGCCACAAAGATAGCACCCGACAACCAACTGTTTCTGTTTGCCAAATGTACGGTACTGCTCAATATGGGCAGATATCAGGAAAGCATTATGGTGGGTGATTCTCTGTTGCAGAAGAATGATACCTTGGCGGAAGCTCAATTTAATGTGGGCACTGCCTATATGAACATGGCTCTGAAACTGGAGCAGAAACCTAACTTCCGCAAGTATCGCAAGCAGACGATGGACTATTACCAGGAGGCCAAGGGCTATATGGAGGCCTATCGCAAACTGCAGCCCGGTGCTCAGAGCAAATGGGGACCTGCCTTATACCGAATATATCTGAATCTGAATATGGGCAAGCAGTTTGATGAAATAGACAAACTGCTCAATCATTAGATTCTTCCACGAGTTTTCCCTCACTGTTGAGCGCATTCCAGATGGAGTATCTTGCTTCGGGGTTCATGCGTTCTATCTGTTGGAATATAGATTTAATCTCTGTCCGATGTGAATCAGTTTCATAAGGACAGAGTTTTTTTTGTTTTTCATAGTGGTGCAGTTCCGCATATTGCTGGATATCTGCCTCATGTTCCATCGCCAGTGGACGGATAATCGTGAGCGGCATCTTGCGCATTTTCAGTTTCACGGGCATTGTGGAGAAGTGGCCCTGAAAGCATTCATTCATCAGTGTGGTATGGATGATGTCGTCCAGATGATGACCCAGTGCAATCTTATTGCAACCCAGTTCCTGTGCGATATTAAACAGTTGTTTCCTGCGGTTCCACGAGCACAGAAAACAGGGTGAGTGCCGATTGTCCGTAGAAGCATCAAATCGGGTAGTCACGATACGCAGCGGCACTCCCAGTCCATCGGCAAACTGCTGCAGATAACTGGCATCACTCTCATATTGGATATTCTCCATGCGCACGTGTATCGCCATCACCCGGAAAGCCGGACGCTGAATGCGCATCCGTCTGGCGAGAAGTTCCAGCAGGCAGAGCGAGTCTTTACCTCCGGAGAGTCCCACCATGATATAATCACCATCCTCTATCAGATGGAATTGGGTGAGCGCCTTCTGAAACCGGCTCATGATGCGCCGTTCTAACTGTTGTTCTATGGTTGGGATTGGCATATATTTCTTTGTTATATTTGATTCTGGCCTACAAAGATAGTAAGAAATCATGACCTACACAAATTTCTGTGAGTTTTGCATGGTATTTGCTCTGGAATGGATAAGAATGAAAGAGTCCCGTTATTTCTGGTAAGCGGGACTCTTTGCTGTTCAATTAACTAACCTGAAAGTCAGTGTGCTCTTGATATCCTGCGAGGACGTACCCGCTAAGGCCTCAAAATCACCTGGCTCTGTTATCCATCCAATCTTTTTATCATTATAAAAACTAAGTGCACTATTATCGATAGTTATGAAAACCTGCTTTTCTTCATTCGGATTGAGATAGACTTTGGCAAATCCCTTTAACTCCTTTTCCGGGCGTGGCAGTGACGACTTCTTGTCGTGGATATACAACTGGATGACCTCTGCACCTGCACGGTTGCCTGTATTCTTCACTGTCATGGAGAAGGTAATCTTTCCATTGGAATCCATCGTAGTCTTGTCGGCCTGTAACTTGCCATAGGCAAAGGTGGTATAGCTCAGACCATAGCCAAACGGGAAGAGTGGCTTGAGATGATGCTCGTCTATGTATCTGTAACCTACGTAGATACCTTCTTTATAATATACATTGGTGCGGTCGCCCGGATATTCCAGCGCTGACTTCTGCGATGTCTGACTCAGGTCTTTATAGAAAGTGAACGGCAGTTTGCCTGACGGATTCACCTTGCCGAAGATGACATCGGCAATGGCGTTGCCGGCAGATGTGCCTCCGTACCATGCTTCGACGATGGACGGCACCTCATTTACCCACGGCATAGCTACGGCATTACCGCTGATGATAAAGACGGCTGTACGCTTGTTGGCTTTGGCCAGTGCCTGGATCAGTTCGTCCTGCTGATAAGGCAGACTCAGACTCTTCCGGTCGGCGCCCTCGCAGTCCTGATGCTCATTCTTATTGAGACCTCCAATGAAGATGACGGCATCAGCATGGCGGGCTGCTTCCACAGCTTCACTGCGCAGTTGGTCATAGTTGATGGTGGCCTCTTTGGGTGCTTCTGCTCCCTGTACGTCCTGGGCTGCTACGGCGGGTGAGCGATATCCCTCTGCATAAGTTATTTCTACGCCCGGTCCTGCCTGACGCTTGATGCCCTCGAGCGGTGAAATCTCATATTTCACTTTCAGCGATGAGGAACCGCCGCCTATAGTCAACGGCTTGACGGCATTCTCGCCCACCACGAGGATGTGCTTAATCTGCGGGTCTTCCAGCGGAAGTACGTTGTGCGCATTCTTGAGCAGTACGATGCCTTCATCCTGAATCTTTCTGCCAGCATCAGCATGTGCCTGTGTGCCGAAAGATCCTCTCGGGCGGTTGATATTCATATTGGTGCGCAATTCCAGCAGAAGGATTCTGCGGACTTTGTCATTGAGTTCCTTTTCTGTCAACTCGCCTTTGCGTATCATTTCCAGATAGGGACGGGCCATATAGTAATTGTCATAAGCATTGCTTTTGCCAAACTTGAGTCCGTCTGTCCAGGTACCAAATTCCATATCCAGTCCGCAGAGTGCCGCTTCACGGGTATCGTGTACGCCTCCCCAGTCGGATATCACCACACCGTCGAACTTCCAGTCATCACGCAGTATCCTATTGAGCAGAAAGTCGTTGTGACAGCAGTGTTGATTCTTATATTGATTGTATGAACCCATGATTGCCCATGCCTTGCCCTGGGTGACGGCGGCATGGAAGGCAGGAAGATATATCTCGTGCAGCGCACGGTCGTCTACGATGACATTGATATTGCCGCGATAGTCTTCCTGATTGTTAAGCGCATAATGTTTGACGCAGGCGGCAACACCATTTTCCTGTACACCCTGTATGTAGGGTACCACCATCTGAGAGGCGAGATAAGGATCTTCACCCATGTATTCGAAGTTGCGGCCATTGAGCGGCGTGCGGTAGATATTCACACCAGGACCCAGTAGCACAGTCTTGTTGCGATAGCGGGCTTCCTCGCCGATGCTCTTGCCGTAAAGATGGGAGATGGCGGGATTCCATGTGGCGGCGAGACAGGTGAGGGCGGGGAATGCAATGCACGAGTCATTGGTCCAGTTGGCACCGTACCATTCATCCCAGAGCACTTCTGCACGTATGCCGTGAGGACCATCGGTAGCCCATATCTCGGGGATACCCAAGCGTGGCACACCGGCAGAGGAGAATTTGGACTGTGCATGAACCATGGCAATCTTCTCCTGTAGCGTCATCTGGCTGAGGATGTCTTCCACCTGCTGTTGCTGAGTTTGGCTCTGAGCACCCGCACTGTCGATGGACAGTACGAATGCAGAGATTACTACTAAAATTAACTTATTCATCATGAGCTTTTTAGGTTTTATATCTGTGGCAAAGGTATAGTATTTTTCCATAAATAAAAAGTCCACTCAGATGCTGAGTGGATGAAAGGCTGATGAACGTGATATTAATCGTCTGATAAAGAGACGATTATGATATTCCATTTCATCGAAAAAAGTGGATAGATAATGGGGCTATGGCTTCATGAAGGCAAAGTAAACTGCCAGTATCAGACAGGCGAATGCGGCAAAATGATTCCAGTGTAATGTCTCGCCATTGAAGAATATGACGGTGAAGATGGTGAAAATAATCAGGGAGATGACTTCCTGGATAATCTTCAACTGCATCAGGGAAAATACACCACCATTGCCGATAAAACCAATGCGGTTGGCTGGAATCTGGAATGAATATTCTGCAAATGCCAATAGCCAACTCAATAAAATGACAATAAAGAGTGGAGTATCGGTTGAGATGATTTTCATCTGCTGGAGTTTCAGATGCCCATACCAGGCGAAGGTCATAAAGATGTTGGAGACTATCAATAATCCGATGGTATATAATCCTTTCATTTTGCTGTTTCTGTTTCTTCTTTTTGGGGGTGATTTGAAATATGCTCATACTAAGTAGGGTGCCTGCGGGCAGACTGCACTTAGTATGAGCATGATGATATAAATAATGATCTGTTTACTTCGCTGTTGTGAGTTCTGTGTCCATCTGGGCAGCTGCTCTGCGACCGTCACCCATGGCGAGTATCACGGTAGCTCCACCACGTACGATGTCGCCTCCAGCAAATATCTCAGGACGGGATGACTGCATGCCTTCATTCACTACGATGGTGTTTTTACGCCCGAGTTCCAGTCCCTGGATGCTCTTAGGTACCAGCGGATTGGGAGATACACCTACGGCTACGATCACCTGGTCGCAATCCACGGTAATGCTGTTGCCTGTTGATTCCGGACGACAACGTCCGCTGGCATCCGGTTCACCTAGTTTCATCACGTCCAGGACAGCGCCCTTCACTGCGCCCTTGTCATCCACGAGATATTCTTTAGGATTGTGCAGGGTGAGGAAGTTGATGCCTTCTTCCTTGGCATGTTTCACTTCTTCCAGTCGGGCAGGCATCTCTGCCTCGCTGCGTCGATATACCAGAGTGACATGAGCACCCAGGCGTTTGGCTGTACGACAGGAATCCATGGCTGTGTTACCACCGCCTACGACGATGACTTCCTTGCCCAGATTGATAGGTGTGTCGGTGGCAGGATTGGCTGCATCCATGAGGTTGACACGGGTGAGGTATTCATTGCTGGACATGATATTGATGGCGTTCTCTCCGGGAATACCCATGAAGTTAGGCAGACCTGCGCCACTGCCTACGAAGATTCCCTTGAATCCGTTGTCTTCCAAATCCTCTACGGAGATGGTCTTTCCTACAATTGTATCTGTCTGGAAATGTACACCCATCTTCTTGAGGTTTTCTATTTCCACATCCACGATGCGGTTAGGCAGACGGAATTCTGGAATACCGTATTTCAGCACACCGCCTATCTCATGCAGTGCTTCGAATACATATACTTCATATCCATGCTTTACCATGTCGCCGGCAAAACTCAGTCCCGCAGGACCCGAACCTACTACTGCTACCTTGATACCATTGGAAGTGGCAATCTCCGGAATGGATATATTTCCGCTCTCACGCTCGTAATCGGCAGCAAAGCGCTCCAGATATCCGATGGCTACGGCGGGTTCATTCATCTTGAGATGTACGCACTTGCTCTCGCATTGCTTCTCCTGCGGACATACTCGACCGCAGACGGCTGGCAAGGCAGAGGTGTCTTTGAGCACTTTGGCTGCTGCCAGGAATTGGCCGCGTTCTATATTCTTGATGAATGAAGGTATGTTGATACTGACGGGACATCCTTCCACACAACTGGGTTTGGTGCAGTCCAGACAGCGCTTGGCTTCTGTCATCGCCATTTCCTTGGTGAGTCCCTTGTTAACTTCTTCTGTACGTGTCGTGGCACGATATACTGGATCCAGTTCCGGCATGCTCACACGCTGGATGGCTGTGCGCTCTTTAGGCTTCATGGATGCACGGAGCTCCTTGCGCCAATCTGCATTTCTGTCTGTGAGGATGTCCATGGTGTCATTGGTGGGGTCATCGTCCATCACGATATCTGTCTTGTCCACTTCTACCTTGGTTTCTGCTGTTGCGAGATGCTCTTCATAGTGAGCCAGTTCTTCCTGTTCAGCACCCTTGAATGTGCCCATGCGCTTAAACATTTCATCCCAGTCAACCAAAGCACCGTCGAATTCAGGGCCGTCGATGCACACGAATTTGGTCTTTCCGCCGATAGTGAGTCGGCAGGCACCGCACATTCCTGTGCCGTCCACCATGATGGTATTCAGTGATACGTCTGTAGGTATGTTGTATTTCTGGGTGAGCAGACAGCAGAACTTCATCATGATTGGAGGACCGATGGCAAACACCTTGTCGATGTGCTCCTGATTGATGAGTTTCTCTATGCCTACGGTCACTACGCCTTTCTCGCCATAGCTGCCATCGTCTGTCATGATGATGAGTTCATCACTTGACTGGCGTACTTCGTCTTCCAGAATAATCAAATCCTTGTTGCGGCCTGCCAGAACAGACAGTACCCGGTTGCCCGCTGCCTTCAAGGCACGGATGATGGGTAGCATGGGGGCTACACCTACACCGCCACCGGCACAGATGACCGTACCGAACTTCTCGATATGGGTGGGATTGCCTAATGGACCTACTACATCGGTCACATAGTCGCCTTCATTGAGATTACACAGTTTGATGGATGAGAGGCCTACCTTCTGTACGACGAGGGTAATGGTACCTTTTTCAATATCTGCATCTGCAATGGTGAGTGGCATGCGCTCACCTTTGTTTCCCACTCTCACGATGACAAAGTTACCGGCTTTGCGGCTCTTGGCAATCAGCGGGGCTTCTATCTCGAAAAGATATACCTTCTCAGAGAATTGATTTTTACGGATTATTTTATTCATAGTTAAATGTGTGGTTTAGTCTTACCTGGAATTATAAAGTGAATCCTTTTATCTTGGATTCTTTCTGAAATTGTGTTTGTGTTGGATTAAAAAGAAAGCACAGAGAAAAGAAGTGTTGTTTCTAGTTTTTCTCTGTGCTCTTTACTATAGCATATTACTGGTGTTAAAGCAGTAAATCATTTTAGAAGTTGTTGTCATCGAGTATCTCGAATCCGCAGTAAGGCACAAGTACCTTTGGTACGCGGATGCCTTCCGGTGTCTGATTGTTCTCGATGATGGTGGCTACGATACGTGGCAGAGCCAGTGCGGAACCATTCAGTGTGTGGCAGAGTTCTATCTTCTTGTCGGCTGTGTGGCGATAGCGGCACTTCAGGCGGTTGGCCTGATAGCTTTCAAAGTTGGATACAGATGATACTTCCAACCAGCGCTTCTGGGCAGCACACCATGTCTCGAAGTCGTAGCAGATAGAAGAGGTAAAACTCATATCACCACCACAGAGGCGGAGAATATGATAGGGGAGTTCCAGCTTCTGGAGCAGGCTCTCTACGTGTGTCAGCATTTCCTTGAGACTGTCGTAAGAATGCTCAGGCTTGTCTATACGTACGATTTCCACCTTATCGAACTGATGAAGACGGTTCAGACCACGTACATCCTTGCCATAAGAACCTGCCTCACGACGGAAACATGCTGAATAAGCGCAACGCTTGATAGGTAAATCCTTCTCATCGAGAATCACATCACGGAAGATGTTGGTGACGGGAACTTCTGCGGTAGGGATGAGGAACAGATTATCCACTTCTGCGTGATACATCTGACCTTCCTTGTCGGGCAGCTGACCTGTTCCGTAACCTGAAGCTTCGTTCACAACATAAGGTGGCTGAACTTCCAGGTATCCTGACTTGCGAGCTTCTTCCAGGAAGAATGCTTCCAATGCGCGCTGCAGACGTGCCATCTTACCGAGGTAAATTGGGAAGCCGGCACCTGTAATCTTGACACCCAGGTCAAAGTCAACGAGGTTGTACTTCTTCAGCAAATCCCAGTGACATAGTGCGTCAGCAGGAAGTTCAGGTTTTACTCCACCTTCCTTGACTACCACATTGTCAGCGGCATCTTTTCCTTCGGGAACGTCATCATTTGGAATATTAGGAATTGTACAGAGAAGGTCTATCAAATCTTTCTCTGCCTGGGCCATTTCCTCTTCAAACTTCTTGGAAGAGTCTTTGAGTTTGGCAACACCAGCCTTTATTTCTTCAGCTTCAGCTTTCTTGCCCTGTTTCATCAGACCACCAATCTGAGCTGAGAGTTGTTTGGATTCTTGAAGATTCTTGTCTAGTTTCTGTTGAGCATCACGACGACGCTGGTCAATGGCCAGCACATTGTCGATAGCTTCTTTGGCACCCTTAAAGTGTTTCTTCTCCAAACCGCGGATTACGCGGTCTGTTTCCTCATGAATGAGTTTGAGTGTAAGCATAATATGTATTATTTATATATTTTATTTATACTATGTGCAAAGGTACGGTTTTTCGCCCATGTTTGCAAATAATTTATAAGTTTTTTAGTGTAAAAGAATAGCGTAGTTGATGTATTTTTATGGTAGTTGGTACTAAAAAAGGCAGAAGTCCCAAATCTCCGAAGAGAAATGGGACCACTGTTTGTTTGTTTGGAATAAAATTATTTTGTTTAATTCGTCAATTCTTATTGACTTGTGTTAGGCTTCAGCCTCTGGTACAACAGAAACTACGCTCTTGTCGAACTTGCCTTTGTGGAACTCTACAGTTCCATCAACAAGTGCGTAAAGAGTATCGTCTTTACCAATACCAACGTTGAGACCTGGGTTGTGCTTTGTACCGCGCTGACGTACGATAATGTTACCTGCGACAGCCTTCTGACCACCCCAGATTTTTACGCCTAATCGTTGTGCTGCGGATTCACGACCGTTCTTAGAACTACCTACACCTTTCTTATGTGCCATTTTCTGTTCCTCCTACGTTTTAAGCGATTACTGATTTGATTTCTACTTCTGTGAATTGCTCGCGGTGACCATTGCGAACGCGAAAGTCCTTACGACGCTTCATCTTGAAAACGATGACTTTGTCACCCTTAACAAGTGGATTAACAACTTCACAAACTACTTTGGCACCATCTACGGTTGGTGCGCCTACCTTTACTGCACCGTCAGCATCTACGAGCAGTACTTTCTCAAATTCAACAGTTTTGCCTGCTTCGGCATCTTTAATGTGGTGAACGAAGAGCTTCTTGCCTTCTTCTGCCTTAAACTGTTGACCGTTGATTTCTACAATTGCGTACATTTAATATATTGTAAAACGGGTTTTTTCCGTGGGGCGGGCATGCTTCATGCTGCCACTTAACCGAGCCTCAACGAACTAAATCGGGCGCAAAATTACTCATTTATAATAAGAATACGGAAAGATATTGGGTTTATTTTCTTTTGCTTAGAATTATTTAACGATTGCAATGCGTTTATGCATCAAAAATAAAACCAGTTCACAATAGTGCATAAAAAAAAGCGACGGCCCTCACAGGTAATCGCTTCGAATCTTCAATAGGTATTAGTTCTTTTAAGGTAAAAAGATTGTTTTCAGGATAACGGTTGCAAATTTACAATATTTTTTTTAAATACCAAAAGATATCTCTATATTTTTTTGTATTAATGAAATTGTGCGGGCACACATTTAAGATTTTAAATAATTTTAATATAAAATTGTGCGCAAACGATTGTAAAAAATCCGTTTGCGCACAATATAATGTCTTTAGTTAACTATCTGATATACAGAATGTATGGATAGTAGGGCTATTCCTGAGTTTCAAAGTAGGTCTGAAGCTCTTTTGATGCGGACTCACTATCATTGGGGAGATCGCGTATAATGCGACCGTGTTCCAATAATGCAATACGTGTTGATATATCAATCGTATGTGCCAGGTTATGGCTGCTGATAAGTATCGTAGCACCAGTCTCCTTATTATAATTAGTGAGAATATGCTTGAGTACATTCTGACTGGATGGATCCAGGAAGTTGAACGGTTCATCAAGAATCACTAATTTCGGATGGTTGAAAAGGGCGGCAATAATGCCAACTTTCTGTTTGTTACCTGCTGAGAGGTTACGTAGCAGTTTCTTCTGTCCGAAAATCTCACCATTGGCAAAATGCTCAAAAGAATGAAGACGTTCATCTACCTCCTCTTGTTTCAGTCCGCTGATTTTTCCGAGAAAAGTGAAATACTCTTCTGGCGTGAGAAAGTCTATCAGGAATCCCTCATCAATATAGGAACCAGTGAACTGTTTCCAATCCTCACTGACTGATGGGTTGATGCCATCAATCTTGATTTCTCCCTCATCTGATTTAAGCAGATCAAGTATCAGTCGGAACAGGGTGGTCTTACCAGCACCGTTGTTACCTACTAAACCAAGGATATCCCCGGCGTTTATGGTAAACGCGGGAATATCCGATGCTATAGTATCTCCGAATTGTTTCTTGATATTCGAAATCTCAATCATGTTTCAGTATAAGTTGTGGGGTTTATACCAAGCCTCTGCCGTGGCAGTTCTTAAACTTCTTACCGCTTCCGCATGGACATGGGTCATTGCGTCCTGGCAACTTATCCTTTACGATAGGTTCCTGTGGCTGTTGACCTCTTGTGTCTTGTGCAGCTGCTGCAGCCTGATTCGGATCAGTGAGCTGTTCTTCGCCAATATTCTGCTTGCTCTCTACATATTGCTGGCGCTGAGGTTCTTCTGCAGTAGCCTCTTGTGGTGCCTGCTGCATCTCTGGGATAGCAGCGCGGGTGAGGATGGATGATATGCGATTGTACATCTCATTAATCATGTCGTCCCATACTTTGGCACTCTCCAACTTGAATATCAACAGTGGGTCTTTCTGCTCGTAACTTGCATTCTGAACACTGTGCTTCAGTTCATCCAGTTTGCGGAGGTTTTCTTTCCAGCAGTCATCAATGATATGCAGAAGTATTACTTTCTCAAACTGCTTTACTACGCTCTTGCACTCAGAGTCATAAGCCTCTTTCAGTTCACATGGAATATTGTAAACACGGCGACCATCTGTAATTGGCACCAGGATGCGCTCGTACATAGAACCCTGTTCCTCATATACCTGTTTGATGACTGGCATTCCTACAGACTGGATACGTTCAGTGCGTCTCTTGAAGTTGGCCATAGCTACCTGGAAGGCATTTTCTGACAACTGCTCATGATTCTCATTAGAAAATTGCTCGCTGGTGAAAGGTATCTCCATAGAGAGAATGTGCATGAACTCTTCTTCGCAGCCTTTATAATCATTATTCTCAATGATGTTGACAACTCGGTCCCATACGATATTGGAGATATCCATACCGATACGTTCACCCATCAGGGCGTGACGACGTTTCTCATAGATGACGGTACGCTGTTTGTTCATCACATCATCATATTCAATCAGTCGTTTACGAATACCGAAGTTATTCTCTTCCACCTTCTTCTGTGCACGTTCGATGCTCTTGGAAATCATAGAGTGCTCAATCATTTCGCCTTCCTTGAAGCCCAGACGGTCCATAACACCGGCAATACGCTCAGAGGCAAACAGACGCATCAACTTATCTTCCAAAGAAACATAGAACACAGAACTACCTGGGTCACCTTGACGACCGGCACGACCACGCAACTGGCGGTCCACACGGCGGCTTTCATGACGCTCAGTACCGATGATGGCAAGACCACCAGCATCCTTTACATCCTTGGATAGTTTGATATCAGTACCACGACCGGCCATGTTGGTGGCAATGGTGACTGCACCCAAAAGGCGCTTCTCTTCTTTCAGACCTGCACTGGCATCCTCGCTGGAAGGATTAATCGTCTGTTGGTGCTTTATGGCACTTGGCTTGTCGCAGAACTCTGCGCCATCTTCTGTAATCCATACATCACCCTGGCTACTCTGACCTGCCAAAGCTACGATGTCTGCTTCCTTCTGGTGTAATTTAGCGTTCAATACCTGATGTGGAATCTTACGCATCTCAAGCATTTTGGAGAGTAATTCTGATATTTCCACGGAGGTGGTACCAACAAGTGTAGGACGGCCACTCACGCGCATCTTCACGATTTCGTCGATAACGGCATTGTATTTCTCACGTGCAGTCTTGTATACACGGTCGTCCATATCTTTACGCATGATAGGACGGTTTGTAGGTATCTCAACAACATCCAGTTTGTAGATATCCCAGAACTCACCTGCCTCTGTAGAAGCAGTACCTGTCATACCAGACAGTTTGTGGTACATACGGAAGTAGTTCTGAAGTGTAATGGTGGCAAATGTCTGCGTAGCAGCCTCAACTTTTACATGCTCCTTGGCCTCAACAGCCTGGTGCAAACCGTCACTCCAGCGACGACCTTCCATGATACGTCCTGTCTGCTCATCCACAATCTTCACTTCACCATCGATGACTACATATTCATCATCTTTATTAAACATGGTGTAAGCCTTGAGCAACTGTTGTAGAGTATGTACACGTTCGCTCTGTATAGCATAGTGGTTGAGTAGTTCGTCTTTCTTGTCCAGACGATCTTGCTCTGAGAGTTCATTTTCATTTTCCAGACCGGAAAGTTGTGATGTGATATCTGGCAATACGAAGAGTTCTTTATCCTTTACTTCTTTGGCCAACCAGTCGGTACCCTTATCCGTAAGGTCGCAGGAATTCAGTTTCTCATCTACTACGAAGTAGAGAGGCTCCACACATTCCGGCATACGGCGGTTGTTATTCTCCATGTATATCTCTTCAGTCTTCAGCATGCCAGCCTTGATACCTTCTTCCGACAGATATTTAATCAGTGGCTTATTCTTTGGCAGTGCTTTATGGGAGCGATACAGTGCCAGGAAACCTTCGGATACCATGTCCTTATTGTCAGTCTTCTGACCTTCTGATATCTTCTGTTTAGCTTCAGCCAGATATTGTGTAGCCAGCTTACGCTGCACATCTACCAAGCGTTCTACCAATGGTTGATATTCCTCAAACATCTGGTCGTCACCCTTTGGAATAGGACCGGATATAATAAGAGGTGTACGGGCATCATCAATCAAGACGGAGTCGACCTCATCGACGATGGCGTAGTTGTGAGCGCGCTGTACCAAGTCAGCTGGTGAAACAGCCATGTTATCACGTAGGTAATCGAAACCAAACTCATTGTTGGTACCAAATGTAATATCTGCCTGATAAGCCTTGCGACGCTCAGGAGAGTTAGGTTGGTGCTTATCAATACAGTCTACAGACAGTCCGTGGAATTCATAGAGAGGTCCCATCCATTCAGAGTCACGTTTGGCCAGATAGTCATTTACTGTTACCACGTGAACACCATTGCCAGTGAGAGCATTCAGGAATACCGGGAGGGTAGCTACAAGCGTCTTACCTTCACCAGTGGCCATCTCGGCAATTTTCCCCTGATGCAGAACGACACCACCGAATAACTGAACGTCGTAGTGTATCATTTCCCATTTCAAGTCGTTGCCACCGGCTGTCCAGTGATTATGGAAGATAGCCTTGTCGCCATCAATAGTAATGAAGTCATTCTTTGGATTGGCTGCCAGTTCACGGTCGAAATCGCTGGCAGTTACCACGGTTTCTTCGTTGGTGGCCAGTCGACGGGCAGTATCCTTGACGATGGCAAAAACTTCTGCCATAGCATTGTCGAGGGCTTTCTCATAGATGTCGAGCACTTCCTTCTCCAACTTATCTATCTTATTGAAGATATCTTCACGTTCATCAATAGGTGTATCCTCGATGGTAGCCTTGAGCTTTTCGATTTCTGTCTTCTGCTCATTGGCTGAGTCTTGTATCTGCTTTTGAATCGCTTTGCTGCGGGCACGCAGTTCATCATTGGTCAACCCTTCGATGGTAGGGTAAACTTCCTTAACCTTTTCTACGAATGGTTGTATCAGTTTCATATCACGAGTCGACTTGTCGCCGAAGAGTGACTTTAAAAGTGTTGTGAAATTCATTTTTATATTTGTTTTTTCTTATACATATTAATATACCGCGCAAAAGTACTAAAAATATCTGATTTATTGTGCGCTTTAACAATAAATCTTATCAGAACAATGGTTCTGACGTACAGGCATTTGGTCCTCTGATGCGTATAGCCTTGCCAATTGTAGGGGCAATGCGGTCGGTAAATACGGGTAAAGTAACCTTCTCTGCATGGATGTTAGCTCCATAAAATATGATAGGGAAGGGGATAAAACTAGCCCGTGATAAATATGTATGATTTAAATCTTCATTGATTATTTTCCATCCTGGAGCCACGTCAATGATTAAGTCTCCGCATTTGTCCACACTGAAACCATTTCTGATTTTCTCCAGTTGGTTACTTTCGCTGGTCAGTAATTGGGTGCTGGTGTACACATTGCGGATACCGCTTATCTGGAGCAGAAATTCCTGGGCACGCTTGAGTGCCTCACCTAAATTGATATTCTTACTCTCCAGTAACTTATGATTCAGAAATATCTGATTCTTGTAGCAGGCATCAATATAATTGCTCGATCCGTAGATGGCACCCAGATACATGTTCAGCAGATTGGCTGTACGTGTGATGTTGAGCTTTCCTGATGGAATGCGGTATTTATCGTTGTCTTTTTCTTCTTCTACGCAATATCCGGTACTGGTCAGTACAAAGAGTACGTGGTCATGGCCTAATTTCGTTTCTATGCCCGTGATGAGTCTGGCCAGATTGCGGTCCAGATTCATATAGGCATCCATCAGCGTGCTGTTGTCATTCTTCTGCTGAAGGTTGCTGGTATAGGTGATATTAATTAAATCGGCCTTGTCATCTAGTCCGACACCAGATGATTCCATACAACTCAAAGCTATATCGGTAATGCTCTTGTTGATATCTGTATCAGGCTTATGCAGACGACAGTATCCCGAAATCCATCCGGATAAGGGTTTGTAATAGTCGCCTTCTTTCCATGTGCCACTTTCTATCCATGCCACTCCGTCTGCTGCATGACCTGCTGACAGAATGGCAGCGTCAGCATCGGTAGCGAAGGAAAATACCTTGCCTATACCGTTGGTGGAAACTTTGATTTCATCACCGATAGTGGATGTTTCCAGATTGTCAGGTGACAGTGCATATTTACTGTCGCGCACGCAATTCTGTGGGCGAAGGGTGGAAGTGTTCAGCCATTCACAACCTACGATTCCATTATAATAAGGAGTAGTACCGCTGCTGATTGCCGCAATGGCAGATGCACGGTCCACTGGCTTGAAATTATAGGATGCATTACTATATACAATACCATCGTTGAACAGCTTTTTAAAGCCATTCTCGCCATATAACGATGCGAAAGTTTCCAGATAGTCAGTACGCAACTGGTCTATTGCGATGTTGACTACCAACTTCGGACCGTTTGGTAGGCTCTGGGCTAATAGTGCTTCATTATTGAAACCAAGCACAGCCAGCAGGGTAATGTATAAGTATCTATTTCTCATTAATCAAATGCGATATACTTCTAGTTAGCAAACATAGTGCCACAATTTCCATTCCTTCTGCGTAATCTTGGAAAAAAGCGCCGATAAAGAATAAAATGATGAGCACCAGTGATATGATCCAGTACTTTGTCTTTCTGTGCTTGACGATGGCAGGCAGAAAAAATAAGGATAGCGGATTGAGCAGGAGCAACTGCAGATTGATACTGGTCGTGGGATGCTCGGAGAATATCATCAGAACCAATACGATACCTACAATATTGGCAGGAATCAATAAGGTGAGGTCAAACCATCTGTAGGTCTGTTTCTTTCTCCATTCCACTATTGCAACAATGGCAGATATTACGAAGAGTACAATGGCACATTGCATGGGCGAGAGCGGAAATTCCGACTCTACAATCTGTACGCCCGGGTTCAGCGCATTTCTGCTCTTAACCACCAGTGGACGATAAGTACCATTCTCATATACCTGTGCATGCTCAAAATCATGCATCAGATGAAGTGGCATGAATTCCTGTTGTCGCATATCTGTCGGAAAATCAGCACGCAGACCAAGCAACAGGTCATTGCCGAATGCAGCCCAGGGATGATGACTGTTCATCTCATGTATCATCTCGCGGTAGCTTGGCGTATATGACTGACGTTCTTCATATTGTATTTTTCCATTAAGACATTGCTCCACCATATTCCGAGGACGTGTGCTACAGTTGTCGTAGAAAAAATTATAGCGATAAACACGATTTTCCGGTTCCGCATTATTGGCCAGTTCCGCATACAGCTTCTTCTTGTCATCAGCCGTGAGGTTCAGAACCTGTTCTCTGATCTGACTGCCAAATTGCTTGTATTCCTTACAAAAAATATCAAATGGATAAACACCTAATTCGTAATCTGTCTTGCCAAAAACAAAACGGAGAATAAAACCGGACTGCTTAAAATTAAAAATACCCCAGTTGAAAGTCCAGTCTTCACCTGTACTCAGGTCATGCCATCTGATTGCGGAATGGCCATAAAGACTGTACACTTCCTCATGAGGAAAGCAGGTGAGCAGGCTCACCTCAACAGAATCCCATTTTATATCATCGCCCTGTGCATCAGCCGTCATAGAAAAACTGAACAGCAGCACAAAAACACTGCACAAAAGGCGCTTAAAATTACTATTTAAATGTTTCACGATGCAAAAATACAATATTTTTTCGCGATACGTGTCATTATTTCGATTTTTTTCAATAATTTTGCACCCCAGAATAGAAAACATAGATGATTCTTACCATTGACATAGGGAATACATGCACAAAACTTGTTGCCTTCGAAGGTGATGAGATTGTGGAATCTTTGCGTATCGAGGATAACGACTGGACTTCATTCCTGGAGTTCGTAGATAGGTTTCCTTTCACGGAAGCTATTTATTCATCTGTTATCAAGTTGGATGCGCAGGCGCTTGCTGTATTTGACGGGTTATCCTTTCCTGTCACCAGACTCATATCCGGCGTTACCCCTATACCCGTGGAAAATCAATATGTCACCCCCTATACATTAGGTACAGACAGACTGGCTGCGGCAATTGGTGCCTATTTCCAGAAGAAGGGCAGTCCTTTATTAATAATAGACATAGGTACCTGTATCACGTATGATTTTGTCAGTGAAAGTGGAAGTTATTTGGGCGGAAACATCTCACCGGGTGTTGCCATGCGCTTGAAAGCACTGCCTCATTTTACCAGTTCGTTACCCTTAGTGGAAGAGATTGGAGAACTGACAGATATCGGTAAAACCACAGAGTTGGCAATCAGGAATGGTGTCATTCATGGTGTGGAATATGAAATTCACGGCTATGTCAGACGTTATTTATTAAAATATCCCAACCTTTTGGTTTATTTAACGGGCGGTGGTCAACTAAATTTGCATATTTCAGAAAAAAATAGCACCTTTGCAGACGATTATCTCGTTTCGAGAGGACTTAATTATATTTTAAGATATCAACATCAGTTGAATAATACGACAGAGAATGGAAAATAAAATTTATATGACGATGGCAGCCGCGTTATTCTCGACTGCACTGTTTGCCCAAAGTGGCACAAATTCGCCATACAGCCAGTATGGACTTGGTATCCTTTCAGATCAGAGTCTTGGTTATAACCGCGGTATGAATGGCCTTTCATTAGGTTTGCGTAATGGCAGTCAGATTAATACCGTCAATCCGGCGTCTTATTCGGCGATGGATTCGCTTACGATGCTTTTCGATTTGGGTGCCTCTGGACAGGTAACTAATTTTAAAGAGGGTAGCGTGCGTAAAAATGCTTATAATGCCAATTTTGAATATGCTGTCGGAGCATTCCGTCTGCTTCCAAAAGTCGGTTTAAGTTTTGGTATGTTACCATATTCCAATGTGGGATATAACTTTGCTACAACCGTGTCTGGTTCCAGTGATGTGGCTACATCTACATATTCAGGCAGTGGTGGCTTGCATCAGGCTTTTGTGGGAATTGGCTGGAATCCTATTGGTCATTTCTCTATCGGTGCTAATATTTCATATTTATGGGGAACCCTGACCCGTTCCATCGCTGTCACTCATACAAATTCGTATGAGAACACATTAAGCAGGACATACACATCTAATGTAAACAACTATAAACTGGACTTAGGTGCTCAGTGGCAACAACCGCTGAACAAGACAGACTATGTGACTCTTGGTGCCATCGTAGGTATCGGTCATAAGTTAGGTGCAGATGCCACATTGACCTCTTCATCAACCAATACCCAGCAAAGCAAGACCTCAACCAATACGTATACGATAGACAATGCATACGAGTTGCCTATGTCTTATGGTGTCGGTGCTGCTTATACTAAAGGAACCAAGTTTACCTTCGGTGCTGATTATACCTTGCAGAAGTGGGGTTCCGTGAAGATACCGAACAATTCATCTACCAGTGATGTATATACCTTGCAGAGTGGACAGATGAAAGATATGTCGAAGATTACTTTAGGCGGTGAATGGTTGCCTAATTTGACAGGCAGAAAATTCCTGGAGCGAGTACATTATCGCCTAGGAGCTTCTTATGCTACACCTTATTATAAAGTAAACGGCGCAGATGGACCTAAAGAAATCAGTGTGAGTGCCGGTTTTGGCATACCTATTATTAATACATACAATAATCGGTCAATATTAAACATCAGCGGTCAGTGGACACACGCAAGTGCCACCGATTTGATTACAGAAAATACATTTAGAATCAATATCGGAATTACTTTCAATGAAAGCTGGTTTATGAAGTGGAAGGTGGAATAATGAATTCGGATGTAGAATCGATGTATCTTATCAAATACCATACTGTCGTCCTGCTGGCCTTTGCCGTTTGTGCTTTCATCACTGTATTGTCCTCATGTTCAGAGGAAAAAGAGCATACGGCACCGGCTATTTATGACCGTGATTCAGTATCAATGATGACCAGTTATGGTGTGAATACACTTATTTCCGATTCCGGTGTAATCAAATATCGTATTGTTACTGAGCGATGGGACGTCAATACTGTGAAGCATCCTTCGAGATGGACTTTTTTGAAGGGAATCTTTTTTGAGCAGTTTGACGAGAAACTCCATGTGCAGGCCTATATTCAGGCTGATACTGCTTGGTATTACGATCAACTGAAATTATGGGAACTGCGAGGAAGAGTGCGCATCCGTAATGTGAATGGCATGGTGTTCCGAAGTGAGGAATTATATTGGGACGGCATGCGTCATGAACTCTATTCCAATAAGTTCTCACGAATCATCACACCTGAGCGTACCTTGCAGGGTACATATTTCCGTGGTGATGAACAGATGACACATTATACGGTGTCTAATTCAAAGGGCTCATTCATCCGTTCAGATATGGAGGGGGGAAATCCTGTACCAGCTACAACTACAGCGGCACCAGGAAGTCCTAAAGATACATCACATGTTCAACCAGCTATCCGTCCTGCTGTTACTAAACATGCAGCCACGCCTAAGCCCAATAAGCCAACACAATGAATAATACATCATTAATTGTTGGGCTTATCATAACAATGGCTTCCTCCGCTTTCTTTTCAGGTATGGAAATAGCCTTTGTTTCGAGCAATAGAATGCTGGTAGAAATGGATAAGGAAAAGAATGGAATTACCCAGCGGGTCATTTCATTCTTTTATCGTAATCCAAATGATTTCGTGAGTACAATGCTGGTGGGCAACAATATCGCATTGGTAATTTACGGTATCCTCTTTGCAGAATTTTTTGATGCTACATTGTTTGCTTCATTGAGTGAAGGTTTTAGGGTGATTGCAGATACGTTGCTTTCTACACTCGTTGTGCTTTTCACCGGAGAGTTTCTGCCAAAGACCATATTTAAGAGTAACCCGAATACATTGCTTACAGTGTTTGCTCTACCTGCGGCACTGTGTTATGTGATACTGTTTCCTGTGTCACGTCTGGCTACCTTTCTCTCAAAGGTATGTCTGCGTATCGTGGGAGTTAAGATGCAGCATGATAATGAAGAGAAAGAGTTCTCCAAAGTAGATTTGGATTATTTGGTTCAGAGCAGTATCGATAATGCAAAGAATGATGAAGACATCAATGATGAGGTGAAAATCTTTCATAATGCCCTTGATTTTACAGATACCAAAGTTCGTGACTGTATGATACCACGAACTGAAATCGTGGGTGTAAATATCAATGACTGTTCACTGGAAGAACTGAAGAATAATTTTATTGAAAGTGGCTTCTCGAAGATTATAGTGTATAATGAGGATATAGACCATGTCGTGGGATATATACATTCTCTAGAGATGTTTCGTTCGCCCACAGATTGGAAGGATCATATACGTGAGATACCTTTCGTGCCAGAAACGATGGCCGTGAGTAAACTGATGCATGAGTTTCTGCAGGAGAAAAAATCCCTTGGAGTAGTAGTCGATGAATTTGGAGGAACCAGCGGACTAGTTTCCCTGGAAGATATCGTGGAAGAAATATTCGGAGATATTGAAGATGAACATGATAACACCACCTATGTGGCTAAGAAACTGGACACAGGAGAATATATACTTTCTGCCAGACTGGAAATAGCCAAGGTGAATGATTTATTTGATTTAGGGTTGCCGGAGAGTGATGAATATATGACCGTAGGAGGTTATATTTTGTCCTCCTATCAAAGTTTCCCAAAACTCAATGAAACTGTTCGAATTAATCGATTTGAATTCAAAATACTTAAAAATACAATGACAAAAATAGAATTAGTGAAACTAAAAGTGCTAGATTAAGCTATTTTTTTTCATTTTTCTATCGTTATTTGGTATAAATTTTGTAATTTTGTCCGCTAAAGAATTAAAAAACAAAAATAAAATAATAAATACAAAGTAATGGCAGCATTAGGAACTATTAGAAAAAGAGGCGTAACGCTGGTGATTATCATCGGTCTTGGCCTTTTTGCATTCATTGCCGAAGAAGCCTTTCGCTCTTGCGATAGCCGTAGGAATGAGCAGCGCCAGCAGGTTGGCGAAATCTTAGGAAAGAAAATCACCGTACAGGAGTTTCAGGCTCTTGTGGATGAGTATCAGGATGTCATCAAGATGACTCAAGGTCGTGACAATCTTTCAGAAGATGAACTTAATCAGGTAAAGGATCAAGTTTGGAACACTTATGTTCAGAACGCGATTGTAGAGGATGAAGCATCCAAATTAGGACTGAAAGTAACAGACGAGGAAATGCAGAATATTCTTCGTGATGGTACCAATCCGATGCTGCTTCAGTCACCATTTGTTAATCAGCAGACCCGTCGTTTTGATGCTTCACAGCTCACGCGTTTCTTGGCTGAATACGATAAGATGGATAAGACTCAGAATCCTCAGATGGTAGAGTATTACGGTAAAATCTATAATTACTGGAAGTTCATTGAGAAGTCACTGCGTCAGCAGACCTTAATCATGAAGTATCAGAGTCTTCTTTCTCACTGTTTGATTTCTAATCCTATTTCTGCTAAGATGGCATTCAAGGATCAGAATGAAGAGAGCAGTATTCAGTTGGCAGCTGTAGCATATTCATCTATCAATGATAATAAGGTACAGGTTACTGAGTCTGATTTGAAGGCTAAATACGATGAAAAGAAAGAGATGTTCAAGCAGTATGTAGAAACACGTGACATCAAGTACGTAGATTTCCATGTATTGGCTTCTGCTGGTGACCGTAAGGCTTTGATGAAGACCATGACAGATGCTAACAATGCATTGGTTGCAGGTCAGGACGCTGCCAGCGTGGTTCGTAAGGCTCAGTCCCAGGTCAACTATCTTGGTATTCCTGTTTCTGCTAAGGCATTCCCAACAGACATCGCAGGTAAACTGGATTCTATGGCAGTAGGTCAGACTACCGCTCCATTTGAGACGAAAACAGATAATTCTCTGAATGTGATTAAATTAATCTCCAAGGTAGAATTACCTGATTCAATCGAGTATCAACAGATTCAGGTAGGTGGTGCTTCAGCTGACGCAGCCCATGCATCTGCAGACAGTATCTATAAGGCTATCGAAGGTGGTGCATCATTCGAAGCTATCGCTAAGAAATATGGTCAGGAAGGACAGAAGCAGTGGTTGACTTCATCTATGTATGAAAGCTCACAGTCTGTAGACGCTGACACCAAGAACTATCTTTCTGCATTGACTACACTTGGTGAGAATGAAATGAAGAATGTTGCACTTACTCAGGGTAATATCATTGTAAAGGTTATATCTCGCAAGGCTATGGTAGCTAAATACGATGCAGCTGTAGTAAAGCATACTATCGATTTCTCTAAGTCAACCTATTCTGCAGCTTATAACAAGTTCAGTCAGTTTGTAAGTGAGAACCAGACTTTGGAATCTATGGAGAAGAATGCTGGTAAGTTCGGTTTCCAGGTTCAGGAGCGTAAAGACCTTTCAAATTCAGAGCATAATGTAGCCGGTGTTCGTTCTACTCGTGAGACGATGAAGTGGATATTCGATGCAAAGGCAGGTGATATCTCACCTCTTTATGAGTGTGGTGACAATGACCACTTGCTTGTTGTAGCTATGACCAAGGTACATCCTATCGGTTATCGTTCACTTGATGATGTGAAGGACGTTCTGAAGGCAGAGGTGATTCGTGACAAGAAGTATGAAATGATTAAGAATCAGTATGCAGGTGTAAAGAGCATTGCAGCCGCAAAGGCTAAGGGTGCTACCGTAGCTCCTGTCAATCAGATTACTTTCGCTGCTCCTGCATTTGTTCAGGCAACAGGTGCCAGCGAGCCAGCATTGAGTGGTGCTGTATCTGCAACGAAGCAGGGACAGTTCTGTGACCATGTAGTTAAGGGTAACGGCGGTGCTTATCTCTTCCAGGTAGTGAAGAAGTCAATGCGCGCTGGTTCTAAGTTTAATGATAAGACAACAGAACAGCAGCTCCAGCAGGCAGCATTGCAGGCAGCAAGTCGCTTCATGAATGAATTGTATCTTAAAGCAAAAGTAGTAGATAATCGTTATCTCTTCTTCTAATTAGATTTATAAGATAAAAAGAAAAGTCTGGATGTTATGATGCATCCAGACTTTTTTTGTAGATATACTTCTTGTTAAATTACGACAGCCGTACCACTGACAGCAACCATCAGCATCGAATTGTTCTGACCTACCGTTTCGTAGTCAATGTCGATAGCTACAATGGCGTTAGCACCTAAGGCCATAGCTCTTTCACTCATTTCACTGATAGAAGTTTCCTTTGCCTCACGTAGCACCTTTTCATAGCTACCGCTGCGTCCGCCAACAAAGTCGCGTACACTTGCAAATATGTCTTTTACGAAATTGGCACCAATGATTGTTTCACCAGTTACAATGCCCTTATATTCTCTGATAGGATGACCTTCAATGGTCGGTGTTGTACTTAGAATCATATTTTTATTATTTATAATGTTGATATCTTGATAAGATTTTTGTACTCGTTACTATTTTATAGGACGTTTTTTATTGGTAAAAAGTTACAGTGAGGTATACAGATTTTTTGGATGACCCGTATGTAATTGAGAATAATTTAACCTATAAATACTGTTATCATTAATAAACTGAAACGTAATCTTAATCGAAAAGTTTGGTTGTGAAAAAAAAAATTAGTATCTTTGCGCTCTAATATAAGAAATGTAAATTATAACGTTATAGAAAATGGCTAAAAAGTTTGCCGAACACAATGGTTTGAATCTTACGCAGGTTAATAATGATATCCTGCAGGAATGGATGAAAAATGATATTTTCCATCGCACCATAGATGAGCGCGACGGATGTCCACAGTTTGTATTCTTTGAAGGACCTCCTTCAGCTAATGGACACCCGGGTATTCATCACGTGCTTGCCCGTACCATTAAGGATACCTTTAATCGGTACAAGACTATGCAAGGCTATCAAGTCCATCGTAAGGCTGGATGGGATACTCATGGACTGCCAGTTGAACTGGGAGTAGAGAAGGAATTGGGTATTACCAAGGCGGATATTGATAATCATGACAGTGCCAAATTTATTTCTACAGAAGATTATAATAAGAAATGTCGTGAGAATGTGATGATGTTTACGAAGGAGTGGCGCGAACTGACTGAGAAGATGGGCTACTTTGTGGATTTGGATCATCCCTATATCACATACGACAATAAATACATTGAGACACTTTGGTGGTTGCTCAAGCAGTTCTATCAGAAGGATCTGCTTTATAAGGGTTATACCATTCAGCCATATTCACCGGCAGCAGGTACTGGCTTGTCCAGCCATGAGTTGAACCAGCCAGGATGTTATCGTGATGTAAAGGATACCACCTGTACAGCTCAGTTTGCGATGAAGAATCCCAAACCAGAGATGACAGCGTTCGGCAAGCCCTATTTTGTAGCATGGACAACAACCCCTTGGACACTTGCAGCCAATTCAGCACTTTGTGTAGGCCCGAAGATAGATTATGTGGCTATCCAGACCTACAACGGTTACACAGGTAAGCCTATGACTATTGTGATGGCGGAAGCTCGTGTCAGTGCTTATTTCAATGAAAAGGGGAAAGATGCAGATTTGAATTCATACAAGGCCGGTGATAAGATCATTCCTTGGAAGATAGTTGCACATTATAAGGGTACAGACCTTGTAGGCATGGAATACGAGCAGTTGCTTCCATTCATCAAGCCGATGGGTGAGGGTGCCTTCCGTGTAATTCCCGGTGATTATGTGACCACCGATGATGGTACCGGTATCGTGCATATAGCCCCTAACTTTGGTGCTGATGATGCCAATGTGGCCAAGAAAGCTGGAGTACCTCCTATTGTATTGATAGACAAGAAGGGTAACGAGCGCCCTGTAGTAGATTTGCAGGGTAAATATTATCTGACAGAAGATTTGGATCCAGAGTTTGTAAGCAACTACATGAATGTAGACGCCTGGAATCAGTATGCAGGTCGCTATGTCAAGAATGCTTATGATGATACCCTCACAGAGAAGGACGAAACACTAGATATCTCCATCTGTATGGATTTGAAGGCCCAGAACAAGGTGCTGAAGATAGAGAAGCATGTCCACAGTTATCCGCATTGCTGGCGAACAGATAAGCCTGTATTGTATTATCCGTTGGATAGTTGGTTTATCCGCTCTACAGCCAAAAAGGTGCGTATGGCAGAACTGAACAGAACCATTAATTGGCAGCCAGAGTCTACAGGCACAGGAAGATTTGGCAATTGGCTGGACAATCTGAATGACTGGAACTTGAGTCGTTCCCGCTTTTGGGGTACTCCATTACCAATATGGCGTGACGAAGATGGCGAAGAAACCTGTATCGGTTCCCTCCAGGAACTTTATGACGAGATAGAAAAATCCGTTCAGGCAGGAATTATGAAGTCAAATCCGCTGAAGGATAAAGGTTTCGTACCTGGCGACTATGCTCAGGAGAATTACGATAAGATAGATATGCACCGTCCCTATGTGGACAACATCCTTTTGGTCAGCAAGACCGGAAAACCAATGAAGCGTGAGACTGATTTGGTTGATGTATGGTTTGATTCTGGCTCTATGCCTTATGCACAGATTCACTATCCTTTCGAGAATCGCG
Source organism: Prevotella sp. (assembly GCA_036796635.1). Lineage (GTDB taxonomy): Bacteria > Bacteroidota > Bacteroidia > Bacteroidales > Bacteroidaceae > Prevotella. The sequence continues at coordinate 13,393 of DAIRCP010000013.1, read as the reverse complement.
AGATGATAGATGAGCATAAAGCATTCCCTGCAGATTTCATCAATGAGGGAGTAGACCAGACACGTGGTTGGTTCTTTACGCTCCATGCCATTGCAACTATGATATTCGATAGTGTGGCATTCAAGAACGTTATTTCCAGCGGTTTGGTACTTGATGCCAAAGGCAATAAGATGTCAAAGCACGTGGGTAACGTAGTGAATCCATTTGATATGATAGAGAAATATGGTACTGATGCCGTTCGTTTCTATATGCTTACTAATTCAGAACCATGGGATAACTTGAAGTTTGATCCCGAAGGTGTGGATGAAGTGCGCAGAAAGTTCTTCGGTACCTTATATAATACCTATAGTTTCTTTGCACTCTATGCCAATGTTGACGGTTTTGATTCTGAAACGATGGCTGCTCCCGCTTATGACAAGCGTCCGGAGATAGACCGATGGATACTTTCTTGTCTGAATACGATGGTAAAAGGTGTGCAGGCAGAACTGAACAATTTTGATCCGACCCGTGCCGCCCGACTGATTGATGCATTTGTGAATGACGACCTCTCTAACTGGTACGTTCGTCTGAACCGTAAACGTTTTTGGGGTAAGGAAATGAGCGACGACAAGAAGAGCGCTTATCAGACTTTATATACCTGTCTGATGACCATTGCTAAACTGTTAGCCCCATTTGCACCGTTCTATTCTGACCAGTTGTATCAGGACCTTGGTGGAAAACTGGATAGCATCCACTTGGAGAAGTTCCCTGTAGCAGACGAGGCGATGATTGATTCAGACCTTGAAGCCCGTATGGAGATGGCACAGAAGATGACCTCGATGGTATTGGCTTTGCGCCGTAAGGTAAATCTTAAGGTGAAGATGCCATTGCAATGCATAATGATTCCTGCTGCCAGTGAGGAACAGAAGAAACATATTGAAGCAGTAAAGGATCTGCTCTTGCATGAAGTGAATGTCAAGGAACTCAAGTTTGTTGAGGGTCAGGGTGTACTTGTGAAGAAAGTAAAATGTAATTTCCGTACCATGGGTAAGAAATTCGGTAAACAGATGAAGGGAGTTGCAGCAGCAATGGATAACCTGAGTCAGGAGCAGATTTCTGAACTTGAAAGGAATGGTACGATAGCCATAGACGTAGAAGGTCAGAATCTGACTGTAGAAGCTGTGGATGTGGAAATTATCAGCGAGGATATTCCGGGATGGTTGGTTGCCAATGAGGGTAATCTCACTGTGGCACTTGAAGTGGAACTTACCGATGAACTGCGAAATGAAGGTATGGCTCGCGAATTAGTGAATCGTATCCAGAATCTGCGTAAGGAGAACAATTTCGAAATTACCGATCGCATAAGCGTGAAAGTATCCCCGAATGAAGCACTTGAAAAAGCCGTAAACGGTTTTGCTGACTATATCAAGAGTCAGGTATTGGCAGACGATATTGTCATTGCAGAAAACGACGGAACAGAAGTGGCATTTGATGATTTCTCTGCTAAGTTGGACGTTGCTAAGAAGTAATCAATTATAAAAAGAATATTATTAACGAAGATCCTAATATATGGCAGAAAAAACACGTTATTCCGATGAGGAACTCGAGGAGTTCCGCGGAATTATTAACGAAAAAATGGAACTGGCCAAAAAAGATTATGACCAGATGATGAGAGTACTGATGAATCAAGACGGCAACGACGTGGACGATACTTCGCCAACCTACAAAATATTGGAGGAGGGTAGTGCCACGCAGTCTAAGGAAGAATTGATATCGCTGGTTGCACGCCAGCAGAAATTCATTCAAGGATTGAAGGCAGCCTTGGTACGTATTGAAAACAAGACTTATGGTATCGACCGTATTACAGGCAAACTGATACCTAAGGAGCGCTTACGCGCTGTTCCGCACGCTACATTGAGTGTGGAATCAAAACAGAATAGAAAGAAGTGAAACTTAACAAAATTCTGACAAGAGGAAGAGTAGCACTGCTTATTGCGGTGCTACTTATCTTGATAGACCAGGTCATTAAGATTTGGGTAAAGACCCACATGACCCTAGACGAGAGTATAGATATCACCAGTTGGTTTAAAATTCATTTCATTGAGAATAATGGAATGGCTTATGGTATGGAATTTGGCAGCAAGTATCTATTGACCATCTGCCGTATCATTGCCGTATGCTGTATAGTTTTTTATATTCATCTGATTTCCAAGCAGAAAGCGCGCTGGTCTTACATCATTACTTTATCTGTAATTGTTGCCGGAGCAGCAGGAAATATATTTGACTGTATGTTTTATGGACTGATATTCAATGGTTCGTCTCCTTTTTATGTTTCCTATTTCGTTCCCTTCGGTCATGGATATTCTTCCTTTCTGACTGGACGAGTAGTCGACATGTTTTATTGCCCGCTGATAGTAACCACCTATCCAGCCTGGGTACCCCATTTCGGAGGACAGGAGTTTATTTTCTTCAGTCCTATCTTTAATTTTGCCGATGCATGTATATCGGTCGGGATTGTGATACTTCTGCTGTTTTTCTCGAAGGACCTGAGTACCATCTCAGAGACTTTTTCTAAACTGAAAAAAGGAGGAAAATAGTATGCAGCATCGTTGGTCATTCATTCTTCTCTCTATCCTGATATTGGCTAGTTGCAAGCCTACAGTCCCCAGTGATGTCATCCAGCCGGATGATATGGCTGACATTCTGTATGATTATCATATAGCCGAAGCCATGGCTCGTAGATCACCAGTCAGTCATGACCGCGACTTCAAGCAGTCAGCTTATTTTGTTGACGTATTGAAGAAGCATGAAGTAACAGAGGCGGAGTTTGATTCATCCCTTGTGTATTATTATTCCCATATAGACCGTTTGACGAAGATATACGACAAGGTAGGTGAGCGAATAGATGAAGAAGGTAAGGCCACAGGCGCTGATTATGCAGGAGCCGGTGAGTATTCCCAGTTGAGTCAGTCAGGCGATACAGCCAATATATGGCATCAGGCTACTTATGGTGTGCTTTTCCCCGATGCACCGTATAATCACATGGATTTTGAATTGAAGGGAGATACCGCCACAAAGGCAGGTGATACATACGTGATGAATTTCATGACAGACTTTATGTTTGAGAGTGGAACTAAGGATGCTGTCGTCTATATCGCTGAGACATTTGACAATGACAGTGTTGCCATATATTCGCAACATGTAGGTATGACTGGATATACCTCCGTCAGGATGCCAGGTGTGAATGGCTTGAAGATGAAGTCCATCCGCGGCTTCTTCTATCTCACCAGAGGTATGGATGACTCCAATACATTGAAACTGCTTTTTATCAGTCAGATACAAATGGTGAGAATGCGACAGCAGGACGCTTCCCAACAGTCGGGACCGCAACCTGGTGCAGCACCCGATACCAATCATGTGACAGCTCCTGTAACTGGTGCTCAGAATGCTCCCGTTACACCACAGGGCCAAAGTGGCCCCGTTCCTAAGGGACAGTCCGGACCCGTACCACCCAGTGGTGTCAGTGCGGCGCCTATTCGTATGTCCGACCTGAAAAAATAATAATCCCGGATTCACTACCTAAAATTAAAATGAAGAACGAACGACACGTACGAAAGATTGCAGCCAATGAGGTCATAGCTGACAATAATAGCTTTCAACCAGGCGTGATAGAACTGATTGGGGATGAGGTAGTATGTGCTTATATGCTGGATAGTGAACAGGCTCAGACAGAATGGTTAGGGGGAATTCTGGAAATTAAGAAAGATATCAATGGACATTTGATTGTCTATCATAACAATAAACCTATAACAATTAAACAATAAGTGTAACTATGAATCTAAAAGTAAGATTAGCTTTAATGAACTTCCTGGAGTTTGCTGTGTGGGGTGCATACCTTACCTGTATGGGAAATTATCTGGGAATAGCCGGATTAGGCGATAAGATTTCTTGGTTTTATGCCATTCAGGGCATCGTGTCTATATTTATGCCGACTATCATGGGCATTGTGGCCGACAAGTGGATACAGCCACAACGCTTATTGGGCTTGTGTCATCTGTTGGCAGGTATCACCATGATATTCCTCTGGTATATGGGTCTTTCTGCCGGTTTCGGACATGAGTTACCCAATAAGACATTGTTTATTGCCGTTTATACAATCAGTGTAGGTTTTTATATGCCAACATTGGCACTCTCCAATACCACAGCATTCACGATTATCAAGGGTCATGGTATGGATACCGTGAAGGACTTCCCGCCCATCCGTGTATTAGGTACCGTAGGCTTTATTATCACGATGTGGTTTGTGAATTGTGCAGCATTTGATGATAATGGGTTTACATTTACCCTGGCAGAGAATGCACATAAGTTCCAGTATACCTATAATCAGTTCCTCATTTCTGGATTGCTCAGTATCGTACTCTTTCTGTATTGTTATACATTGCCGCAGTGTAAGATTGTGAAGAAGGAGAACACTTCGCTGGCAGCCTCATTTGGTTTAGACGCATTCAAGCTGTTCAAGTCACATCGTATGGCGATGTTTTTCATATTCTCTGCTCTGTTGGGAATGTCACTTCAAGTCACCAATAGTTTTGCAGGGCCATTTATCACCAGTTTCAAGGGTAGTGCAGATGCAGCAGTAGCCACATCTTTTGCCGCCAACAATGCCACATTGCTCACATCCATTTCGCAGATTAGTGAGGCCCTTTGTATTCTGATGATACCATTCTTCCTTCGCAGATATGGTATCAAGATAGTGATGCTTATCTCTATGTTTGCATGGGTGTTCCGTTTTGGATTCTTCGGATTGGGAAATCCGGCTATGCCGGGTGTGCTGCTCTTCATACTCTCCTGTATCGTATACGGTGTTGCATTTGATTTCTTCAATGTCTCCGGTGGCTTGTTTGTCGACCGTGAGTGTCCTTCAGAAGTCCGTGCCTCAGCACAAGGTCTGTTTATGTTGATGACCAACGGTCTGGGAGCTACGATAGGTACATTGACTGCCGGAGAGATTGTGAACAGTTACTGTAAATGGACCCCGAATGGTTATCTGGTAGGCAACTGGCAGGAATGCTGGTTTATCTTTGCCGGATATGCGTTAGTCGTGGGCGTTCTTTTCGCATTCATGTTCCGTTCTGATAAAAAAGAGATGCAGGTATGAAAGAGATGCGATTTTTCTATGCGCCCGAGGCACAGGATCAGACTGAATTGCCAGAGGAGGAGGCCATGCATGCTTTGCGTGTGCTCCGCTTGACTGATGGTGATGAGATGACGCTGATGGATGGCAAAGGTAATTTCTATCAAGCAGAAGTTACCTTGGCAGCTACTCGTCATTGTATGTATGAAATCAAGGAAGTAATGCCACAGACTAGGCCTTGGGCAGGAAAAATCCATTTAGCCATCGCACCTACCAAAATGATGGATAGGATAGAATGGATGGTGGAGAAAGCCACAGAAGTTGGCATTGATGAAATATCATTCCTCAACTGTTCATTTTCAGAGCGTAGGGTTATCAAGATTCCGCGTATTGACAAGATTGTGATATCTGCAGTGAAGCAAAGTCGAAAGGCTTGGAAACCCGAAGTGCATGAATTGCAGACTTTCAAGCATTTCATAGATACCCCCCGTGAAGGTAAGAAATACATTGCGCACTGCTATGAAGAAGTGGAGCGCACCTATCTGTTTGACGAACTGAAGAAAGAAGCCCCCGATCAGGATTTCACAGTCTTGGTCGGTCCGGAAGGAGACTTCTCAATAGATGAAGTGAAAATGGCAATAGCAGCTGGATATCAGTCTGTGCATCTCGGTCAGAGCCGACTGCGTACAGAAACGGCCGGACTTGCTGCCGTGATGATGATGCAATTAAAATAGACTCATGAAGAAATATTTGATTTATGCAGCAGTAGCGCTCGTGATGCCCTGGCTCACGTCATGCTCACAGGATTATACAGCCGTAGTACCTGCCAACAGCAGTGCGGTTATTTCCATAGATCTTCCTGCGTTGGCAGAGAACAACCATTTGGAGAAAGCAGACAAACAGTCGGCTTTGAAACAATTATTGCATGTGGACAACGTGGAAGACTGTGGCATTGACGTGACAGTACCGGTGTATGCCTTTGAGACGATCGACGGACAGTTAGGTATGGTGGCTTCTGTATCTGATGACGACGATTTGGAAGACTGGCTCAATAATCTGGTCAAGAGCGGTGACTGTAAACCCCTCAAGCAGAAGCGTGACTTCAAATTTACCGTATTGCATGACGACTTTATGGTAGGTTTCAGCAGTACGGCATTATTGATTATGGGACCTGTCGTAGGCAGTGCTCAGGGTGAGTTGCAGCGCCAGATGATTCGCTACCTCAAGGCAGACGATGATGAGGGTATCAAAAACAGTAAGATATTTGATACCCTTGATTCCATCAGTGGTCCTGTAGCCATGGTGGCACAGGCACAGGCATTGCCAGAGAAACTTATTGCACCGTTCACCCTTGGAGCACCAAAGGGGACTTCACCTACCGATATTCTTGTAGCTGCTTCCATGGAAGTGAAAAATGGATGTCTGGTAGTTACCGGAGAGAACTTTTCACTCAATAAGCAGATAGACCAGTCACTCAAGCAGGCAGCCAAGGAATATCGTCCCATTACTGCCAAGTATCTTCCGTCATTACCTGCTAATTCCCTCATATCCATTGTCTGTGGTATCGATGGTGAGAAGTATATCAAGCAATTGCGAACCAATGATGCCTTCCGCACCCTGTTGGCAGGAGTCAATCAGGCGTTAGACATTGATATGATGCTGAAGAGCATCAATGGTGATATGGTTATCACTGTGCCCAGTATGAAGGGTGATAAGATGGATTTCCAGCTTGTGGCAGATGCCAAAAACAAGAATTGGATGGGTGATGTAGGTTATTGGAAGACTTCCTGTCCGAAGGGAACCAAAATAGAAGACTGGATTAAAGATGGTTATCATCTTACAGGCAGTGACTGGAATACCTATTTCGGTGTGTCACCTAAGAACCGCCTGTATATTTGCAGTTCACCGGAAGTAGCCATGAAGGCAGGTGAACCTGTCAAGCAGCCCTTATCCGCCAATATCCGTCAGCAGATGTTGGGCAAGCGGATGGTAGCTGTTGTAGATATAGAATCATTGGCTAAGCAGAAAACCGAATTGAAGGCAGTCAACACCCTGTTGAAACCCATTTTCGGAGATGTCAAGGCCATTATTTATAGCATAAAATAAGAATATGGAAAAGATTGTATTGCATCAGGTATTGCCGGCTGTCTTTGCTCAGAGAGATGATCTGCAGTCGGATGTCTGGAAGAAAGAGGTTTCATTCCAGCGTGGACATCTTTACTTGGTGGAAGCCGACAGCGGCCAGGGTAAAAGTACCTTCTGTAGTTATATCGTAGGTTATCGCCATGATTATACAGGTCAGGTATTGTTTGATGATGTAGATACCATGTCACTCAGCGTGAATAATTGGGTGGATATGCGTATCAGCCATGTCAGCCATTTGTTTCAGGAATTGAGACTTTTCCCGGAACTCACTGCTTACGAGAATGTGGAGATTAAGAATAATCTTACAGGCTTCAAGACCCGTGAGGAGATTGCAACATGGTTTGAGATGCTCGGCATTCCCGAGAAGATGGATGCGAAAGTGGGCCGTATGTCATTCGGTCAGCAGCAGCGTGTGGCAATGATTAGAGCATTGGTACAACCGTTTGATTTCATTCTGGCCGATGAACCCATCAGTCACTTGGATGATAATAATTCCCGCATCATGGGTGAAATCATGATGACCGAGGCTAAGCGCCAGGGAGCTGGAGTGATTGTAACCAGTATCGGTAAACACATGGACTTAGATTACGAAAGGGTATTGCATCTATGAAATTAGTTTGGAAATTACTTCGTCAGCATATCAGCGTACCTCAGTTTGCAGGTTTCTTCTTTGCCAATCTGTTTGGTATGCTCATTGTACTGCTCGGTTTTCAGTTTTATCGTGATGTGTTGCCCGTGTTCACTCAGGGTGATTCTTTCATGAGCGCTGATTATCTGATATTGAGTAAGAAGATAGGAACCGGCAATACGCTTTCAGGCCGTTCCAATTCCTTTTCTCCTGCAGAGGAGAGTGATCTGGCACAACAGAAGTTTGCCCGTAAGGTAGGCAAGTTCACCCGTGCAGAATACGGCATTGATGCCCGTATGGGAGTGAATGGAGTGGAAGTGATGAATACGGAGCTCTTTTTTGAGAGCGTTCCTGATGGCTTCGTTGATGTGCCCTTGTCGCAGTGGGCATGGAAGACTGGTTCACATGAAGTGCCAATAATCCTTCCGCGTACTTATATAGATATGTATAACTTCGGTTTTGCCCAAAGTCATTCATTGCCCAAGATCAGTGATGGTCTGGTCGGCATGATAGATTTTCATATTTATGTTCATGGCCATGGTCAGAAGGATGAATATAAAGGTAAAGTCATTGGATTCTCCAATCGTCTGAATACGATTTTGGTGCCACAGACTTTTATGGACTGGAGCAATGAAAAATATGCACCGGGCGAAAAGAGCGATCCTTCCCGACTGATTATGGAAGTGGAAAACCCCGCCGATGAGCATATCGCCAAGTATGTAGACAAGCAGGGATATGAGGTGGAGGATAATAATCTCAATGCAGAGAAGACCACCTATTTCCTGAAGATGGTTGTGACACTGGTGATGACCATCGGTCTGGTTATCAGTATCTTGAGTTTCTATATTCTGATGCTCAGTATCTACCTCCTGTTGCAGAAGAATTCCACGAAGTTGGAAAATCTGCTACTCATAGGCTATAGCCCGTCCAAAGTAGCTCGACCCTATCAGTGGCTCACGATGGGACTGAATGTATTGGTTCTCATCATAGCTCTGGTGGTCCTGTTCTTCGTACGTGGGTATTATCTGGATGTGATAGAGACACTGTTCCCTGATATCGATGAAGGTACCATGTTGCCTGCTTTCATAGTAGGTCTTATCCTGTTTGTACTTGTATCAGTGGTCAACATGTTTGCCATCCGCCGTAAGGTGGTGAGCATCTGGCAACGTAAAGAATAAATAATAACCAAACAAAAACTAAACCCATAAAAACTAAATGGTATGAATAACGAATATTGGCAGCCGGAGCTGGAAACCATGCCCCGCAAAGAGCTAGAAGCTCTTCAAGTTAAGAAGTTGAAAGAAACTATTAATGTATGTCTCCAATCCCCTTTTTATAAGAAGAGGTTGGGCGAGTTAGGTATCACAGCTGATTCAATCCAAAGTGTGGCTGATATTCGGAAAATACCTTTTACCACCAAGGAAGACCTGCGTGAGAATTATCCGTTTGGTCTTGTCGGGGGAGATATGAAGGATGCCATCCGCATTCATTCCTCGAGTGGCACTACAGGTCATCCCACAGTAGTGGTTTATTCCCGTCATGATATTGACTCTTGGGCCAATATGATAGCAAGGAATATGTATATGGTAGGTTGCAGAAATACCGATGTGTTCCAGAACTCATCCGGTTATGGAATGTTCACCGGTGGACTCGGATTCCAGTATGGAGCTGAGAAATTGGGTGCTACCACCGTGCCTGCTGCAGCTGGTAATTCCAAGCGTCAGATTATGTTTATCCGTGATTTTGGTACAACCTGTCTTCATGCCATCCCTTCTTATGCCATCCGTCTGGCAGAAGTTTTTCAGGAAGAGGGTGTAGATCCGAGAAGTACCAAACTGCATACACTCTTCATCGGTGCCGAACCGCATACAGACGAGCAGCGCCGCAGAATAGAACGTCTGCTTGGAGTGAAGGCCTATAATTCATTTGGCATGACAGAAATGAATGGTCCCGGCGTTGCCTTCGAGTGCAAGGAACAGGACGGCATGCACTTGTGGGAAGATAATTATATCCTGGAGATTGTGGATCCAGATACATTGGAACCCGTTCCCGACGGTGAAATAGGAGAGATGATTCTTACCACGCTCGACCGTACTATGATGCCTATACTGCGTTACCGTACTCACGACCTTACACGCATCATCCCCGGAAAATGTAAATGTGGACGTACCCATAGACGCATTGACCGTATCAAGGGCCGTACCGATGATATGTTTATTATTAAGGGAGTGAATGTGTTCCCGATGCAGGTGGAAAAGATTCTGGTGCAGTATCCTGGTCTGGGCAGTAATTATCTCATCACGCTTGACACGGAAGATGATAATGATACCATGACCGTAGAAGTGGAGCTAGACGGACTGAACACAGATGTCTATCCCGAGTTGCAGAAGATGACACGTGATATCCAGCGTGCACTGAAAGATGAGATTCTGCTTACGCCATGTGTGAAACTTGTGAAGAAAGGCAGTCTTCCTCAGAGTGAAGGCAAAGCCGTTCGTGTAAAAGACCTTCGTGTGGGGCGCGGAATCAGATAATCAGTTTTTTAACCGAAAGAAAGGAGTATAAATTGTATATGTTATTAAATAGAAAACGTATGTGTACTTGTGTATGTCTGGCTCTGATGGCCATGCATATTCAGGCACAGACTCCTGATATTCGGGAGATATGGAAGTCAGTTCCACAGCAGGTTGTCCCGTATCTTACGGAAAACAACAAATTGGATTTTCTCGATTTTATGGATTCCAAAATGACAGCCAAGGTGCATAATGCCTTGAATGGTGAGAGCGAGATGACCACCCTCAACAGTCATTATCTGAAGTTGGCCCTCTCCAAAAGTTCAACTTTGGAAATGTATGTGATGCCAGTGTCAGTGACACTTTCTGATACCAGCAAAGCTGTGGTCTGTGTCGTGAAGACTGTGGGCACAGACGTGCAGCAGAGTACCGTGGATTTTTATTCCCAGAAATGGCATCATCTGTTTTCTGTCAGCCCTGCAGTGTTGTTGGGTAAATTGACGCAGCGTCCTGATACCATGTCTCAGTCTCGTTATGACGAACTGGAGCAGAAGGCTGCGCCCGTATGTGTGAAAGCCAGTCTTTCGCCTACGGAACCCATACTCTATGTGAGCGCCAACAGTCCCGCACAGACTGAAGCAGATAAAGAGGCAATCAAATTGATATTCAAGCAAAAAAGTTTTAATTTGCGAGATATATTTGTTAATAAAAAATAAATACCCCAAAATAAGTTGGTTTAAAAATACAATTAAAAAATAATTATTGTATCTTTGCAACGTGTTTTTCATGGTATTAGATTATTAAGGTTAATTGAAAGATTGGTTGTCGTGAGATAACCAATTTTTTTATCCTAGGAGTTATGGATTTTTATTTTTTAATAATATCCGTATCGATTAGGTTTGATTTTGGAGAAGCAAACTGCGAAGTTAGCTTCTCCTTTTATTATGTCTTTTTTTCTGTTATCTTCTGTTGCGAAGAAACTCTTCAGCCCTTTGCAGGTCAGCCGGCGTATCTATGCCGATTGTCTCCACATCAGTAGTACCCACCTTGATTTTATAGCCGTTCTGCAACCATCTCAGCTGTTCCAGACTTTCAGCAATTTCCAGACTGCTCTGAGGTAGACGTGTTATCTCGTGCAGTACCTCACGTCGATAGGCATACAGTCCGATGTGCTTAAGGAAGGGATAGTTTCCCAGCCATTCCGATTGTTCCTTACCTCGGATATATGGGATAATACTTCTGCTGAAGTACATTGCATATTCGTTGTTGTCTACCACGATTTTGGGAGAGTTCGGGTTTTCCAGTAGTTTGAAGTCAGCATCATTGTCATACGGTTTTCCGAGTGTAGCAATTTGCGTTTGCGCATCATCGAAGCAACGGCAGACCGTTTCAATTTGTGATTGCTGGATAAACGGTTCGTCACCTTGCACATTCACTACCACGTCAAAATCGCCGCCTATCTTGGTCATAGCCTCTTCTATGCGGTCGGTTCCACTTTTGTGATTGGTTGATGTCATGACCACCTTACCGCCGAAAGACTTCACCTCATTGAAGATTCTGTCATCGTCAGTAGCCACGTAAGCATCATCTAGTATGCCAGTTACCTGTTCGTAAACACGTTCAATTACACACTTTCCACTGAGCTTTGCAAGTGGTTTGCCCGGGAAACGGCTGGATGCGTAGCGGGCTGGAATAATACCTATAAACTTCATATTTATGATTTATTTGCTAAATGCAAAGGTATAAAATAAATAGCTATTATCCGTTAAAATATCTAATCTTTTTTGCTATATCCCCTTTTTTTACTAACTTTGGCATTGCAAACTGTAAAACTGTAAAAATTGAAGCACTATTTGATAACACTTTTGCTATTGACAACCCCCTTGTTTGCAATGGCACAAAAGATAACATTGGGTTCCTGTACTACCAAAGATGGTGGTATCTATAACGGTGAAATGGTATCCGGGAAGCCCGATGGCAAAGGAAAGATGGTCTATAAGAATGGTAACCATTACGAAGGTGATTACGTGAAAGGTAAGCGCCAGGGTTATGGTGTATATACATTCTATGATGGTGAGAAATATGAAGGACAATGGTTTCAGGACCAGCAGCATGGTCAGGGAACTTACTACTTTTCCAATAATAATAAATATGTAGGTTTATGGTTCCGTGACTATCAGCAGGGACATGGTATCATGTATTATTATAATAGTGATAAGTATGACGGCGACTGGAAACAAGACCATCGTAACGGTAAGGGTATTTATACTTTTGCCGGGGGCGCCTTTTATCGCGGCGACTGGGTGAATGACCAGAAGCAGGGTAAAGGCTATTTTTCCTGGGGTGATGGTTCTTCCTATGACGGACAGTGGGTGGCCAACCAGCGCAGTGGTCAGGGCACGTTCAAGTATGCCGATGGTGATATGTACGTCGGTCAGTGGAGTGATGACATACAGAATGGCCGTGGTATCTATAAGTTTAAGAATGGTGATGTCTACGAAGGCGATTATGTTCAGGGAGAACGTACCGGTCAAGGCATTTTCAGATATGAAAATGGTGATAAGTACACCGGTCAGTTTGTAGATGGCGATAAGCAGGGTCAGGGAACGCTAGTCTGGCGAAACGGTAATACCTATTCCGGAGAATGGAAGGCAGACAAACCGAATGGTCAGGGCAAACTGACAACCAAGAAAGGAGATGTTTTTGAAGGACAGTTCAAAGATGGTAAAATAGACGGTCAGGGCATTGCCCATTATGTAGACGGATGGAAGTTTAAGGGCATGTTTAAAAATGGTAAGCGCAATGGACCAGCCATCGAAGAGGATAAAGACGGGAAGCGGTTTGAAGGTACTTATGTAGACGATTACCGTGATGGCCGTTTCGTAGAGAAGGACCGTAATGGTCAGGTGACCGCCAGTGGAACCTATTTCCATGGCAACCGTCAGTTGGATAAGTAAGATAATGTAATCAAGCAATTCACATATTAATATATTA
>DAIRCP010000012.1:6666-48216 GCA_036796635.1 Prevotella sp. | reverse complement strand
ATCTTTGTGTCAGAAAATATGGAGTAAGACTGATTATCAAGAATTAATTATTTAATAAATATAAAGACGATTTATGAAGAATTTCAAGACATTATTTTTGTTACTTATTGTAGCAATGTTGGGTATTTCACTACAGTCATGTGGTGGTGACGATGATGACAGTATCTATAGTACAGACACATATACCCTGCAAGCTAAACTTACTGAAAAGGGTACCATGACAGATCAGCAAGCAGCTCTGATGGATGCAAGTCTCGCTTTGGTTAAAAAATCTGAAACTTGTACGCTGGATATCGCCAAGGCCGCCTTGGACTTGGTAGTAACTACCTATATGAACAGTGATGCATTTGATTTGAATGGAAATACCTCAAAATTTACTTTTCAGTTTCAATTGCTCAATAGTGCTGGTAAGTTGGTATATTATAGAACAGTAATTGTAGACGGTGAAAATCATACTTTGCAATAAAGGAATTACATATAAAAAATAAAAATGCATGCAGTACGGAGTTAAGTCTGTATTTGCATGCTTTTTTTATACGATTTAATCGTTAAACTATCGGAAAAAAAAGCGTAGGTGTGTCTGTTGTCAACAAAATATTAGTACTTTTGCATATAGTATATAAAAGATATGTAATATAATAAATGAGGGTTTTAAAGATCATTATCCTACTCATCACCGTTTCGCTCAGCTGTCATGCACAATTCTCTCAGAGAAAAGCATCAGTTCTGCGTGATTCCATGTTTTATTATTATTATCGCAGCGACAGTTGTAATTTCCAGCGTTTAGCCAATGATTACAAGTCTTATTTGCTTAGTTACCATATGATGTATATGTATTATAACGCAATGTCTAATGAAGTCCTCTTTTATTTAAATGCTTTTGATTATTTTACTGCTTATGTAAAAATGCAGGATATGGGTGAGGACATCAAGAAGCACAACTGCCCAGAAGAGCAATATCAGTATACTAATATGATGGGTAATGTCTTGGCTGATTTAGGTAAAAGAGAACAGGGAATGGTATATCTGTTGAAGACGATAGATCTCATAAATAAATATTGCCCGGACAAAAATAGGTTGTTAGGTGTATATATGGATATTGCCTATTGCCAGATGCAGCGCCATCCTGACAAAGCTTTACAATGGGCTCATAAGGCTTTGAATGCATCTCAGGATACTAATAATATTGCAGATGCAACAGCACTCATAGCTCAGTTGAACTTCATACTGAAGAATTATCCTGAGTTCCTAAAATATTATAAGAAGTACATGGTATTTAAGGAAAAGGGATATCAGTCCATGTATGAGAATTATATTATGGTATATTGGTTGCTATATCATCATCGTACAGCCGAGGCGATTGCCAAGGCCAAGGATATGCAGAATAAGTATGACCGTTGCTATTATTTGATGAAGATTTATGAATATAATGGTGAAATGAAACTTGCTTATGATGAGCAGACACAATTGACAGAGGTTTCTGACTCCCTGATGAGTTCTATCATGGGTAATATTATCTATAATAGATATACCGAACGTCAGCTAAATATGGAGCATCAGACTTCAATTAAGCATTGGGAGATGTTCATCACTTTGTTGCTTGTATGTTCCACCTTGTTCTGTTTTAGTCTGATTATTGTATTGATTGTGAGGAAATCTATCATGAGGAAGTTGAGGCAGAGTAATGCTGAACTTGTTGTGGCTCGTGACAAGGCGATGGAAAGTGACAAAATGAAACTTGCTTTTATCCGGAATGTGAGTCATCAGATACGTACACCGCTTAATATTATCTCTGGTTATAGTCAAGTGTTGGGAAAAAATAATTCTATGGATGACGAAGCTCGTACTAAAGCTGTCGCTAAAGTGGAAGAAAACGTTGAGAAAATCACGGACATATTTGATAAATTATTAGATGTGTCTGATAGTGAGAGTGAAAGTCAGGACGAGATAGATAATCTGACGACTAATCAGTTCTTAAGTGGTTTCTTGGCTTCATATGAAGGAAGGCAACATTCAGGTGTAGTGTTACAGTTTGAAAGTGAATTGGATGCTACTGATGAAGTGGCAGTCCATGTTGAGTCTCTTAAGAAAATATTGACTGAGTTGCTGGATAATGCCATCAAGTTTACAAATCAGGGTACTGTGATGTTGCAAGCTAAACGTGATGATACGTTACAGTTGGTAATTGTTGTGCAAGATACGGGATGTGGTATACCTTCATCAGAAAATGAACATATCTTTGAAAGGTTTGTCAAACTGGATGATTTTGCCGAGGGCACAGGTCTAGGGCTTTCTTTGTGTCGTACACTTGCTAAATTGCTAGGTGGTACTATCTTATTGGATAATGCCTATATCGGTGGTGCAAGATTCATTCTACGAATCCCTTGCTAAGATAAAAAAACATCGTATCAGCAATTGATGCGATGTTTTTTTATAGAATTTCTATAGGAAATGAACTGTTATCTCAAACTATCTTGATACCATTCAAATAGTTTTTCAACACCATTATCAATTTCAACCTTGTGGGTCCATCCCAATCGGTGCAACTTATCTACATCAATCAGTTTACGCGGAGTTCCATTAGGTTTGGTCGTGTCCCAAATTACCTCACCTTGGAATCCTACAGTCTTAACAACCAGAGCAGCCAGTTCCTTGATGGTGAGTTCCTTGCCGGTACCTACATTGATATGGCAGTTGCGAATCTCACCCAAAGAAGGTATTGCACCTCCACGACCTTCTGAATTGTTACGGTTGACTGCACCATTGACTTTAGCACCATAGAATACAGATGAGTATTTCTCAATACCGATGATGTCTTTGAAGTCTACATTCAGCAGTACATGGACGCTGGCATCGGCCATATCCTCACTCCAAAGAAATTCACGCAGAGGTGAACCGTCACCCCAAAGTGTAACTTTGTTGTTCTCAATGCCATAAAATGCCAATGCTTTCAGAATGCGCTCTTGTGTATTTTTACCATCTACATTTCCTTCTCCGATGATAGTGCGGAGTTTATCTGTAGGATTGATAGGACGTTTGTCCATATCAACACGTACTGCATCCCAATTGCCGTCGTGAATAAGTTTGGCCAAATAGATTTTGCGCATCATGGCTGGCATGACATGGGAATTCTCCAGATGAAAATTATCGTTAGGTCCGTACAGATTGGTTGGCATGACAGCGATATAATTGGTGCCATATTGAAGATTGTAACTCTCACACATTTTCAGACCGGCGATTTTGGCAATGGCATATTCTTCATTGGTATATTCCAACGGAGATGTGAGTAGTGCCTCTTCTTTCATCGGTTGAGGCGCATTTTTAGGGTAGATACAGGTGGAACCCAAGAAAAGTAGTTTCTTCACACCATGCTTGTAGGCATTCTCTATCACATTACATTGCATCTTCATGTTCTGCATGATGAAGTCTGCGCGGTAGAGGGAGTTAGCCATGATGCCACCTACGAAAGCTGCTGCCAAAACTACGGCATCAGGCTTTTCGTCATCGAAGAATTTTTTTACTGCATACTGGTCAGCCAGGTCTAGTTCACTGTGACTTCTGCCTACCAAGTTATGATAACCTCTAGCTTCCAGGTTATTCCAAATAGCGGAACCCACAAGTCCGTGGTGTCCCGCTACATATATTTTTTCGTTCTTATCTAAAGCCATTATTTTACAATACCTTTCTCCAAATATTCCACCAAATTAGTGCGTACTTTCTCTGCAGCACCATCAGAGGCAACCTTTGCCATGTCGCTGTCTACCATCAGATTGACGAGTTCCTCGAAACTGGTTCTGTTAGGATTCCATCCCAACTTGCCTTTTGCCTTTGTTGGGTCACCCCAAAGGTTGACTACATCCGTAGGACGATAGAAATCAGGACTTACCTCGATGAGTACGTTACCTGTAGCCTTGTCTATACCTTTCTCATCCATGCCTTCGCCTTTGAATTCAAGTTCGATACCTACACGCTTGAAAGCGAAGTAGCAGAATTCACGTACGCTGTGCTGTACACCTGTGGCAATGACGAAATCCTCTGGTTTGTCTTGCTGAAGGATAAGCCACATACATTCTACGTAATCTTTGGCATATCCCCAGTCGCGGAGTGACCCTAGATTACCCAAAAGAAGTTTGGCTTGTTTCCCCTGTTTGATGCGGGCAGCTGCCAACGTAATCTTGCGGGTTACGAAAGTCTCGCCTCTCCGCTCACTCTCATGATTGAAGAGTATACCAGAGCAGCAGTACATATTATACGCATCCCGGTATTCCTTGACAATCCAGAAACCGTATTGCTTTGCTACTGCATAAGGTGAATAGGGATGAAAAGGCGTGTTCTCATTCTGGGGAACTTCTTCTACCTTACCATAAAGTTCTGAAGTGGATGCCTGATAGATACGGCAAGTATCACTGAGTCCCAGCTGGCGTACAGCCTCTAATATACGGAGAACACCTACGGCGTCCACATCGGCTGTGAATTCAGGAGAGTCGAAACTCACCTGAACGTGGCTTTGGGCTGCAAGATTGTAAATTTCATCAGGTTTGGTTTTACCAATAACTCCAAGTATGCTCATTGAATCCCCCATGTCTGCATAGTGCAGGTGGAAGTGGGGAAGTCCCTCAAGGTGAGCAATACGCTCACGATAGTCAACGGAAGAGCGACGGATAGTTCCGTGGACTTCATAGCCTTTGTCAAGAAGAAATTCTGCTAAATAAGATCCATCTTGACCTGTAATACCGGTAATAAGTGCAACTTTTTTACTCATTGTAATATGATCTATAATATATTATTTGTCTTGCCCGGAGAACTGCTTGATACGCTGTTCTTCTGATAGTTTACATATTAATAATGTATCATCGTTCTCCGCGATGATATATCCGTCCAGTCCCTGAACCACAACTTTCTTTTCTTGATTGGTGTGAATCATGCAGTTGTGTGTTTCAAACAGATTGATATCATGACCGATACAGCTGTTTCCATAGAGGTCATGCTTAGTCTGTGTGAGTAGAGAGCCCCATGTGCCTAAGTCGCTCCAACCGAAGTCAGCTGGACATACGAATATCTCTTCTGCCTTTTCCATGATAGCATAGTCCACGGATATGTTTTCACATTCAGGAAAACGCTTATTGATTTCATCTTGTTCATTGTCGGTTCCGTAAATAGGTAGTAGAGCCTCAAAGGTCTTGGCCATAGTAGGCTGATACATTCTGAAAGCATTGACTATGGTATTCACATTCCAGATGAAGATGCCTGCATTCCAGAAGTAGTTGTTCTTTTTGATGTATTCCTGAGCTGTAGGCAGATCGGGCTTCTCACGGAAAGAATCCACTCTAAAGATTTCTTTGTTACGTAATGAACTGGTACTGAGGTCAGCTTGAATGTAACCATAGCCCGTTTCGGGGCGTGACGGTTTCATACCCAGTGTGACGATAGCATCACTGTCGGCTGTATACTTCAGACATTCAGTGATGACACGCTGGAATTCAATTACATCTGTTACGATGTGATCGGCGGGTGAAACTACAATATTAGCCTTAGGGTCTTTTGACTTGATCTTCCAGCTTACGTATGCGATGCATGGCGCAGTGTTGCGACGGCATGGCTCGCACAATATATTACCAGCAGGAAGGTCTGGGAGTTGCTCTTTTACCAGTTCAATATAATTCTGATTGGTAACAATCCAAATGTTTTCTGGAGCAACAATAGCCTTGAATCTCTCTACAGTCAGTTGAAGTAATGATTTCCCTATGCCCAATACGTCTATAAACTGTTTGGGCTTCTGGGTTGTGCTCATGGGCCAAAAGCGGCTTCCTACACCGCCTGCCATGATTACCAGGTGATTATTAATCTTTGCCATATCTATGTGTGAATCAAATAATAGTGTGCAAATATAGTCAATTTATTCAAATAAAACTAATTTTGCTGTGTATTTTTGTTGCTAGTTTTCTTTTTCATAATCCATTTTACGGCAAACCAAGCCAACGCCATGCCTACCAGACCGATGATTACTAATTTGATGTAATAGGAATATTCATCTATTTTGTCATCTAGTTGCTCCTCTGGTACGATTGTGTGAAGGTACCAACCGAGACTAGCTAGTATGCAGTTCCAGCAGCCTGCTCCCAACGTGGTATAGAGCAGGAACTTCCAATAATGCATGCGTGCCAATCCTGCAGGAATGGAAATCAAATGGCGTATACCGGGAATCAATCTGCCCGTAAGAGTCGCGATGATACCATGATCATCGAAATATTTTTCACTGTGTTCTACTTTCTGCTGGTTTAGTAGACATAAATGTCCCCATTTGCTATTGGCAAACTTATAAATAATAGGTCGACCTACAAAGAAGGATACAAAATAATTGATACTGGCTCCAAGGTCTGCGCCAATTGTGGCGAAGAGAATGACGAGCCCCACATGGAGGTTTCCACCTGCTGCATGATAGGCTGCCGGAGCAACGACAAGTTCTGATGGAACTGGAATCACAGTACTCTCAAGCAGCATCAGAAATAAGATGGTGCCGTAATTGAGATTGCCAAGTAAGCTGGTTATAAAATTCACGGTTCTATTGATTTTTGATTAAACTTATTTTCTATATATTTATAATATCCACTCAGAGGGATTTCAGGTGGAATTGTTTTACTGAATACCAATTTGACTTCATTGGGATTGAGTTCGATGGCATCATGTAGATAATTCAGACATTCCGTGCGCTTTTCCAATTCAAAGCAACAGAGTGCCATATAGGCATATCCATCAGTAAAGCTATCGGATACTTCTTTAAAGAAGAGGTGTAAAAGGTTGTAACATAGAGTGATATCACCATTATCATAGATAGAGATGATAATGCGTAACATCGTGTGCGCAGGATCTTTTGATTGTGCTAATGCATCCAAAAAGATTTTTTCAGCTTCTTTGTTCCTTTTGGCAGCATTCAGAATATGACCTTCTATGACCATCATGTTGATATGGTCACACTCCAACTCTTTGGTCTGTCGGATGCACTCTAATGCTTTGTCGAAATTCTTCATGTCTAAATAGACGAAAGTCATTTCTTCTAGAACCTGCGCTCTGTAGTCTTCATCAGAAGCCCCAAATTCATACGCAGTCTCCAAGGTCTTGATTGCCTCTTCCGGTTTGTGTAGTTCATTCTGACACACAGCCATCTGTAGGAGAATGAAACTGTCCATCGGACAGATAGCGCAATAAGATGAATAACATGCCAGGGCCCCCTCGTAATTACCCAGTCTCTGAAGCGAGTTCCCCTTTAACTGCAAAGCATCTTTGTTGTTAGGGTCTATGGCTAATGCGAATTCAGAACTCGTGATACAATCAGAAAACTTATCTGCCAGATATTGTGCACTAGCCAATGATGACCAATATTGCTTGTTGTATGGTTTGCTTTCTACCAATTCATTGAAGATTTTCTCGCTCTTCTCATATTGTTGGTTCAGAAAACAGTCCCTGCCTTGCAGTTCTTTGATATCATCCGTAATCTCACCTTTGTATTTCAGTAACCATTCTTGTAGTCTATCCGATACCTGATAATCTGCATACAAATTGCTTACGTCAATGGTGAAATCATTTTGTTCATCCTCACTGGTCAGGTCGGAGTAGCATTGCAGCAGATAGTTATTGGCTTCATTGATTTTGTCCTTTGCTATCATAATTTCTGCTTTCAGGTATTGATAGTCAGGATCTTCTTTGTCCTCTATCTGATTGAGAAAATGTTCAGCTTTAGCAGAATTTTCATTCTCCAAGGCTTGTCTTGCTTTATAGACCAAAGGCAACGTAGCACCTGGTTGTATTTCAAGTGCAAGACCAATGGCATCTTCTGCCTTTTGATTGTCAAAATTGAGATGATAATAATCAGCAATATCGGTCAAGTCATCGACATCCATATAAATAGGTTGTCCTGACTTGACCTTATTTTCGTATTCATAAAGAATCTTTTTAAACTCCTTTGTATTAAAATACTCGTTGTCTGTTAGCATTTACTTGTTCATTTTGGCCCAAGTGTCCTTCAGACCCACAGTGCGATTGAATACCAAGTGGTCTGGTTTCGTATCGATATCGGGCGTGAAATATCCTATTCTCTGAAACTGTATGAAAGTTCCTGGGGTCAGGTTGGCTGCATATTGCTCTACGTAGCAATTGCTGAGTACCGTCAAAGATTCTGGATTGAGAAGTTCACGGAAGTCATGTTCATCAGCAGCTGGATTTTCTACATTGAACAGACGGTCGTATAAGCGGACTTCTGCAGGCACACAGTGACCGGCACTTACCCAGTGGAGTGTACCTTTCACCTTACGGTTGGCACCTTCCATGCCACTCTTGCTTAATGGATCGTATTCTGCATATATTTCTTCTATTTCACCCTGCTCGTTCTTTTTGCATCCTGTGCAGTTGATGATATAGGCATTCTTGAGTCTAACTTCTTTACCTGGTGTCATGCGGAAAAATTTCTTTGGCGCATCTTCCATAAAGTCCTCACGTTCTATCCAAAGTTCACGGCTGAAAGTGATGTTGTGTGAACCATCTGCTTCGTTCTCAGGATTATTGATGGCTTCCATCTCTTCATTTTTGCCTTCAGGATAATTAGTGACGATGAGTTTTACGGGGTCTAGCACAGCTGACACGCGGACAGCCTTCTTGTTAAGGTCATCACGTACAGCAGCTTCGAGAAGTGCATAATCGTTGAGTGCATCAAACTTTGTATAGCCGATGCTTTTGATGAAATTACGGATGCTCTGTGCGGAATATCCACGGCGACGCATACCACATACTGTAGGCATACGAGGATCATCCCAGCCGTTAACCAAGTCTTCATCTACTAAAGCCTTGAGCTTGCGTTTGCTCATTACGGTATATGTGATGTTCAGACGGTTAAATTCAATCTGTCGTGGACGATTGTCATTGATGTCACCTTCATCGCCTTTGTATTGCTTCAGCAGGTCGATAAATTTATCGTAAAGTGGACGGTGAGGTACAAATTCCAGTGTACATATAGAGTGGGTGACACCTTCGAAAAAGTCACTCTGTCCATGAGCAAAGTCGTACATGGGATAAGTATGCCATTTTGTACCCGTACGATGGTGTGGCGTTTGGATAATACGGTAAATGACCGGGTCACGGAAATGCATATTCGGATTGGCCATATCTAGTTTGGCACGGAGCACCATACTTCCTTCTACAGCTTCAGCTGTATTCATGTGATTAAACAGACGAAGATTTTCCTCTATTGGACGGTCGCGGTAAGGACTTGCCACACCAGGTTGTGTCGGTGTACCCTTCTGTTCTGCCATTTGCTCACTGGTCTGTTCATCAACATAAGCCAGACCTTGATTAATCATCCATATAGCAAAATCCCAAAGCTGCTGGAAATAATCTGATGCATAATATACGTTGCCCCACTTGAATCCAAGCCATTTGATATCGGCCATGATGTTCTCTACATATTCATTATTCTCTTTGGAGGGGTTGGTATCGTCAAAGCGCAGATTGCACACGCCATTGAATTCATCAGCTACACCGAAGTCCATACAGATGGCTTTTGCGTGACCGATGTGAATATATCCGTTAGGCTCTGGTGGAAAACGAGTCTGAATTCTTCCACCGTTTTTACCCTTTGCCAGTTCACCAGCTACAATCTGTTCAACGAAACTAAGGCTTTTTTTCTCTTCGCCTTCTGTGTTGATTTTCTCTACCATATATCTAACATTTTATTTTTTCTATGCTGCAAAGGTACACAAATTTATTTAATTAATGAATATTTTACCCTAAACTTACGATGAATTGGCAAAAAAAACGTACCTTTGCATGCAAAATCAAAAATAAGGATGAAGAAATTATTGATATTTACGATATTCTCTCTTTCTACGATGTTGACTCATGCTCAGGGTAATCCTTATGTACAGTGCGAAGATACCTGTTCACATGTGCATGGTATAGATTTGAGTCACTATCAGGGTGAGGTGTTTTGGGAGACCGTCGGCGACAATACAAAGATGGCATACGTATATTTGAAAGCCACAGAAGGCAGCGATAAGGTGGATGACAGATATGAGCGAAATATCGAGTTGGCTCATCGCTATGGTCTTAAAGTAGGCAGTTATCATTTTTATAGACCCAAATGTGAGCAGATTAAGCAGGCTCAGAACTTTATGGCGCAATGCCGTCCCGGTGAGCAGGATTTGATTCCGATGATGGATGTGGAGACTATGTCTGGAATGAGTGATGATGATTTCTGTGATTCACTTTTTGTATTTCTGAAATTGATAGAGAAAGCCTATCATCAGAAGCCGCTGATTTATACATTCCGTAATTTTTATGATAGTCATCTGAGAGGGAAACTGAATGATTACAAACTGATGATAGCGATGTATTCCCAGGAGGAACCTCAGTTAGCTGACGGTCGTGATTATCAGATGTGGCAATATACCGGTAAGGGGAGAATTGTAGGAATCAATGGATACGTAGATAAAAGTCGGTTTGTGGGTCGTCATGGATTGCGCGAGATACGATTCCGACATTAAAAATAGATTTAACTAAATAAAAAATAGCAATAGATATGGCAATAATTAAATGTCCTGAATGTGGTCACCAGGTGAGCGATCAGGCAAAGACTTGTCC
Organism: Prevotella sp.; assembly: GCA_036796635.1. Lineage (GTDB taxonomy): Bacteria > Bacteroidota > Bacteroidia > Bacteroidales > Bacteroidaceae > Prevotella. The sequence continues at coordinate 37,587 of DAIRCP010000012.1, read as the reverse complement.
TAGTTGTGGCGTTGAGATTGCCGGAAAGGTAATGAGATGCTCTGATTGTGGAGAAATTATTTTCAAGAATCAGGAGGTGTGCCCTAACTGCCATCGTCCTCTGAATTCACCGACAGCTACTCCTGCTGCGAGTCCTTATACTCCGGTTGCTGAACCTGCTGCAAGCGAGTCTGCAGTAGTGAATAATCCAGGTATAACTCATAATCAGGAAAAGCCTGCTGGAGTTCCACCTGTCAGCAATACTGGAACGAATCAACCAGATGCAAACGCAGAGAAACCTAAGAAAAAAAATCGCAATATATGGATATTAGCTCTTGTTATTGCATTGATTGTAGGTTTCTGTGGTATGTATTTCATACAGCGTACCGATAAAAATAATGAGGAACAGGCTTATGAAAATGCCATGCAGAGTTCTGATGCAGGTGTCCTGCAAAATTATCTGGACCTTTATAAGGATGCACCTCAGGAGCATATAGATAGTATCCAGTCTCATCTAGATAAGTTGAAAGCTTTCGATCAGGAATGGATGAATGCAGTTACCAGCAATTCCAAGTCAGCATTGGAAGATTATATTCGTCTCCATCCAGACTCACCACATAAGACAGAGGCATTGGTACGTATCGATTCGCTTGATTGGGGAAATGCGCAGAGTATCAATACACCTGATGCATATCAACAATATATGACAGATCATGCAGATGGCAGTCACTTCGATGAGGCAAAGAGCCAGTTTGATAAACTGAATGCGCAAACAGTGACAGACGAGGACAAGCAGATGGTTAAGGAAGTGTTCCATACTTACTTTAATGCTATTTCACAGAAAGACGAGAGTTCTCTGATTTCCACCTTGGGAGATGTGCTGGGTTCATTCCTTCATACGGCAAATGTAACTCCAAGCCAGGTTGTCAACCACATGCATAAGCTTTATGAGGCTGCTGATATCACAGGTATGAACTTCAAGTTCAATAATGACTGGAAGATAGACAAAAAGGAGACTTCTGATGGTGAGTTCGTCTATAATGTGACATTCTCTGTTATCCAGAGCATCAACCGTTCAGATACCTCCAAAGGTCATCTTTATAAATGTCTGGTGAATGCTAAGGTATCATCTGATGGAAAGATCAGTGACCTAGATATGCGTAAGCAGCAGGTTGAATAATATAAAACAAGTAATTAAAAAATGGCTCATCACAATTCGGATGAGCCATTTTTTTTCAGCAGAAGTAATCTAGTCTTTATTCTTCTATATGTGACAGAGAATGTGCAAATGATGAGAAGAAGTTCGTGAGAGTTTCAGAAGGATAATATCTGAAGTATTTGGCGGAGTGTCGTACGTGCCAAAGCATGGCAGACGAATTGCTGGTACTTACAAAAATGTTTTTGCCTTGCGTGAAATACCAATCGTTAGAATGATTGCCGTTCAGTTGAAATATCTCATTCATCACCATTTCGATGTCTTCATCCTTCTGGTCATGCATAAAAGGAATCTCATCTTTGCTGAATCCGAATACGTGTACTAGTAAGGCACCTTGTATCTGTACCATCCCCGTAAGTTTTAAATGGCTTATCCAATCATTCAATTTCACGAAATCCACTCTGTCTCCCCATTTGCGCAGAAACATGCCTAAGTCGATGAGTTGTTTCAACGAGATACCCTCATTCAGCAGAAAACGAGTAATACGCAGAAGAATGAGCAGAAGATGCAACGTAGGAGGGACAATTTCCACCTTCATTCCATTGATGATTACGTATTCAGAATCGCAGGCTCTGATCTCCGTATCAATTATCTTCTGCAGTTTTCTGTTGAGCATCATGTTGGTGAGTCGTTGCATCGTCAGATGGTGCTCCACGCTGATACCATTCCATTGATATTCTAAGATACCTTTTTCCGTATCATCACATTCTGAACCGTTTTCCCTTGCCCATTTATTAGCTTTGCGTGCCTGGGGCGCATATGGAAAATAGATATCTATATCGCCTGGCGTGCGATGGAGGGGATTGTCATAAATAGTGGCGAGTCCTTGTCCTTTAATCAGTATAGGGCGGGTCTGTTCATGATTCAGAATATTGATGAGTTCGCTCAGTTTCGCGTTGTACGTCTGATTGTTGGTTTCTATTTCGCTGACAGTATTCTTCCATAAGGTCCATTGCTCCTGAGAAAGTTGTAGAAAGAATTCATCTTTTCTTGACAGTAACCCGTCATACACGAGCGCAGCCACGCCGTGCATCAGAGACAACTGGTGCAGATGTTTCCATTTCCATGCAGACATGGGCTCAATGAGTTCTTGATTGCCAAAAGTGCCACTGAGTAGCAGTCTGAAGAAGTTTCTTTCTATTACAGTCATAGTTTTGTCCTTTATTGTTTAAGAGTATTTGTGTGGATACCTCAGTATGATGGACAGCAATGCAGCAATTCCCAACGCATAGGGATAATACAGATATGGCAGAATCTTGATAGGATTCACCTGAGCAAGTCCCGCTGCCATCAGCATTTGTGCACCATAAGGAATGATGCCTTGCATCGTACATGAGAATGTATCCAGGATGGAGGCACATTTTCTGTTGTCCAGTCCGAATCGGTCACCAATTTTTTTGGCAATGCCGCCTACTGTGATAATTGCAACTGTGTTATTGGCAGTGCAGACATCCACGATGCTCACGAGCGCAGCAATACTGAGTTCAGCTACACGTTTACTGTTGATATGTCTTGTCAGTTTCGAAATGATGAAATCTATACCACCGTTATATTTGATTAGTTCCAGCATACCGCCCGCCATCATTGTGATGATGATGAGTTCCCCCATTCCTAGAATACCGTCGCCCATGGAACCGAACCATCCGAAGAGGTCGTATGCTCCATCAAGTAGTCCAATGATGCCGGTCAGAGTAATTCCTAGTGTCAGTACGGCCATCACGTTTAGTCCAAAAATAGCTGTAATCAGTACGACAAGATAAGGTATCACCTTTGTGTATTCCACTGGGGGGATATGCTGTGGTGAATGTACGTTGCTGCCTAATATGATATAGGCGATAAGGATGAGGATGGCTGCAGGCATGACGATAAAAGAGTTCACCCTGAACTTATCGCTCAGTTTGCATTCCTGCGTTGTTGTGGCTACAATTGTAGTATCAGAAATGAACGAGAGGTTGTCGCCAAAGAATGAACCACCTACGACAATAGCCGTCAGCAGCGGAATACTTGCTTCGGTAGAGTGTGCAATGCCCGCTGCGATTGGGCAAAGTGCCACAATGGTCCCCACGCTAGTCCCGATGCTTAATGAGATGAAGCAAGCCGCTAGAAACAATCCGGCCAACAGCATATTTCCGGGTAGCAGATTGAGGGTGAGATTCACCGTGGCATCAATTGCCCCCATTACTTTAGCGGAATTGGCAAAAGCACCTGCCAATACAAAAATCCATATCATGAGCATCATCTGTTCCGTACCGGCACCTTTACTGAAAATGTCGATACGTTTACGTAGCGGTATGCCGCCTGTGATACAGACGGCATACACTGATGATACCATGAAGGCTACGGTAATCGGAACTTTATAGAAGTCTCTTGCGATAATGGAAGTGACTAGATACAATACGATGAATACCAGTAGTGGACTTAATGCTAAAGCACCTTTCTTCATTCTTAATTGTCTTAATTTTCAGATGTATTACAAGGTCACACCATTTTTGAAGATGGATATCTCCCTGTAGTCATTTTCTTCATTGCGTGACTTTTCGCCGCTTGCTACGGCCAGTACCTTGTTGATGAAGGCAGTCAGCACATCTTGCATGTTTTTACCTTCCAGCAACTGTCCGGCACTGAAGTCTATCCAGTTGGGCTTGCGTGATGCTAGTGTGGGATTGGTGGCAACTTTCATTGTAGGGACGAATGTGCCGAATGGCGTGCCGCGTCCTGTCGTGAACAGTACAAGTTGACAGCCAGATGCTGCCAATGCTGTGGATGCCACCAGGTCATTACCGGGCGCAGAAAGTAGATTCAGACCGTTTTGTTGCAGTACGTCGCCGTATTTCAGCACACCGTTTATGGGAGCACGTCCACATTTCTGTGTGCAGCCTAGTGCCTTGTCTTCCAGTGTGGAGATACCGCCGGCCTTATTACCTGGTGACGGGTTTTCACCTACGGGTTCACCATGACTCAAGAAGTACTCCTTGAAGTCATTCACCATTTCCACTGTTTGGTCAAACAGTTCCTGTGTCTTGCAACGATTCATAAGAATAGTCTCTGCACCAAACATTTCCGGTACTTCCGTTAGAATGGATGTACCGCCCTGAGCCACCAACCAGTCACTGAATTCACCTACAAGTGGATTGGCAGTGATGCCACTGAATCCATCAGAACCACCGCATTTCAAACCTATACGCAGTTTGCTCACCGATACGTCCTCACGTTTATCCTGTCGAGCTTTTGCATAGAGGTCGCGAAGGATATTCATGCCTACCTCCATCTCGTCTCCGTCAACTTTCTGAGTAATCAAAAATTTGATGCGGTCCTTATCGTAGTCACCTAGCAACTGTTCAAACTGGTCCGGCTGATTATTTTCACAACCGAGACTGAGTACCAGTACCGCACCTGCATTAGGATGTAGTACAATATCACGTAATACCTTGCGAGTATTCTCATGGTCACCTGACAATTGAGAACAGCCGTAGTTATGATGCCAGGTGTATACAGCGTCTATGCCGTCACAACCAGTTTCCTTGCGTAATCTTTCTGCTAGTTTTTCGGCAATGCCGTTTACGCATCCTACGGTAGGTACTATCCAAACCTCGTTTCTGGTACCTACAAGGCCATTCTTGCGTACGTATCCTTTGAAAGTCCGCTTCTCATCCTTAATGTTCAGTTTCTCTTTTACAGGATTGTACGTATAACTCAGTGTACCGCTTAAGTTTGTTTTTAGATTATCCTCATTCACCCAGTCGCCGGCTTTCAGATCTACTTTAGCGTGACCGATAGGGTAGCCGTACTTGGTGATGTTGGTACCTTGTGGAGCGTCCACAATGAGCACCTTATGTCCGGCAGGAGTGTCCTGGTTTACAGTTACAGACTTACCGTCTACTTTGATGATTTCGCCTTTTTTCTTAGCTGTCAGGCAGACAACTACAGAGTCGGCAGGATTGATTTTGATAAATGTTTGTTCCATTACTTATTGTAGTATTGTTTTTATATACATGGACGATACTTATTTATATTAGCCCACATTCGTGCGGCGATAGAAGTCCACGTTCTCCTTCGTCAGCAGTTCTATAGGCATATAGTTTACTGGATTGATTTCCTTTTTCAGCACGATGGCCTCAAACAGCGTTTCTACGCAAGAGTACCCCTGCATGTAGGCATGTTGGGCTATGAGGAAGGATATAGAGCCCTGTCTCAGGCATTCTGCATTTTTGTCCACCATATCATATCCCATAATCTGCACATTCCTGCGGTTGCTCCTCAATAAAAACTCGCCCACCAGATGTGCCTTACTGTTGAAGGTGATGCAATGATGCAGATGGTCATGTTTGGTGAAAAAGTCCTCTAGAATTTTATCATATGTTTCCTTTTCGCCGTCCAGAGGAAGATTCACTTCCTGTATTTTTACGTGTGGAAAGTGATCATGCATATAATGGCGGAATCCCGTTTCGCGGTTCTCTTGTTGCTTGCTGGCCACATTACCGTTCTTCATTTGTTTCATCAGCATGATTTCCTTCTCCTGCCCAGCCAGTAACATAAACATTCTGCCTGCGAAGTATCCACTCCCAAATGAATCCTGGCCGAAGAAGGAGAGAGGTTTTAAATCAGGCATATAAGAGTCTAATAATATAAAAGGTATATTCCTGTCGTGTAGCGCATCTGTGAATTTACGCGTGGAGTCAAGTTTGGATGGTACAATTATGACTCCGTCAGGTTGCTCTTTTAAGCATTGTTGCGTCATTTCTACAAACGTTTCAGGCTGAAATCGCTTGTAATAGAGCATTTTTACATTGATATTAAAGTCCCTTCTGAAGTTGCATGCAGCCATGGTGCCCTCTTCAATTTCTTCCCAATAAGCCTCTGATTCATGTCTAGGTATAATACAATAGAAAGTGTATGACTTATTATATGCTAGTGCACTGGCATACATATTTGGTTGGTAATCCATTTCTTTCAGTACCTTCTCCACCTTTTCTAAAGCTTTAGGGGAAACGTTGGGTCGCTTATGCAGTACTCTGTCCACAGTACCCACAGAAACACCAGCTTTTTCAGCGATGTCTTTGATTCTTATTTTCTCGTTGGCCATCTTTATACGTTTGTCGTTTGAAATGCAAAAATACCAATAAAAATTGAATTGTGGGAACACACAACCACATTTTTTATTAAAATATGAAGTTTTTAGCAAAAAACTTTCGTTTATTCAGAAATTAATACTATTTTTGTGCTCGCAAACAAAATAATAGTAAATTCAAACAAACTATAAAATCAAAAAGTTTAAACATTAAAGTAATGGCTAAAATTGTAACATTAGGCGAGATTATGCTCCGCCTTTCCCCTGAGGGAAATGACCGGTTTATCCAGACAGACTCATTTCGCATCATCCCTGGTGGTGGTGAGGCGAATGTTGCTATCAGTGTGGCCAACTATGGTCATGATGCTTATTTCGTATCCAAATTGCCAAAGCATGAGATTGGTCAGATTGCAGTCAATGCATTGCGTCGTTATGGCGTGAATACCCAGTTTATTGCCCGTGGTGGTGATCGAGTAGGTCTTTATTATGCAGAGACGGGTGCTTCCATGCGTCCATCAAAGGTGATATATGACCGTGCACACAGTGCAATTGCAGAAGCAGATTCTTCTGATTTTGATTTTGATGCAATTATGGAGGGTGCCCAGTGGTTCCACTGGAGTGGCATTACTCCTGCTATCAGTGATAAGGCAGCAGAACTCACCCGTTTGGCTTGTGAGGCTGCTAAGCGTCATGGTGTGACAGTATCAGTAGACCTCAACTTCCGTAAAAAGCTCTGGACTTCAGAGAAGGCGATTTCCATCATGCGTCCATTGATGAAATATGTGGATGTATGTATCGGCAATGAGGAAGATGCTCAGCTTTGTCTTGGCTTTAAGCCTGATGCTGATGTAGAGGGTGGTCAGACTGATGCTGCTGGTTATGAGGGAATCTTCAAACAGATGAAGGAGACTTTTGGATTCAAGTATGTTGTTTCTACTCTGCGTGAGAGCTATTCTGCTACTTTCAATGGCTGGAAGGCCTTGATTTATGATGGTAAGGAGTTCTATCAGAGCAAGCGTTATGAAATTAATCCTATCATCGACCGTGTCGGTGGTGGTGACTCTTTCTCCGGAGGTTTGATTCATGGTCTGCTCACTAAGAAGACACAGGGTGAGGCACTCGAGTTTGCTGTAGCTGCTTCAGCACTGAAGCATACTATCAACGGCGATTTCAATTTGGTAAGTACCGATGAAGTAGAGGCTCTAGCTGGCGGTAATGCCAACGGACGTGTTCAGCGATAAGTGCTGATACATTTCATCATTATTTATAAGAACATTTTAAAATAAGCATATAAAATGGCTAAATTCACTAAAATGCAGGTGATGGCTGCAATGAAGGAAACAGGTATGGTACCTGTGTTCTTCAATAAAGATATAGATATCTGTAAGCATGTAATTAAGGCTTGTTACGAGGGCGGTGTCCGTGTATTCGAGTTTACCAATCGTGGCGACTTCGCACATGAGATTTTCGGAGAACTTGTGAAGTGGGCAGACAAAGAATGTCCTGAGTTGATTCTCGGTGCAGGTACCGTGATTGATGCAGGTACAGCTTCTCTGTATCTTCAGTTGGGGTCTAATTTTATTGTCGGTCCCAATTTCAATCCTGAGATTGCACCTGTCTGCAACCGCCGTCTGGTACCGTACAGTCCAGGTTGTGGCAGCGTCAGTGAGATTAACAATGCTCAGGCATTAGGTTGCGATGTAACAAAAGTGTTCCCTGCAGGTAATGTTGGTGGCCCTTCATTCGTGAAGAATGTATTGGCTCCGCTGCGATGGAGCAATATCATGGTGACTGGTGCTGTGTCACCTGATGAGCAGAACCTGACTGAATGGATCAAGGCAGGTGTCCTCTGTGTAGGTATGGGTAGCAAACTCTTCCCAAAGGAGACCGTAGCTGCTAAGGATTGGGCTGCTATTACAGCTAAGTGCAAGGAAGCATTGGGATATATTGCCAAGGCTCGCGCTTAATGTCCGCTTATCAAGTAAACACACATACTATTCAGGGCGCCCTCAAATTGTTTATTTGGGGTGCCCTGTTCCTGTTTTTGCTGTCTGCGTGTTCGCATGACAATTCCCGATGCGACCGTCTCAATGAGATAGCTTACAATTATCATTATCGAAATCTGGATTCCACGGCTTATTATGCTGAGAAAGCCTATCAACTTTCTGCTGATTATGAAGATGGGCAGGCGGAGGCACTCAATCATCTTGCTTTTGTATCTATTGCTAGAATGGATTATAAGAAAGCCCAGCGTCAACTTTCACAACTTACTCAACTCACAGACAATCAGATAGAACTTCTGATCGCAGATGTGCAGCAGATGCGCCTCTGTCAGCGTCAGTCGCATAATCGTGAGTTCTATGTGTTCCGTGAAAATGCCAAGTTATTGCTCCGCCGTATCAATGAGGAACGTCAGTCACTCACTCCCCATTGCCTGCGTCGATTGATTTATACCGAATCTGAATTTTCCATCGTCAATTCCACTTATTATTATTATGTAGGATTGGAACGACAGTCTATCGATGCAATCAATGAAATAGATCCTGATGGCGATATTCAGCGTGATACAGCCCAGTATCTCAACTATCTTTATAATATTGGAGCTGGTGGCATCATTACTGATGGTACAGCAGACGATATTGCGCAACGGGAGTTTGACTGTCTTATGCGTTGTTTCCTCATCTCCAGTCAGTACAATTATCCATTCTTCGCAGCCAACTCGCTTGAGGCGATGTCTGAACATCTTTCATCTGCAGATATGCGTGAAAAACTGATTACCAACAATTTGCCAATGATGCGCTATGTCAATCCAGATGGCGTACCAGATAATCTGTTGGCAGGTACCTTGGCTGACAATGCGCTCTTCCTTTTCCAGCAGTACGGTGATGTCTATCAGATAGCGGGAGCATATCGAACATTGGCTTCCTGTTATCGTGATATCGGTGATTACCAGTCAGCCTTATTCAATTTGGAAGAACCGCTTTCCAATCATAAAATCAATCAGGCACCCGATTTGGTGGCCAGTATCCGTGAGCAACTTTCCGTAGCCTACAGTGCTATCAATGATAAACCTGCGAGTGACTATAACCGTAATATCTATATAGATTTACAGGAACAGACGCGACAGGACCGGTATCTGGAAGCACGTGCCGCCCAACTAGACCGGACTTCCAATCAACTCAATCTCATGTTGGCAGCTGTACTTCTCGGCATCGTTCTGTTACTCTTTCTCGTATGGCTGTTTAATCGGGTAAATCGTCGCAGCCAGCGTAAGTTGTCACTGGAAACATTGCTAAAACCTTTACGTGAGTGGCAGCAACATAATGATCAGATAACCAGTGATTTGGATGAGCGTCGCGAAGAGATTAATGAAGACTATGCACTTAATGTGATTCATATACAGAACAATGAACGCTATAATTTGGAGAACAGGGCGAAAATTTCATTGGTAAATAGTATTACCCCGTTTATAGACCGTATTCTCAATGAAGTACATGAGTTGGACAAACGTTCCGAACAGCCAGAAAGGAGGCAAGAACGACTCGCCTATATCTCAGAACTCACAGACAAAATCAATGAATATAATGAGGTGCTTACACACTGGATACAGTTGAGAAACGGAGAACTTTCACTGCATATAGAAAGTTTCCCCTTGCAGCAATTGATGGACATTGTTAGTAAAAGCAAAATGAGTTTCCATCTGAAGGGTATCACGCTACAGGTGGAATCGACTGCTTCCGTAGTCAAAGCTGACCGCATCCTGACCCTATTTATGATTAATACCTTGGCAGACAATGCTCGTAAGTTTACGCCTGATGGTGGCACTGTGCGTATCTATGCACAGGAGACCACCGACTATGTAGAAATATCCGTACTTGATACAGGTCAGGGCATATCAGCTGATAAACTGACGAATATCTTTAATCACAAAGTTTATAATGGTCATGGTTTTGGCTTGATGAACTGTCGTGGAATCATTGAGAAATACCGTAAGATCAGCCAGATATTTACTGTCTGTCTACTTTCTGCAGAAAGCAGCGAAGGTGAAGGTTCCCGCTTTTTCTTCCGTTTGCCAAAAGGAATTGTCAGAATACTGTTGCCGCTGTTGATGCTGTTGTCATCAATCAGCATCCAGGCACGATTGTCCCATATTCGTTCATCACAGGCTAAAGAGTCAGATCCGAAAATACAGATTGTGAAACCAAATGACAATTTAAGTAAAGCCAATATCTATGCAGACAGTGCCTATTTTTCCAATATCAATGGCACCTATAGTCGAACTTTGCTTTTTGCTGATTCCTGCCGGAAATATCTCAATCAGCATTATTTGGTTATCTGTCCTCGTGGGCGAGATCTGATGATTCGCCAGGGTAGCAGTTCCTTGTTGTCACCTGAGATAAAATGGTTCCATGACAGTCTGCAGACCAATTACCACATTATCTTGGATATGCGAAATGAAAGTGCTGTAGCTGCATTAGCACTGCATAAGTGGTCTCTCTATTCCTATAATAATAAGGTTTATACCCAACTCTTTAAGGAACTAAGTGCTGATAATACGCTGGCAGAATACTGTCGCAACATGCAGCGTTCCCAGAACAATAAGACTGTAGCCATCATATTGCTCGTGCTCGTTCTGATGGCGATACTTCCCGCCTATTACCTCATTGTGTACCGTCATCGATTGTTTTATCGCTTCTGTGTGGATCGTATTAATGAGATCAATCAAATACTGCTCAGTGACCTATCCCCGGATAATAAACTGAGCAGTATAGAGCCTTTTGCACATGAGCAATATCCCGATGAACTGCAGCATGTGGTGAATGAGATACTCAAGGCTTTGGAGATGCATATTAACTCCCGTCAACAACAGGTAACCGACATTGAACTCGCTGAAGATGAGCGTAGTCGTGCCCAGTATGAGGATAATATCCTGCACATCAGCAATTCCGTTCTTGATAATTGTCTTTCTACCCTGAAGCATGAGACCATGTATTATCCTAGCCGTATCCGACAATTGATAGATACCGATGCTAAAGATATACAGACATTGAGTGAGGTAGTAGACTACTACCGTGAGATTTATTCCATACTCAGTCATCAGGCGATGTTACAGATAGAACATGTCAAACTTCATATTCAGCCCGTAAGTGTAGCCGGTCTGATGAACCAGCCTCAGTTGGAAGAAAAAATTCTGGGTGATGCTAATATGCTGCAATACCTCATCGAGATACTGCAGAAGCAGAACGGAACCAAGCAGTTGGACACGCAGGTTACAGTCAAGGATGATAAATATCTCATTATGACCGTTAAAATGACCCAACTCCATCTTATTGACAAGCAGGCATCCCAATTGTTTACCCCCGCCATAGACCATCTTCCGTATCTGATATGTCGACAGATTGTGCGTGACCATTCAGAAGCCACCAACCGTCGAGGTTGTGGTATCTTGGCTCGGGTGGAGCAGGGTAGCACCTATATAGAAATAACGTTTCCTAAAGCATCATAACTTATTAAAATCAATTTAGATTATGAATGAAATGAAAAACTTCAAAGTGATTATTGTCGAGGATGTTCCTCTCGAACTCAAAGGCACGGAGGGTATCATCCGTAATGATATTCCAGAGGCCGAAATAATAGGTACAGCCGATAGTGAAATAGCCTATTGGAAACTGATGAAGCAGCAATTGCCAGATTTGGTGCTGCTCGATTTGGGGCTGGGCGGTTCCACCACCGTAGGCGTGGAAATCTGTAGACAGACCAAAGAGACCTATCCGCAGATGAAAGTGCTCATCTTTACGGGTGAGATTCTGAATGAAAAACTATGGGTGGATGTACTTGATGCTGGTGCTGATGGCATAATCTTGAAGAGTGGCGAACTGCTTACCCGTGGCGATGTGCGTAGTGTGATGGAAGGTAAGCGGTTAGTGTTCAACGAACCTATCTTGGAGAAAATCGTCGACCGTTTCAAGCGTTCTGTCAGCAATCAGTTGGCGCGACAGGAGAGCCTGGTCAACTATGAGATAGACGAATATGACGAACGTTTTCTGCGCCATCTCGCCTTAGGATATACAAAGGAGCAGATTACTAATTTGCGTGGAATGCCTTTTGGCGTAAAAAGTCTGGAGAAACATCAGAATGAATTGGTTCAGAAGCTTTTCCCTGAAGGTAATGGCGGAATCGGTGTAAATGCTACTCGCCTGGTAGTCCGTGCCTTGGAATTGCGGATATTGGATATAGATAATCTCGTACCGGATGAAGAGTGATCGCACCATTGCCTGTATAGCCTTGACATTAGGCATAGTAGAATTGCTATTGGCATTAGTCTCTTGGCTTCTGGGAGCCACTACCGACAGCAATACCATACGTAGTATGTTGAGCAGTGAAGGTATCCGCTGGATGTTTGGCCATTTCGCCGAAATGCTTTCCAGTCGTTATCTCGTATGGTTGGTCCTGTTATCTATTGCTAGTGGCCCCTTGTGGGATTGTGGTATATTTCGTGTCTTTCATCTCAAGCGCTCCCTGTTGTACAGAGAGCGCACAGCCCTGTTTTTGGTAGGTGGACTACTGCTGATAATCATAGCAAGTATGTTGTTACTAACAGCCGTACCTCATGCTGTGTTGCTGAGTGTTACCGGCGATTTATATCCGTCACCGTTCAGTGAGAGTATTGTACCTGTAGCCTCGTTCAGCATAGCATTGCTGAGTGTCGTATATGGAGGAATTACTTCAGTGTTCAGTTCGCTCACAGATGTTTATCATTCACTGGTTCGCGGAGTCAGTCGTTGTGCCCCGTTGTTCCTTTTTTATATCCTTATTTTCCAACTGATTTATTCAGTCCGTTTTATTTTCTCTGTATAATAGAGCGTCCTAATACCACCATGCCTTACTTTTTATAGCTATTACATTTTCCAGTGAGCGGTCAAGATAGTAAGTGTCACGGTATTTTTTGTTGCCCAGCTGATATACCACGCATGATATCATCAGCATGTTGTCCTTAGGCATGGGTGCATACTTGATACCTTTCTTATAATAAGGTATGTCTGCCATTGACTTTCTGATGAGTAGTACATTCGAGTTAGTAAGAAGTCGGGTAGAGTCCAGTTGCTCATGCATGATTACCTTCATCTGCGATGCATTCGTCAGGTTGTCTTCTAGCATGTCTTCTACGGTAGATTCAGCCTTGTGCTGCTGTCCGCATGATGCGAACAGCAGTAGGGCAGAACTTATCATTATTATAGATTTCTTCATGATTTTCATCTTCGGCTATTATTTCTGAGGAATCTGTTTCAGTACATCCAGCAGGTGGCGCCATACCATATCCACTGTCTTGATTTCCAGTTTCTCATCCGGAGTATGTACGTTACGCAGTGTAGGGCCGAAAGACACCATATCCATATTCGGATAGCGCTCTGAGAATAGACCGCATTCCAGTCCTGCATGGATACCGCGTACTACGGGTGCATGACCGAACAGTTTCTTGTAACTCTCCACCACGAGATGCTGCAGATCACTGTTGGTGCGCATTTTCCAGGCAGGATAACCGTCACCTGTATTTACCTCAGCACCAGCCAACTGATAAACAGCACAGATGGTATGGCACATGTTGTCTAGATTACTCATCACATTACTGCGTTGGGAAGATACGATGACGATGTCATTTTTGCCAGTTATGATGCTTGCCGTATTGCTGGAAGTCTCCACCATCTCGTTCAGTTCTGGATCCTGACAGATGGCTAGAATACCATTGTCCACAGCCTGGATAGCTAGAATGAAGTTGCGTGTCGTCTGTGGTTCCATCACCTTTACGGCATCTGTACTCTCCATGTTCCATACCATGTGTGTGTCTGTTACGTGGAATTCCTCTTCTACCTGTGTAGCGAAGATATTCCAGTCAGCCTTCACCTCCTCTTTCTTGTCGTTAGGTACGGCAATCACGAAGGAACCGTCGCGAGGAATAGCATTATGCATCTTGCCCGAATTGAATTCAGCCAACTGCAGGTCATTCCCCAGTTTCATATATTCATTATATAGGAAGCGGTCCAGCAGTTTGATGGCATTTGCACGCTTTTTGTTGATATCATCACCAGAGTGGCCTCCATTCAGGCCCTTAAGACTGCCACGCATAAAAAAACTACCAGCCTTGGCATCCTCGCGTTTGAATGTGAATTTGGCAGTCGTGTTTCTACCGCCTGCGCAGGATACGAATATCTGTCCCTCATCTTCCGAATCCAGATTAATGAGAAAATCACCAGTCATAAATCCGGCCTTCAGACCCTCAGCACCGCTTAGACCAGTCTCCTCGTCACGAGTGAAAAGACACTCTATCGGACCGTGCTCTATATTGTCAGCATCCAAGATGGCCAGTTCGATGGCGCAGCCGATACCGTCATCTGCCCCCAGTGTAGTACCTTCGGCCGTGAGCCACTCCCCGTCGATATGTGTACGGATGGCATCCTTCTGGAAATCAAACTCCACATCCACCAGTTTGTCGCAGACCATATCCATGTGACTCTGAAGTACCACGGTCTTACGGTTTTCCATACCTTGGGTAGCATTTTTGCGAATCAGTACATTGCCTGTTTCGTCTACGAGTGTCTCTAAATTATGGCTTTTCCCCCAATTTTTGAGGTATTCAATCATGTGCTCTTCGTGCTTGGAAGGGCGCGGAATTTCATTGATTCGAGCGAACTGCTCGAACACACTTTGCGGTTTTAAATCAATTTTAGTCATTATTTTCTACTTTTGTTTTGTAATTCAGTCAATTTGCATTATCTTTGTACCGCAAAAGTAATCAAAATGATTGGAATATTCATCTCAACCGCGTTAATAATTGCTATAAGTATGGCATTTCTATGCGTAAAAGTGCTTCTTAGAAGAAACGGTCGCTTCTCTTCACAGCATATTCATGACAATAAAGGCATGAAGGAAAGAGGCATACATTGTGTGATAGACCAGGACAAAGAAGAGCGTAGAAGCAATCCCCATGCGGTGAGTGAGCATAGAGAAATATAAATTTTTAAATTATCAAGTATAAACATGAAAAGAAACATGATGCTTTGTGCAATGTCAGTAGCCATGATGGCAGTAAGTCTGACAGCGTGCAACAATGCAAGTCCCAAGATGGACGAGCAGCCAAGTAATGAGAGCGCAGCAACATCCAACGGCGGAACTAGAATCGCTTATGTAGAAGTAGATTCACTGATGTCGCAGTATAAGTTCTGCAAGGACTACAGCTTGATTCTGCAGAAGAAGAGCAATAATGCCCGCAATACGCTCAGTCAAAAGGGAGCTCAGTTGCAGGCAGCAGCAGCTAATTTCCAGCAGAAAATGAACAATAATGGTTTCGCTTCGCGTGAGCAGGCAGCCGCTGTTCAGAATGCTATTCAGCGTCAGCAGCAGGATCTACAGGAACTTCAGCAGCGTCTGGAAAGCGAGTTGGCCAGCGAGACCAACAAGTATAACGCAGCGCTTCGTGATTCACTTCAGCATTTCCTGAAGGTTTACAATAAGGACAAAAAGTATGATTTGATTCTTTCCAAGGCAGGTGACAACATACTCTATGCCAGCAAGAAGAATGATATCACGCAGGATGTCGTGAATGGCCTGAACAAGAACTACAAGCCAACAGGTAAGTTAGCTCAGGAGACAGCTAAGAAATAATTCCATCTCCGTCATTATGATGGCGATTTTAGACAAAATAGAGGTCTCGTTTCTTTGGAGATTAGGTCTCTTAATCTACCTTAAATCCCCGGGAAACATTAAGTTTTCCGGGGATTTTTTCCCTTATTTGCTATCTTCTGAATTTTTTTCTTCTAATAAATCTTCACCCCAATGGGTGACAGCTTCACGAGCTTCTCGCTCACGCACTTCTTTGGCTTTTTTAGGATAGAATATCATGCGTAGTGACTGGTTGTAATTGAAGTAATTCCATACCCAGTTGAGCAGAACGATGACTTTGTTGCGTACACCTAAGATGGAGCGGAGATGCACTACCAGCCAAAGTAACCAGGCGATGAACCCCTGTATCTTAATCTTGCTGAATTCAGCTACCGCCTTATTTCTGCCAATAGTGGCCATACTACCGAGATTCTTGTAGGAGAATGGTTTCATACTCTTGCCTTTGATGAGTCTTCGGAGATTTTTACTCAGTAGTTTTCCTTGTTGGATTGATACCTGTGCTAACTGGGGATGACCATTGGGATATTCCTTGTCACCTGTCATGATACACTGGTCACCGATGGCAAATACATCTTCCATTCCTGGTACACGATTGTACTCATCTACCTTGATACGGCCGCCTCTTCCAAGGAAGGACTTGTCAATATTACCGATGTGGACACCTGCGATACCACTGACCCAAATGAAGGTACGGGTGGCTATTTCACTGCCGTCTGCCAACACTACTTTGTGGTCTCGATAGTCTGTCACCATTTTGTTGAGCAAGATGTTGACACCCATCTTGCGCAGAAATTCTTCTGCCTTGGCAGATGATTCTTCTGACATGGCGGAAAGTAGTCTGTTGCCAGCCTCTATCAGATATATATTCATCAGACTGCGGTCTAGGTCCGGATAGTCATGGGGCAGGATGGTGCGCTTCATCTCGGACAGTACTCCTGCGACCTCTACACCGGTAGCTCCGCCACCTACGATGACCACATTCAGTAGTTCCTGACGTTCCACATTGTTGGCACAGGTGATGGAACGTTCTAAATTAGATAGGATGGCATTTTGAAGTCCCATGGCTTCTGCCACATTCTTCATCGGCATAGCCTCATCTTCTATATGTTTATTACCATAGAAATTGGTGGTGGCACCGGCAGCCAATACTAAATAATCATATTCCACCTTGCCAATGGAGGTCTGTATTATCTTCTTGTCGGGGAAGATGCCTCGAACTTCTGCCATACGGAAATAGAAGTCGTTACGATTTTGGAATATCTTTCTAAAAGGGAAAGATATTGAACTGGGTTCCATACCTGCGGATGCTACCTGATAAATCAATGGCGGAAACTGATGATAGTTGTTTTTGTCTATTAGGACAATCTGCATACCTGAATGGCGTAGGCTTGTGGCCAACTTTAAACCACCAAATCCTCCACCTACAATTACAACCCTTTTCTTGTTTCCTTTTTCGATGTTTAAGCTCATAATGAATTCTGATAATGAATACTGATACGTATATTAATTGAAATATTTTCCCTATATTAATGTGGTGTAATCTTTTCTTCTTGCAAAGGTACTTGTTTTTTTCTATAAATATCTATATAATATTGACTGAAATCTGATTTTTTGGACATATTATGCGTTAAATCAATCGTACCGATTGTCTGACATTCCTACTTGCTATCTGTAGTTTTCAATTATCATTCTCAATCCTATTCAAAATAATGGTTACCTTATTTGTGAATTCGAATTTTTAGTTTTACCTTTGCACCTGTATTAGGATATAGAAGAAAATGAAAGATTACGATACTTATATTTTTGATTTAGACGGTACGTTGCTAGCTACACTTCAGGATTTAGCCGACAGCGTTAATCATGCGTTGCGATCTTATTGTATGCCGGAACATACCGTGGAGGAGGTGAGAATGTACGTAGGTAATGGCGTGAAGAAACTGATGGAACGAGCTGTGCCAGGTGGGCTCAAAAATCCGGATTTTGATGAGGTATATGCTGCTTTCAGAAAACATTATATGTTACACAGTTTGGATACAACCAAACCTTATGACGGTGTGACGGAGATGCTTACCCAATTAAAAGGAAGAGGTAAGCGTATTGCTGTGGTGAGTAATAAATTCTATGCTGCCACTCAGGAATTGTGCCACCATTTCTTTGGAGATTTGGTTGAAGTAGCCATAGGGGAGCGGGAAGATATTCGTAAGAAGCCGGCTCCCGATACGGTGATAGCGGCACTCAGGCAATTGGGCGCAACTCAATCTAGTGCTGTCTATATTGGTGACAGTGACGTGGATGTGGATACTGCGAAAAATTGTGGAATCCCCTGCATCAGTGTGCTATGGGGATTCCGTGATAAAGTCTTTCTGATAAACCACGGTGCTACAACGTTTGTGAGCAGACCAGAGGAAATTCTCAGTTAAATTAGGTAATCGTCTTTCCCTCCACTCCTATACCATAGTATGAGAGTCTAGGTACATCAGTACAGCGTCTTTGTAGCTTTCTGATATCGGAAGATATTCATCGCCGAATACCATGCGGAAACGGTCTATCGTGTTCACTTTGGACATGTGGACGATATAGGAACGATGCGTACGGAGAAATTCAGGATTGGGAAGATATTCTTCCAGTTTCTTCATATTCATGAGTGACATGATCTTTTCTCCGCTTTCCATATAGATGCGGACATAATCTTTGAGTCCCTCAATATATAGGATATCATCAAACCATATACGCTGCAGCTTATAGTCGCTCTTCACAAACATAAAGCGATCTTTAGCGTAGGTCTTCTGCTTTTCAGATACGGAAAACCAGTCAAGTGCCTTGTTGCTGGCTTTCACGAAGTCATCATAACTGATAGGCTTCAGCAGGTAGTCCAGTGCACTTACTTTATAGCCTTCTATGGCATACTGACTGAATGCTGTCGTGAATATCACTTTTGTCTCCTTGGGCAGAATCTTGGCAAATTCCACTCCACTTAATTCAGGCATTTGGATATCCAAAAAAATCAGATGGACAGGGTTCTCTCGTAAATCTTTCATGGCCGCCAGGGCACTGTTGTAAACCCCCGATAAACTTAGAAAAGGAGTTTTTTCTACATAGCTCTTCAGCAGTCCAGCTGCCAAAGGCTCATCATCAATGATGGCACAATTGAGTATCATATAATGTTATTTTAGAAGTAAATATTGTATTCGTTTCATTTGTTCCTTGTTGCCACTCGTATTTGCCAGGATACGAGAGATCCAAACGGCTCTGTACTTGCTGAAGGCCTATTCCATGCCCGCTGCGGTCTTTGGCCGTCTTGGGAAAATTGCTGTTTTTTATGCAGCAGGTGATATGTTGCTTGTCTGCCTCAATATTAATATGTATAAAACTTGGCAGTGTGGGACTTACACCATGTTTAAAGGCATTTTCCACTAGTGAGATGAATAACAGAGGGGCTATATGTGCCTCAAAGCCTTCTGTAATGTTATGCGTGAACTGTACATCCACATTCGCTGTGAGACGGATGCGCATCAGGTGAATATAGTTCTCCAAAAACTGCACTTCTTCATCTAGCGTTACATATGGTTTGTCGTTGTCATAGAGTACGTGGCGCAGCATCTTGCTGAGTTCCTGTATGGCATTCTGTGCACGTGGAGCATCAAAGGCTGTCAGGGCATAGATATTATTGAGCGTGTTGAGAAGAAAGTGCGGATTGATCTGTGCACGCAGGTTTTTCAGTTCAGCTTCTGCACGGGCCTTTTCGGTAGCTTGGTGTTTATGCTCCATGGCATTCCAGCGAATACCCATCTGTATGGCGGTGGCGATGGCTGCTGCAATTGCCAGATTGAATATGTTGCGTAGAATGAATGCAAAGATCTGCAGTTCTGAGGGTTCTGGATGGGGGCGCATGTCCTGATCATAAATATAGCGTGTGAAGCTCATCCAGTAGTGTGTGGCTATACCCAGGGCTATTACCATAATGATATTGACTATCCAGTAAATGCGGCGTTTCTCTGTAAGGAAATACCGGGAAGTGAGCCAGCAATAATTTGCATAGAAGACTATCATGGTACTCAACTGACTGACGCTTATCATTGCAAACTGCGTTAAGGTCACTCCGTTACCGTGGTTGATAAATGTAAGCGGTGACAGAAAGATGACTGCCCACACTGCTATATGCAATAAGATGACTTGATGTCTATTATTCATAACGTAATGCATCTATTGGGTCTAACTGTGCGGCCTTCTTAGCTGGATACCAACCGAAGAATACACCTGTGAATGTACATACGGCAAATGACATTACTATGGTCCATAGTTGGATGGCGATGGGCCAGTGGGCAAGCAACTTGATGGCATAAGCTGCACTGATACCGAGCATCACTCCGATGACACCTCCGGTGACACTCAGGAGTATAGCCTCGATGAGAAACTGATTCAGAATGTCAACTCCTCTTGCGCCTACACTCATACGTAGGCCGATTTCCCGTGTGCGCTCCGTCACGCTCACATACATGATGTTCATGATACCGATACCACCTACAATCAATGATATGCCTGCCACACATCCCAACAGCATGGTGAGCATGCTTGTGGTGGAATTCATCATGGAGGCTATCTCTTCCTGTGAACGGATGTTGAAGTCGTCGCTTTCTGCCTCAGTTGTGTCCGTAGCATCTTTCAGTTTATGATTGTGGCGCAGAATCTGCGTAATCTCCTGTGTAGCCTGGTCGGTCATGTTTTCAGTGATGGCTGAGCATTGGATACCGCCTAGATATGTCTGTGCAAGGATACGTTTCATCACTGAGGTATAGGGTGCTAGTGCCAGATCATCTTGGTCCATACCCATAGAGTTGTAACCTTTTTTCTTGAGTACTCCTATAACGCGGAAAGGTATGCTGTTGAATCTTACTACTTTACCGATGGGGTCACTTCCGTCAGGAAATAGATTGTCCACAACGGTCTGACCCAATACGATGACTTTTGCGCTTGACTTGATTTCTGCATCCGTAAACATCTCGCCGTCTGATACGCTCAACTGCCGGATACTGAGATAATCCAGGTTGACGCCATAGATGCTCGACGGTGCATTTTCGTTACCTGCGATAAACTGTCCACTGGATGTGACTACAGGACTGATGGCACTGATGAAATGACAGTCATCCTTGATACTTTGATAGTCAGTCATCTTAAGCGTTTCCATGGCTGAGGCATCTTGACGTACACCGCCCTTCATGTCAGCCCCTGGGGATATCATAATCATGTTGGAACCCATCTCGGCAATGTTGCTTTGGATGCTCTGTTTGGTACCCTGTCCTACTGCCAGCATGGTGATGACAGAGGCGATGCCGATGATAATACCCAGAGCGGTGAGAAATGAGCGCGTCTTATTGGCAAATATAGCACGTACGGCTATTTTAAACAAATTTGCATAGTTCATTTGCTTGTCTCCTTATTTATTTTATTCGTCAGTAGAGACTGGCAGGGCGGCAAGGCCCTCTGCAGCCGACTGGATGTTCTGGTTATATTCATCGCTGATTACTTTACCGTCGCGTAGCATGATGTTGCGACTGGAGTAGTGGGCGATATCTGGATTATGGGTCACGAAGATGATGGTGCGGCCTTCATCATGCAGCTTCTGGAAGAGTACCAATATATCGAATGAGGTACGTGTATCCAGGTTACCTGTTGCCTCGTCGGCAAGTATCACCGCAGGATTGTTGACCAATGCACGGGCAATGGCTACACGCTGCATCTGTCCACCGGACATCTGATTGGACTTATGGTTCAGCCGATCGCCAAGACCTACGGAGGTCAGCGCATCAACGGCTCGCTTGCGCCGTTCATCGGCACTTACGGCACTGTTGTACATCAGCGGAAGTTCCACATTTTCTACACTAGTAGTTTTGGAGAGCAGATTGTAATTCTGAAAGATGAATCCAATCTTGCGGTTGCGCAGTACGGCACGCTCAGACTTAGACATCTTGCGCACGCTCACGCCGTCCAGATAATATTCTCCGCTGGATGGAGTATCCAGACAGCCCAGCTGATTCAGCAAAGTAGACTTACCCGAACCTGACTTACCCATGATAGTGACGAACTCGCCTTCGAAGATTTTGAAGGATACACCACGCAGGGCATGTACCGTCTCGCCTCCCACCTGGAATTCGCGTTTCACATTGTCAAGCTGGATAACTACTTTTTTATCTTCTTGAATATCGCTCATTATTTAGATGTCTTAGAGTTCTTGTTGTCTTGTTTGTGTGGACCCGGTGCAAAGGGTGACTGTTCCTGTGATGAGGAGTCATCTTCGGTAGTGTCACTGGCGGCTTTCAACTCAGTCACAATACGAGTGCCTTTGCTGATTCCACCAAGTATCTCAGTATGTGTACCATCGCTCATACCTATTTGCACGGCGTGTGCTTTCAGGGTGTTTCCTTCCATCGTCCATACTTTGTTCTTGCCAGTGCAGTCTACAATTTTCTTCCCGCCGGCAGTCTCTTTGGTTGGGGTGAATCTCAATGCTTTGGTCGGTACGCTTAGTACTCCCTTCTTCTCTGCAGTATAGATAGTCACGTTGGCGGTGAGTCCCGGTTTCAATTTGAGATTGTCATTGGGGGCACTGATGGCCACCTCATACGTTACCACGTTATTAGTAGTAGTGGCTTCCTGTCGTACCTGTGTCACGGTACCTGTAAAGGTATCATCTGGATAGGCATCCACGGTGAAGGAAACACGCTCTCCAGTTTTTACATCGCCAATATCAGCTTCATCGATGTCAGCAATTACACGCATATCAGTCAGATTTTTCGCTATCTTAAACAGTTCTGGCGTACTGAAGCTGGCAGCCACAGTCTGTCCTTCCTCTACTGATTTGCTCAGCACTACGCCGTCTATAGGTGATGTGATGGTAGCATATCCCAGATTGGTCTGTGCCTTGCTCACACTCTCACGGGCAGTGGCTACAGCCTCCTTTGCCTTCTTGAAACTCAACAGGGCGTTGTCATAATCATCGGCACTCACTAGTCCTTTGTGGTAGAGCGTATTGTAGCGGTTGTAATTCACTGATTCGTAACTCAGTGTACTCTGTGCGCTGCTCAGGTTGGCCTTGGCTGTATTGAGTTCACTTTCCAAGTTGGTCTTGTCCAGTTCGGCAATGATTTGTCCTTTTTTTACCACGGTGTTGTAGTCCACATACAGTTTGCTCACGATACCGGAAACCTGAGTACCTACTGTCACTGAAGTAACTGGTTCGATAGTACCTGTAGCCGTCACACTGTTTTGTATGTCGGCAGTAGCTACCTCTGCGGTGATGAATGATATAGTAGCTTCTTTCTTGTTATTAGAAAGGATCCATGTTGCTATTGCTATGATGACGATGGCACCTACGCCATACCATATTTTACTGATCTTTTTCATATTTTGTATTTGTTATAATTATAGATTGATTTCTTCTCCCTTGTAGAATTTGAGCAGTTGCACATCCAGTAAAGTCAT
Source organism: Prevotella sp. (assembly GCA_036796635.1). Classification (GTDB taxonomy): domain Bacteria; phylum Bacteroidota; class Bacteroidia; order Bacteroidales; family Bacteroidaceae; genus Prevotella. The sequence goes on along the minus strand of DAIRCP010000012.1, from coordinate 14,167 downwards.
GTATTTGCTCTGTAGTTTGGATTGCTGGGCAGTAAGCAAATTGGTTTTCCCGTTCAGCAGTTCCACGATATTCTTGAGCCCGAGTCGGAACTGTTCACTGAGCAGTTCGTAGCTGGTCTTCTGACTCTCCACGCTGACTAGGGCACTCTTGAATTTACTCTGATTGGTATTGGCCTCTATCCAGTAGTTCTCTATCGTATTGTAGAGCGTATTCTGCTTATCCTGCAAGTCCAGTTTGCTTTGTTCTATCTGCAACTGTGCCTTGTTAACGTTGGTGCGTGTCTTGCGATTGTCAAAGAGGGGGATGCTTACGGTGGCACCGATGGAGGCATCGAAATTAGTCTTCATCTGGTTGCCCCATCCATTATTGCTCATGCTGCTGGTGCTAGTACCGAAACCGCCAGTAAGACCTATGGTGGGCAGTTTACCTGCTTTAGCTATGTCCAGACTTACCTGTCCGCTCTTGATAGCCAGTTTGCTGTTGGCTATCTCCGGACGGGAGAGGAGGGCAGATTCATATACACCCTGGAGCCCTGGGATTGTGGCAAGTGCCTGGTCGTCTGAAGTAGAGGGCACACTTACATCAAATGTCTCATCCCCATTGAGCACCAGAAGCTGTTTGAGTTTCATCTTGGTAGTAGCCAGTTCACTTTGTGCTGATACCACATTGTATTGGTCTGTAGCTACTTGTGCCGTGAGTTGGGCCAGGTCTGCTTTACTCATCTTGCCCACTTCTACCATCTCTTTGCCGCGTGCCTCGTTTTTCTTGCTCGTTTCCATACTCTGTTTGTTCACGTCTATTGCTTCAGTGAGATAGAGTATCTGTACATAGTAAGTAGCAATCTGTTCTTTCAGATTCTGAGCCGTAGTGGCAGAGTCCAGGTCAGCTTGGTCGGCAGTGAGTTGGTTAAGTTTTACCGTGTTTCGGTTCTGATTGCCGTTCCAGAGTGTATAGTTGGCATTCAATCCGTAACTACCGTTGTAGTAAGTTTTAGTCACTTTACTGTTTACGGTTCCGTTGGATACAGTGACAGTACCCGATTCCGTCCATGGCTTGTATCCCATAGACTGGCTGGAAGAGAAACTGAGCGAAGGTAGCAAAGCAGCCTTGGACTGTTTCCAGTCTTCTATGGCTGAGAGCTTTGTAATCTTGTTCTTTTGCAGGCTGATGTTGTTTTGCAGTGCATAATCGATGCAATTCTGCAAACTCCACTTCTTCTGAGCACTGACCGTCATGGTTAGGCAGAGGGCTGCAATGAGTAGGATGCCTTTTTTCATACCTTATTTATTCGTTTTGTGTTGTTGTTACGTTTTTGTTTTATAATTCTAAATTCATGGTGCAAAAGTAGACATAATCCGCCAAACAAAAAAATAAGATATATATATATGGCTAGTTAGTAGAAATAAATCGTCAAATCTTCGATAAGATTTGGCGATTTAACAATTATTTTAAATTTCTTGTAATCTAGCGATATATTTACCTAATATGTCGAATTCGATATTGACAATGGAACCTCTCTTAATATCGCAGAAATTGGTATGCTCCAGCGTGTAAGGTATGATGGCCACCTGGAAAGTGTTGGCTGTAGGGTTGCAGACTGTGAGTGACACACCGTTTACGGTTACACTTCCTTTGTCCACCGTGAAGTAACCATGTCGAGCCATTTCCTTATCCTTTTTGTATTCAAAGGTGAAGTAGGTACTGCCGTCAGCATCATGCATGTCAATGCATTTGGCAGTTTCGTCCACATGCCCCTGCACGATATGTCCATCCAGTCTGCCGTTCATCAACATGGAGCGCTCCACGTTCACCTTATCGCCTACGTGAAGTAAACCCAGGTTACTGCGGTCAAGCGTCTCCTTCATAGCCGTGACAGTATATACATCGCCGTCTATGCGCACAACAGTGAGGCATACACCATTATGAGCAACACTTTGATCTATCTTCAGCTCACTGGTAAATGAGCATCTCAGCGAGAAGTCGATGTTCCCGCGGTCTTTATTGATTGCTACAACGGTAGCAAATTCTTCTATTATTCCAGAAAACATAATTTATATAGGGATTAGTGAGGAAGAAGAAAAAAGGGTCGCACCAATGATGTGATGAAAACTCCTTATAACATAAGATTTGAGAGCTCCCCATCTTTGTAATCCACCGGCTTTACAGCTACCTCAGAGAGGCACGTGGCCCGCCATTGATAAAGGATGACTTCTCGGTTTTCGTTTTTAAATTGATGAGTATCCCGATCGAACCGGTACGACCCTAGATCTCTTTCCTTTCTGTTTGCAAAGTTACATAATATATTTGGTATAAGCAAGCAGATTAGCGATTTTTTTTATTCTTTGGGTGTCTCTATTTTCTTGTGAATGCGGTAGAACATGAGTTGCAGTATCATCTCTGTCACGCCGTAAACCATTGAGCACCATCCAAGAATGAGTAGAGGAAGCGATGCGCTGTCCATGGGCTTCACCATAACATAGAGTCCGGTCAGGAATATCAAACAGGGAAATATCCACCAAGTGACGGGTACTTTGCCCAATTTGTTGGCATTGATGAGCGACCACAGCTGATTCACGGCGCCCATAATGAGTATAATGCCCAGAATATACATCAGTGCGGAGATGAATATATGAGGACTGAGTGCCAGCAGCGCACCAAATATCAGGCTACCTGTTCCTACAAGCGGAAAGGTAGGGCGTCCGCCACTGATTACCTGACCGTCAGCATTTGTTATTGTATAATCGCTGGTTTGTTTGCGGGCATTCCAGTATGCAATGACGCTGATGATACCGCTCATAAAGAAAAGTAAACCGATGCAGATGGTAATCCATGTGACGGTGTTATCAGGATACTTTATGAGCAATGCGCCTACCACGATAGCGCAGACGGCGCGAAATACAGAACTTTGAATTACTCTCATAATAGGTGCAAATTTAGAAATAATATTGTAAACATCCAACTATTTTTTGTACTTTTGCACCAAAAAATATATTTAGGTATGACTTTATTATATTTAGTAAGGCATGGTGAGACGGTTGACAATGCCAATCAGGTGATGCAGGGGCAGACTCCCGGACGGTTGAACGAGGCAGGAATACGGCAGGCCGAGGCACTGGCCGTGAAAATGTTTGATGTGAAGATAGACACGTTTGTGTCGAGTGATTTGAAGCGAGCCATGGATACTGCAGAGATTGTTGCCCGCTCTCATGCTATACAGCTCCATACCACCCCTCTTCTTCGGGAACGTGACTGGGGGTCATTCACTGGAAGATTTATACCAGACTTGAAAGATGCAAAATGGACAGATGACATAGAAACGCTGGACCAACTACAAGAGCGAGCCCAGCGTTTTCTAGAATATATTAAGTCAGATTATCCTAATCAAGTGGTCTTTGCTGTTGGCCATGGAATCATCAATAAGGCTATCCAGGCTGTGTATTATCATAAGCCAATGAACCAAATTGAGAAAATGACCAATGCCGAAGTACGTGTACTGAAACTTTAACTTAGTCTCTCATTCACTTATCGACGACTTCCGAATCCACCGGATGAATGTGAATTGGAACTGTTACCTGATGATGGGGTTGAGTGTTGCATACTGCTGCCGCCGAAGCTGCTAGAACTGCGTGTACTTCCACCACCGAAACTACCTGAACTGCGCATGCTGCCGAAACCACCTGAACTCATATTGGAACGTGGGCTTGACTCAACACTACGTGTGCTTCCACCACCGAAACTGCCAGAACTGCGCATGTTTCCGAATCCATCAGAACTCATGCTGGGACGTTGGCTTGTCTCAACACTTCGGCTCACTCCTGAATTAGAAGAAGAACTGTTGCGCATATTGCTGAAACCTCCGGAGTTGCGTGTACCGCCGAATCCACGACTGAATGAATTGTTGGAAGATGAACGATTTATGCCACTGTTGGAGAATCCACCGTTATTGTTATAGCCAGAGTTATTGTTATTGCTACGTCCGAAGCTACCAAACTCACCTGAGCGTACAGTACTGCGAGTGCTGCTACCGCGTTCATCATTGTATGAATTACGGTTGTAATTGTCTCTCATACCACCTCTGAAGTTATTGCTGCGGAAGTTATCGCGGCGTCCATAATACCAGCTTCTTTCATTGTTGTCGCGCCAGCTGTGTCCACCACGATAAGATGCATAGAAATCAGGTCTGCCGAAGTAGAAGTAATCACGGTGTGGATAGCGTGCGTAGATACCGAAGTGCCAGTAACCGGAATTCCAGTAGAGAGGACGATAGAAATAGGTGGCTCCACGGAAAGTGTTCCACTGCCAGTCATATAAAATGTAACTGAGGTCGAGATTTCTTTGGTTCCAATAAGAGCCGTATACATCATCATAACTCGTTACGCTCATCAGGTAATCAAGATTGATTTCATACGCGGCCTCATATTGATCGTCAGTGAGGTTCAATTCATAAGCCATCTTGTCTGTAAGGAAGAGGGCTTCATTACGTGCCTGTTCGTACGACATTGCGTTAGCAGATACGCTGAGCGTAATCAATGCTACTAGAGTTATCATAAACTTTTTCATAATCGTATTTTTAAATTGTTATACTTCTTTTTGTTTCTGATGCAAAGTAAGCGTATTTTCTGCAGATACCAAAAGGATTTTCCCTAAACAAGCGGGGGAAATTCCCTATATAACTACTCATTCTCGTCTTTTTTATCATTTTTCCTTGATTAAATTAGCTGCGAATTGGAAAATTATGTCTAAATTTGCAACCGATGAACTTAAGATATTCTTGTTTCTGTGTAGCAATGTGTGTGACATCTGTCAATCATGCACTGAAAGTTGATAGTTTGTTGCTAGACCGACTTAATTATAAAATTGAGTTGCAGACTACAGTTGGAGATGGACGTCATAACTCTTTGTGGCTGAATGCCAATAAGTATGGTTTGAGTTCACTTGAATCATATAATGGATATTTACGCGCTGCCGCCGAACGTCCTTTGTCTCTGGATGACCATCGTCGATGGGGATTCGGATATTGTTTAGATGTAGCTGCTGCCACTCACTTCACCAGTAAGTTGATTGTTCAACAGGCTTATGTGGAGGGCAGATGGCTGAAAGGAACTTTCTCTATAGGTAGCAAACAGCAGCCCATGGAAATGAAGGATGCAGAACTAAGCAGTGGCTCGCAGACATTGGGTAAAAATGCACGTCCTATACCTGAGGCCCGTCTTGCACTCCGCGATTATTGGACGGTACCTTATACGAAAGGTTGGCTAAGTCTCAAGGGACATCTCTCTTTTGGTAAGACTACCGATAATAAATGGCAGCGTGACTTTACTTCCCAAGCGAGTAAATATACCCAGAATACCTGGATACATACGAAGGCGGCTTACCTCAAAATAGAGAATAAGGATAGGCTGAAAGCGCTTTCCTTTGAATTGGGACTGGAGATGGCTGCCCAATATGGTGGCATATCCTACAATGTAAGTGCTGTGGAAGGCGGCAGTCAGTCTTACATCGTTAATGAAGGCGGTTTATTGGGAGCTTGGCATGCACTTACACTATCAGGTTCTGATGCGCCTGAGAAGATATACAAGAATGTGTCAGGTAATCAGTTGGGCAGTTGGTTGGCTCGTGTGAATTTCGACTATGATAATTGGTCTATGGCATTTTATCTGGATCATTATTTTGAGGACCATTCCCAACTGTATTTCCTGGGTACAAATGGTTATGGTGAAGATGGCGACTGGCGGAAACGGAAGAGTTCTTCGGTATTCCTGTATGCTTTTAAGGATATGATGCTTGGCGGCGAACTGAAACTTAAGAAGGGACATTGGCTGAGAGGTATCGTCCTTGAATACCTGTATACTAAATATCAGAGTGGACCAATATATCACGATCATACCGAAAATCTATACAGTCAGATCAGTGGAAATGATAATTATTATAATCATTCCATCTTTACCGGCTGGCAGCATTGGGGACAGGTGATGGGTAATCCACTTTATACATCGCCACTTTATAATGATAACGGTACCATCGTCATACAGAATAATCGTTTTGTCGCCTGGCATCTAGGTTTTAATGGCAATCCTGTTCCTTATCTGCATTTTCGGGTGCTGGCTACTTATGAAAAGGGATATGGTACGTATGAGTCACCTTTTGATGACCCGAGGGAGAATTTCAGTCTCCTCGCTGAGTTGAGTTACCATTTTCATCAGTGCCAGCTATTGCAGGGTTGGGGAGTCACTTTCTCCCTTGGACTTGACCGCGGTCAGTTGCTGGGAAATAACACAGCCGGGCAGTTTACTATTACAAAAACGGGAATATTCAGTTATCTGAAGAAAAATAGCAATTAAATTATAGATAAACATATTTTAGAAATGAAGCATATCCTTATATATATGATAGTCCTGGTCGGTCTCTTGTTGACATCATGTGACATTGAAACTTCCAATAATGGGGATTTGGATGGATTCTGGCAGTTGCAGAGCGTGGATACCCTGAGTAATAACGTATCAGTTGATATGAAATCACAGGGTGTGTTTTGGGGCGTACAGAAAGATCTTGTAGAAGTGAGAAAATATAAGGGTGATTCCTATAATGTGTATTTCAAATTCGACTATAACGGCAATAGTCTTCGTCTTTATAGTCCATATAAAGATGACAGAGATGAGCAGGACAAAGTAATTACGGATATTATCTTACTGCGACCGTTGGGAGTCAATGCACTGGATGAATCATTTACCATCGAGCAACTGGATGATAAGCTCGTGATATCCTCGTCCAGTCTCCGTCTGCATTTCCGCAGATATTGATTCCCTGTCTATATTTTTTTCCCAAAAATAATTCTGAAAAAAGTTTCTGCCACTATTTTTGTGTCTATCCACAGAGAGTGATGGCGCAGATATTCCAAGTCCATGTCCAGACGGGTAATCATTTTTTTCATCGTATTGGTGTAGCCATTATAGATGGTAGCTTTCGATGTGATACCAGGACGAATCTGGTAGAGCAGGGTATAGTCAGGTCTCCGCATCAGTATCTGTTCTATAAAAAAGCGCCGTTCGGGACGATAGCCCACAAATGACATGTCCCCGCGCAATACATTCCATAGCTGTGGCATCTCATCTAGATGATGGCTACGCAGAAATTTTCCGAATTTTGTCAGACGTTCATCGTTCTCTTCGGCCAGTTGGGGAATACCATCATCTTCACAATTCACCGTCATCGTGCGGAATTTGATGATGTAAAATGCCTTTCCATCTTTCCCTATACGTTCTTGTGCATAGAAAATGGGACCTTTGCTGCTGATTTTTTGTCCTAATATGATGATGATGTATGCAGGTGAAAAGAGTGTGAGACCTGTGACAGCACCAATGATGTCAAGTAGACGTTTCAGCATGAGTATCCCTCCTTCTTCTTGCATAAATTCTCGCATACTACGAACGGATGCTCACCTCGAGCCTTTATCTTCATGTTGATTGTGATATGGAAAATCATCCAGAGAATGACATCTAT
>DAIRCP010000012.1:0-6566 GCA_036796635.1 Prevotella sp. | reverse complement strand
GAATCCCTGCGGAACGGCATGACTCCGGGATTGTCCATCGTGAATTTTACAAGCAGGAATCCCAATATGAAACCAACACTCAGACTACCTGAATCACCCATGAATATTTTCTGTTTCTTACTCGGGTCGCCAAACAGATTGAATTTCATAAATGCGATGAGCACGCCTATCAGTCCAGCTATGAGCAGACAGTATAGCAGTAGACCCTCTCGCAGGAAACAATATAGGAAACCTCCCAGGCTTAGTATGCTCAGTCCAGCACACAGACCGTCTATTCCGTCTATCAGATTCATGGCATTATCAATGAATACCATGATGAATACTGTAAGAGGTGCTCCTACGAAAAATGGGATGGCATAAATACCGAAGAATCCATATAGGTTATTAATCCAGAGTCCGGACATGGGCATAAAACTGGCTGCAATAATCTGCATAATCAGTTTGGTTGTAGCGTTCAGTCCGGTAAGGTCATCCACAAGTCCTGTGAGATAAATAATGGCCAGGGAGATGAAAAAATTTACAGACCACAGAGAGAACGTGACAGTAGCTTCTTCCCGATTGAGAAAGATGATGGCAATCGTGGCTAGCAGCATACTGGGTAAGAAACAGATGCCACCTAATCGGGGAATTTTATTGTGATGTATCTTCCGCTCGTTGGGGAGATCATATAGATGGTGACTTATACAGTATCTAATTATGAGAGGCATGGATATGAGTCCACATACCAAACTTAATAAGAGTGCTAAGATAATCAGTATATATTGCATTGTCATGATGATTCAGTCTTCAATATTTCGTTTTAATAAAATAACGTTAATTGTACTACAATATTGTTATCCTACCTTAAAATATCTTTTAGAATTGGTTTTATTGTGCAAAGGTAATACTTTTAGACTTGAAAATTTCATCACATCATCTAAAGATAGTTAAAAATGAGTATAAATGATACACTTATAAAAAACCGGCAATCAAGTTTCTCGCTTCATTGCTGGTTTTCATCTCTTGATGGAGTATTGATGTTTTTACTTTAGAATCTCACATCCAACTGTACATCCAACAGACTATAGTTCTGCTTGAGCGTACTGGCGCGGTCATTTACAAAAGCATATTCTGCGTTTAATTGCAGGTCCTTGTTGAAGAAGTAATTTACGCCAGCCTCATATTGTGTCTTGCTTGTACTCCAATCTGCGCGTTTGCGATAGAGGTCGTAACGAGCTTTCGCCTGAAGTTTGTTGGGTACAATAGGTACGATGGCAGCTGCATAGAAACCGTCTGCCTTGTTGCCGTCGGCATAATTGATGTTGGCATCTTTTTCATTACTGGTGTTTTGGTCAGTAGTGGCAAAGCCATATCCTGTGGAGTGAATGTACTCAGCACGCAACTGGAATTCTTTTTGTTTGTACTCAGCACTTAGTGCATATCTGTATTGGTTCAGACTAACTATTCCAGTCTTCGTAATGGTGTTTCCTGTAGCATCGAGAATTTTATTGCCCTCATTGTCGCAGTAGGTGTAACTGCCATTGCGAGCTTGTGAACCTACCCAGCCGAAGGCACCAATGCGCATCCCCTTTATAGGCATAACCCATAGACCGCCGATAATGTCTTTCTTATTGTCCACGTCAGCCGTGTTGATCCCCTGGCCGTTATATACGCCCACCTGATAATGGAGCAGATTTCTGCCGGTTGTGCTTTTCAGAAAGTCACCTTGCAGTTGCACACCGATATCACGGCCGTTGCTGGCATGTTCACCCGTCCTGTCGTTCATACCGCTTAACTTGGATACCACTTGAGAGAAGCTCATAAATCCCTCGTCTATCGGGTGCATAGGATTTTCGAATGTGAAGGCGCGCTTAAACTGACCAGCCTTTACCTTGAAGAAATTGTATTTTTGCCATTCCACGTACATGTCCACGATACGGGGACTGCTGCCCAGTGTACTGGTATTACCATTTACCTGTCCTTGTAATCTGTACTCAAATTCGCCAAGGATTTTACCAGAAACGTTGAGACGTATCATTCTGAGGTTGAATGAGTTGGTCTTGTTTCCGCTCTGAAAATTACTTGTGTACTGCATCATGCCGTACCCGTAGAATTTTGGAGTGTCAAACACTTTTTTGTCTTGTGCCTGAACCATGAGCGCACTGCTCATAAATACAGCACCTAAAATTACTTTTGTTGTCATCGGTATTTTAATCTTTATTCGTCTTTCAGTGTCAGCATCACTACATTTTCCACGTGCGGAGTGTGTGGGAACATATCTACAGGCTGTACTGCTTCCACCTTGTACCTTACGTCCAGGTCAGCCAGATCTCTGGCCTGTGTGGCAGGATTGCAACTCACGTAGACAATGCGTTTTGGCAGTGCATTCAGTATAGTTTTGATTACGTCAGGGTGCATACCGGCTCTTGGCGGGTCGGTGATAATCACATCCGGGCGACCATGCTGCGCAATGAAATCATCAGTCAGAATATCCTTCATATCTCCTGCAAAGAAGAGCGTATTGTCTATCTTGTTGATTTCAGAATTCACTTTTGCATCCTCTATCGCCTCCGGTACATATTCTATACCGATTACTTTACGAGCCTTATCAGCCACGAAGTTGGCTATTGTCCCGGTACCTGTATAGAGGTCATATACCAGTTCATTGCCCGTGAGGTTGGCAAACTCCCTGGCTACGCAGTACAGGTGGTAAGCCTGCTCCGTATTTGTCTGGTAGAAACTCTTCGGGCCCACTTTGAATTTCAGGTTCTCCATAGTCTCGAAGATATGGTCCTCACCCTTGAATACCAGAATCTCCTGATCACCTATCGTATCATTACATTTCTGATTGTCCAAGTAGAGTAATGCACTGATTTTATGGAATTTATCAGCAATATCTTGAAGTAATGTTTTTGCCTGCTGTTCTTCCTGTTGGAGCACCGCTTCGTCACCTTCAGAGCGGGAGTAGTGGAACTGGAATATCACCATCCATTCATCCGTATTGGAGTTGCGGATAATCACATCACGCAGCAGCCCCGTCTGTGCTTTGAGGTCAAAGAATGTGATTTCATGTGCGATAGCAAAGTCGCGTATCTCATTACGGATTTGATTACTCAGGTCGTCCATGAGCCAGCACTTTTCTATCGGATATATCTTATCGAAAGCACCCGTGATATGAAAACCCAGTGCATCGCGCTGCGCAGTTTCCAGGTTCAGATCAGGATTTCTCAGTTCTTCGGCAGTAAACCATCTGCGGTTGCTTGCACCGAATTCTATTTTATTGCGGTATTCTGTAGTTTTCACACTACCCATGATAGGACGGAATTCCGGCAGTTCTATCTTACCGATACGGGTCAACTGGTCATGTATCTGCTTCTGTTTAGCTTTGAGTTGTTCCTCATAAGGCAGAATTTGCCATTTGCATCCGCCGCAGATGCCGAAGTGCTGGCAGAAAGCTTTTTCGCGTACCTTACTATAAGAGATAAAGCGAATCACTTCCGCTTCAGCATAACTGTGGCGCTTCTTTTTGATTCGTAAGTCCACCACATCACCTGGTACACAGAATGGCACGAACACCACCATGTCATTTACTCTTACCAACGACTTGCCTTCGGCAGCCACATCAGTAATGGTCACACCTTCCAATATCGGTAAAGGTTTCTTCTTTCTAGTCATATTCATTTTTGAATTTGCGTGCAAAGTTACACATTTTTTTTAATAATAAGACCATATTTAGCCCTTTCGTCGTGCAAATATCCAAAATGTAACCTCTAGTTGGCATTTTTTTTAGTTTTTCTTTGGTTTATTATTTGGAAAATGCTATATTTGCAAGTAGAAATTATTATCAATATTAATGTTAATCGAAAAATAAGAAACTAACTTATGAGTGAAAAAAGAGTTTATCTCTTCGGCAATGGAAAGGCCGAGGGCAATGCGCAGATGCGCGAACAACTGGGTGGTAAAGGCGCTAACCTCGCCGAAATGAACCTGATAGGGGTTCCGGTACCTCCTGGATTTACAATTACTACCGATTGCTGCAATGAGTATTATGAAGTGGGGCAGGAACGCATCATGGAATTGCTTAATGCAGACGTTACTACCGCTGTAAAACACATTGAAACCTTGATGAATTCAAAGTTCGGTGATGCTCAGAACCCGCTGCTCGTCAGTGTTCGTTCCGGAGCGCGTGCATCTATGCCTGGTATGATGGATACAATCCTCAATCTGGGTTTGAATGATGAAGTAGCCGAAGGTATGGTTCGCAAGACCAACAATCCACATTTCGTTTACGATTCTTATCGCCGTTTCGTACAGATGTATGGTGATGTCGTGCTCGAGATGAAGCCGGAAAACAAGGAAGATATTGATCCCTTCGAGGAGATTATCGAGAAAGTGAAGGCAGAGCGTGGTGTGAAGTTGGACAAAGACTTGTCTGTAGATGAGTTGAAGGAGTTGGTAGCACTTTTCAAGGCAGCCATCAAGGAGCGTACGGGAAAGGAATTCCCAAGTGATCCTATCGAGCAGCTTTGGGGAGCTATCTGTGCCGTATTCCGCAGCTGGATGAATGAGCGTGCTATCCTGTATCGTAAGATGGAAGGAATTCCTGACGAGTGGGGTACGGCTGTATCCGTCATGGCAATGGTATTCGGCAATATGGGTGATACATCTGCTACAGGTGTATGTTTCAGCCGCGATGCCGGTAATGGTGAAAACCTCTTCAATGGTGAGTATCTGGTCAATGCACAGGGTGAGGATGTCGTTGCTGGTATCCGTACACCGCAGCAGATTACCAAGATTGGTTCACAGCGCTGGGCTGACCGTGCAGGTATCTCTGAGGAAGACCGCGCTGCCAAATATCCATCCATGGAGGAAGCTATGCCTTCTATCTATGCTGAACTGAATAGCATCCAGGACAAACTGGAGCATCACTATCACGATATGCAGGATATGGAGTTCACCGTACAGGAAGGAAAACTCTGGTTCCTCCAGACTCGTAACGGTAAGCGTACAGGTACAGCCATGGTTAAGATTGCTATGGACCTGTTGCATGAAGGCGAGATAGATGAGAAAACAGCCATTTTGCGTTGTGAGCCACAGAAGTTGGATGAGTTGCTTCACCCCGTATTCGATAAGATTGCATTGCAGCAGGCTAAGGTCATCGCTCAGGGTCTGCCGGCATCACCAGGTGCAGCTTGCGGTCAGATCGTATTCCATGCAGACGATGCGCAGGAGTGGAATAAAGACGGTCACAAGGTTGTGATGGTACGTATCGAGACCTCTCCTGAGGACCTCGCAGGTATGTCGGCAGCTGAAGGTATCCTTACAGCCCGTGGCGGTATGACATCTCATGCAGCTGTTGTTGCTCGTGGTATGGGTAAGTGCTGTGTGTCAGGCGTAGGTGCCCTCAATGTAGATTATAAGACCAAGACAGTAGAGATAGACGGTAAGGTATATCACGAGGGAGATTACATTTCACTGAATGGTACCACCGGTAAAGTATATGCAGGCGAAGTGCCTACCAAGGCAGCAGAACTGAGCGGTGACTTCAAGGAACTGATGGAACTGTGCGATAAGTATACCAAGTTGCAGGTTCGTACCAATGCTGATACACCGCATGATGCACAGGTTGCACGTGCTTTCGGTGCCAAAGGTATCGGTCTTACCCGTACGGAGCACATGTTCTTTGATGACAAGAAGATTATCGCTATGCGCGAGATGATTCTGGCAGAGACCCGTGAAGGCCGTGAGAAGGCACTGGCTAAGTTGCTTCCTTATCAGAAGGCTGACTTCAAGGGCATCCTCGAGGCAATGGACAGCTGTCCGGTCAATATCCGACTGCTGGATCCACCATTGCATGAGTTCGTACCTCATGATATTGCCGGTCAGGAAACCATGGCAAAGGAAATGGGAGTAGATTTGGCAACTATCAAGCGTCGTGTGGATTCATTGGCAGAAAACAATCCAATGTTGGGCCATCGTGGCTGTCGTCTGGGTATCACATTCCCTGAGATTACTGCCATGCAGACCCGTGCCATCCTCAGTGCCGCTTGTGAATTGCGCAAGGAAGGCAAGAATCCTATGCCGGAGATTATGGTTCCGCTGATTGGTACCATCAAGGAGCTCCAGCAGCAGAAGAGCATTATCACCAAGACCGCAGCAGAGGTATTTGCTGAGTACGGCATTAAGATTGATTTCGAGATTGGTACGATGATAGAAATTCCACGTGCAGCCCTCACCGCCGGTGAGATTGCCAAGGAAGCTCAGTACTTCTCCTTCGGAACCAATGACCTTACACAGATGACCTTCGGTTATAGCCGTGACGATATCGCATCATTCCTGCCCGTATATCTGGACAAGAAGATTCTGAAGGTTGACCCATTCCAGGTACTTGACCAGGAAGGTGTAGGTCAGCTCATCAAGATGGCAGTCACCAATGGTCGCGCTCAGCGTCCTGACCTGCGTACAGGTATCTGTGGTGAGCACGGTGGTGAGCCGAGCAGCGTCAAGTTCTGTGCCAAGATTGGTATGAATTATGCTTCATGTTCTCCGTTCCGCGTACCTATCGCAAGATTGGCAGCGGCTCAGGC
>DAIRCP010000011.1:13304-50722 GCA_036796635.1 Prevotella sp. | reverse complement strand
AACAGCTCTCAAAAACATTCTAATTTATGCAAGAGATTCGCCTGCGGAAATAAGGAATTAAACTATTTATTTGATTATCTTTGTGCTTATGATTGAGCCGTCAGCAAATTTGATAACTCTGATGTTCAGTCCTTTTTGCGCTGAGCGCAGACGAATTCCCTGTAAGTTATAGTAAGTTTCATTGGCTATTTGCGTCGTGTTTGTTGTATTCAAATTGATGCCAGATGTAATTGATGTTGTACCTGTGAGTGTGACGATGGCTCCTATCTGTTTTCCTTTTGGAGTAAACGTGAGTGTACTGATAACTGGTGTACTCAGCGTGAAGTCTATCGAATTCATATTCACAGTTCCATCAGCATTCTTGGCCTTGAAGACATTCGTGTCGCTCTGTGGGTATACGGTGCTGTTCAGTTCACCTATGTATGAATCCATATCGGCGTAATTATCATATCCATAGAAATTGACAGCCTTGATAGTTACCGCAGAGGGAATATTGATAGTATATTGAGTATTGCTGGAGTATTTGATGCAGTTATCGTTGCCTTTTCCATAAGCCTTGGATGCTGTGTTGGTAATGGAAAACCCGTTATTGAAATCATATTCACCTGCAGTGGGACTGCTACTGTAAGTTTCCTGACTTAAAACGTAAGTTACAGCAGCCTGGGTACTGTCGTCTTCTGTCTTAGTACCTGTATAGTCACCCTCAGCTACTTTGCCATCATAATATTCTATACCTGTGGCAGAAGTGGTTGTAGGATAATACTCTGTGAATCCACTTTCAGCATCTGCCATCTGTAGTTTTACGAGTGGTTCCACCAGACTGTTGCAGTAAACCTCAATATTGGTGTAGTAGCCCTTCGTATCCAATGTATAGGTAATGGCATCGCTGGCATCGTTTGGATTCAGTCCGTTGGCAGTTTCCCAAACATCAGGCATTCCGTCATTATCGGTATCCGAGAGTTTAGTCTTGCTAACCAGAATAGGCCATCCGCCTACGTCGCCCTGTGTATCAATCAGTCCGCCTGTAGAACCGTTACTCCCCTTGAATGTGTATGTACCAGTCTTGGCCTCTCTTACTATTCTTCTGTCTATGGTGTCACGTCTGTAGCAGTCACCCACATAATTCAGTACCTTTTCATAGGCAGTGGTGGCAGCATGCATATTGATGTCGTTCTCTGCATCTGTAGTGAAGCGGGTATCCGATTTGATAGCGGAAGTGTAAGATGCATCATCGGGTTCTATGCCATTCCAGTTGGTGCCAGTCACTGATGAAGAGCCATACACATAGTTGCCTGCCACATAAAAATGCCCGGGAACAATCGTTGAGGTACTCATGGCACTTGTACAGTTGCTGCAACTGGTAGTAGGATTGGCGATGCGATATTTGTGACTGCCCGTTGCAGGACCATATTTATAATAGTTGTTCACCATATTTATCTTGCGGTATGTGTTGTTGTCGTTGGCCGACTCACCACCATAACTGCTGTTGCTGCCCCAGTTGTAAACCACATTATTAATATAGTCGATAGGACCTTTCAGGGTAGAAACATAATCATGGTCGAACCTTGGGTTACGACTGTCATGATGTGCCAGCAGGTTATGGGCAAAGAGCGCATTCTGTCCGCCCCAGATGGCTCCATATCCATGTGTGCCTTTTTCATGGATGGATACTCGAAGGCTCTCTGACAGCATACACCATTGGAGAGAAAAATTCTTATTTCCATAGAAAGAGCCACATTCATCTGTACTCCAACTGATAGAGCAGTGGTCTATGATGATGTTGCTGCATATAGAATTGTCGTGATGACTGCCCGTCATGGCGTCATCTTCCGTAGCGGCTTCATCGCCCATACGGCAGCGGATGAACCTGACAATCACGTTATTGGCATTGATAGCCATCGTATAGTTCTTCAGACAGATACCGTCGCCGGGAGCAGTCTGTCCCTCTATAGATATGTTGTCATTGCTGATTTTCAATGAACTCTGCAGTTCAATAGTACCGGATACGTCGAAAACGACGATGCGGGCACCGGCTGTAGCAATCGCTGCACGCAGAGAACCAGTGCCGGAATCATTCAGATTAGTTACATGTATAACTTTACCACCGCGACCTCCTGTAGTGGTGAGGCGGGCAACGCCTTCTGCACCTGGGAATGCGGGCGCTTGAGCCATAGCTATGGATGCTATAAGCATCATAGCAAATGTCAGAATTTTCTTTTTCATCTTATTTGTGTTTTGTGTTGTCGTTATTGTGTTATTTTAGTTTGAGGATCAGACTTTATTGCATTCTTTGTAGACCTTCCCATCTCACATTCCATTTTCCGTCTTTAGGGAATCCGGGATTGTTGGGTTCCTGGCATCCATCCCATCCAGCGCACATCATGGCTACCGTGGTGAGTAGTGCACCGTTGCCCGGAAGATAGAGGCGCAGGCGTTTGGGCTCCTGGAAGTTATGACCATTGGCGAGGTAAGTGTTTTTCTGTTTATCTATGAGTATAGCTTGCAAGGCTGTTTCTGGCTGATTGAGTCGTGCAGCAGCCATAGCTACCATTCCGTAATCCCATCCCCATGTGGTATTCCAGTTCCAATTATTCATCACCCAGTTGAGGGTTGTTGTCATCTTAGTGCGGTCATAGAGTACAGAGTCTGTGGGCAAGAGTCCGCAGACACCTAATACTGCAGGATGGTCGCTGCGTGATTTGAATGCGAATTCAGCTTCGGATATATTGGCATTACCATCTTGGTCAGGTGTGATGAAAGGATCAAAACTTTTCGTAGCATGGTTGTTGTCGAATGCCATCTTGGGTGCACCGGCAGTATATATGCCATTTTGTTCCACCAGCTGGTTCATGCCATTAATAATTTTGTCCCAGTCGGCATTACGTACCAGTCCTGCACGCTCACGCCACAGTTGGGCTGTGCGCAAACCATATCGCCAATAGGCTATTTCGAAGGGATGGCGATAGGAGAAATCCTTAGACATAGATTCCTGCATGGCCGTTGAACCTGGAAGAAGATATTGTTTCAGGTTCTTATCATAGCATGCAAAGTCTGCCATAAATTCGGCAGTAGCTTCTACTTGTTTGCTATATTTCTTAAGTGTCTCTGCAGACGGATGAGCGCGGTACATTTCCTCTGCGAGGTAAATGAAGTGAGGTTGCTGCCAAATAAGGAATGAACCTGTATTGGATGGTGCTTCGCCGCCCTGAGGGTCTGTCATTTTCATCCATCTAGCACCCTTGAAACCCTGACGTCTTGCTATGTTTACTGCTGCGGGATAGGCGACATCGGTGTACCAACTGAGTATATTCCCCAGGTTTTCGGGATGGTTCCAGAGTGCAAAATCTGTGGCATGCCACCATGTCATCTCCAGATGTGGACGGCCGTACCATGTGTTATAGGTAAGTCCGGTCTCCTGTGGAGGCATATTGTTGGCGCAGTTGATTTGGGTGAGATATTGTGATAGAACTACCCGGCGTTCCAGTTCCTTGGCTCTCGGGTCTGTACACCCGGAGAAATCCACGATGGCTCCTCTGTTCCACCATTTGGACCATGCTTTCATGACGGCTTTGAGTGCCTGGTTATATTCGAAAGCTTTGTCCTTTTCTGGCAGTTTCTCTGTATAGGTGATTCCGACCGTCAATAGGTCATCAGTGGTAGTGAGCGTAAACTCATGTTTGTCCGTTTCCGTGATTTTGGCATTCCCTTCCCATTCCACATTTACATAGTATTTCGTAGTATCGAGAGTGCGCTCTATCAGTGCAGTATGTTCGTTCTGACTGATGATAACAGACTGGTGAGCATTCGCATTATTCCAGTCAGAAGCGTCATCGGCATGTTTGCCTGTAGGATAAGGAAAACGTAACGTAACGGTGGCTTGTTGATTTTTAAGCAATGTAGATTCTATTCGAGTCAATAACTGGTCTTTATTCTGACTGCATGCAGTACTTACTTTCACTTTTTTGCCATCTGCCATCAATTGTGATTCAATTTTGCCATCCCATAAGTCTTGTTCTTGACGAATACTGTCCAACTTATTCAAAGGGATAATATTGCCTGCTTTGTCTTTCAGTTGCAGACCAACATATCCAAGGTTGATTCTGTGGGGATTGATACGGAAATAGTTAGTGGCCGCTTGTTGGCGACCACCCTGTTTGTATTCTGTTGCATAACTCTCTAGATGGCCTCGTCCGAAATCGTAAGCCTTCATCATCTCTGCGGGTTTTAGTTTGTCCGTATTTTTAAATGTATGCCATCCCCAATCCGACATACTGCACAGTGGTATTCCGTTTGCGTATTCAGATGGATAGCTCTGCAGTCCGGTGATATCCACGGTTGTGGCGAAATGGCCGTTGCCAACGGTCAGTGATGCTAATGTATCTGCGTGAGTGAGGATGGGATTATTGCGGGAAACTACTGCCTGACGATTGATGCTGGTCATTACATTATCTGAATTGTAGCCCAATGCTTCCATCTCCAGTGATGCCCAAATGAATGGGCCTAAGCCTTTGGCATCATTATCGCGTATGGGTTCTGACAGATAATAGGAGTATGAACCGTCTCGTTTGTAATTGGGCTTCTTCACATAAGGACCTTCACCTGGACCGAGACCTGCCACAGCACAGCAGTTGGTGAGCGAAATAGTTGAATCGCCGTTTATCTTGATAAATTTATTGATGATTCCCCGGTAGGCTCTGATACCGGCATCGCGGTATTTGCTGCCAAGATATCCTTTTCTATAAGCCTTGAGTAAAACATAGGCAAACATGGATGAGCAGGTTGATTCTAGGTAATTACCTTTACCGTCGGGTGTATCCATTACCTGATACCATACGCCAGATTTCTTGTCCTGCCATCTAATAACACCATCCAGGTCTTTGCGAAGCAGTTCTATCAGTTCAGCACGGCGGGCATAATTTTGTGGTATGGCATCCAGCAGTTCAATGAGTGCCATGGAGTACCATCCCTGTGCGCGTCCCCAGCAGTGTTGACTCTGACCGTTTTGCTTGTCGGCCCAGAATTGTTTGTTAGTTTCATCCCATGCATGACGGTTCAGTCCTGTCTTTGCATCGTAAGTCCTATCGTAAGTCTTTGATATCTGATTTACGGCATCATCAAAGATTTTTGTTGCTTGTTTCGGTTTCAGCAGCATATTGGCAGTCAGCGTGTAGTAGGGCAGTCCCATGAAGATACCGTCAAGCCAGACTTGATAAGCATAGATGGCTTTGTGCCAATATACACCGTCATTGGTTCTCGGTTGCTTCTTGAGTTGCTCCATCAGCGTCTCAAGCGCAATCAAATTTTTTTTTTCAGGAAATTGTTGATACATTCTGGCTACAAAGTGACCGGTGCGAATCTGGTCAAGATTATAGTCTTTCAGATTATAACCGCGAATTTCACCTTTATCATTAATCATCGTATCGGTGTATTCCCGACAGTAATTTCTGATGTCATCACCACCATATTTCAAATAGGTATCCAGCATGGCTTCCAGTTCGATACCCATGACGTAACTCCATTTAGGTGACTTGGAAAAGTCCAGCAGATATGATTTCGGTTCCCTTTTCATTTCAGACATGGTCATCCACTGACTGTAATTCTTGTAGGGATTATCCATCAGTGACATGCTGCCATTGATAAAGAGGTTGTCGAAATTGATATTGCGCGTTTTTCCCACAATGGAATTACCTTCACTCACTCCATTCCATTTGCAGTTCTTGACATTAATGTCATATACGTTTGTGGTTGTGTCCAGTGCTACAACCATTACACCATACTGGCTTTTTTCGCAGGTGATATTTTCTATGTTCACGTTGCGTACTGTTGGGACGTAACCGCGACAGCATATCTCATTGTGTTCATAGTCCAGGTTGATTTTCAGCACAGCCTCTTTACATTGGCCTACTTTGATATTGCGTGCAAAGATATTCTCAATGATACCTCCGCGGCAGGTATTGGTTTTAATACGGATAACTCGTTCCAGTTCAGGAGAGTCCATCTCGTTATTCTCTGCGAACACGTTGCGGCAACCACCGGTAATCTCACTACCGATGACAATACCGCCATGGCCGTCAGCCATCTTACAGTTGCGGATGATGATGTTTTCACTGGGACGGTCCCAGATGCGTCCGTCATTGTTACGTCCGCTCTTGATGGCAATACAGTCGTCACCCGTATGGAAATAACAGTTCTCTATCAGTACATTATCGCATGACTCCGGGTCACAGCCATCGCCGTTAGGTCCGTCATTGTTGATATGTACGCCACGAACTGTAATATTCTTGGAGAGCAATGGATGTATTACCCAGAAAGGTGAGCGAAGAAGGGTCACATTTTCTATCAGTATGTTCTCGCATTGATTAAAGTTGATGAGTTGTGGGCGTAAACCATCCTTTGGACCAAATTTACGTTTGTCGAATGAAACTCCATCTTCGGCATATTTCTGCAGTTGGGCTCTTGAACCGTTGCGCTGACTAATTGTGCCAGGCTTCCAACCGAATTTCTCGGCGCCACACCATTTCCACCATGTATCATTGGTACCGCCGCCGTCAATGGTTCCTTCGCCTGTGATGGCGACATCTTTCACTTTATACGCATATATACAAGGTGAAAGATTCCAGCAGTCAAGACCTTCCCAACGGGTAGGAACCACTGGGTATAATTCCGGCTGGAACACAAAGAGAAGTGTGGCACCCTTATCTACCACAAGGTTTACCTTACTCTTCATCGTTATAGCACCTGTATTGTACAGGCCTGCAGGTACGATAACTCTGCCGCCACCTGCTCTAGAGCAGATGTCAATGGCTTTATTGATAGCTGACTGGTTTACCTGAGCTTTCGCTTTTGGCGATGCACCGTATTTTGTAATATATACTACACGATTGGCAAACTCAGGTTGCTTGATTCTCTGCTCGATTTGTCTGTACTGAGTATCCCATGCATTTGCATTGACTGCGGTTGATACAGGAATAAACAAGCACATTAGCAATAATTTTAGGTAATTCATATTTCTAATATAGTGTTGAATTTTATTGTTTTATTATGTTTGTTATCTCTACCCTTGAAGTCAAAAACAGACCGGATCTTCACAGACACGGTCTGGTTCATTACTACTAAACAATGAGGGAATGTCATTAACCCTTAATGAAAAATACTCCCAAATATTATTGATTCTAGGGTATATAAGTTTGTCATGAATCATGACGTTTGCAAAGTTACGAATAAAATCGTTTATTACCCATACAAATTATCGGAAAATATAGGATTTTTCGTCAAAATGGTAGTATTCTTATTTTTTTAGCGCATCAAAAAGTTCGTCAAGAGCTTTTTCTGGTTTTTTATAAGTGTCTAGTAAAGTTACGAACTTACTACCGATTATAGCACCTGCAGCATTGTTTTGTGCGCTCTCCAATGTCTGTTTGTTGGAAATTCCGAAACCAATCATCCGTGGATTATGTAGATTCATGGCATTGATTCTCTTGAAATATGCTTGTTTGGCATCGTCGAAATTATTTTGTGCACCCGTAATGGCAGCAGAGGAAACCATATAGATAAAGCCGTCTGTATGCTCATCGATGAATCTGATTCGCTCTTCTGATGTTTCCGGAGTAATCAGCATGATGATACGAAGGTCATAATTGTCGGCAATAGGTTTCACCGTATCCATGTAGTCCTTGAAGGGTAAATCTGGAATGATGGCTCCGCTTACTCCTGCTTCTTTGCATCGCTTGCAGAATTTTTCAATACCAAATTTCAAAATGGGATTCAGATAGCCCATGAGAATCAGTGGTACATTTACTTCTTCCTTGATGCTTTCCAATTGGTCAAAAAGCAATTTGAGTGACATACCGTTGTGAATGGCATTGGTAGCTGCTGCCTGAATGACAGGACCGTCGGCGAGAGGATCACTGAACGGGATGCCCACTTCTATCATAGATATACCTCTTCGTTCCATGGTCTTGATGACTTCACCTGTGCCCTGAAGGGTAGGTGTGCCTGCGCAGAAATAGAGTGACAAGATTTTTTTGTCGCCTCTTTCGCTGAAAAGATGATTGATTTTATTCATGTTTATGTTCCTTTCTTCTATTACATTATTTGCTCAATGAATTGTCTGAGTGCCTCCACATTTTTGATGCCAGGTGAGATCTCAAACTTGGAATTTAAGTCTATACCGATGCACTGCGGATGATGGAAGGCTTTCACCTGCATGGCATTTTCCGGTCCGATGCCTCCGCTGAGTAGAAACGGCTTGCTTCCTTTGTATCGTTGGAGCAAGTCCCAGTCAAACTGTTGCCCACTACCTCCTACTGACGGACATTTAGTGTCGAAAACAAAGTAGTCCACACAGTCTTCGTAGTCTTTATAAAGATCAATATCAGCCACAGTAGTCACACTGATGGCCTTGATAATTTTCAGTTTGGGCTGTATCCCGGATAATACGGTGGCTTTGAGATTCTGAATATAAGTAGGCGTTTCATTACCATGCAACTGAACCATGTCCAATTGATAATTGACAATGCGAGTAACCACATTCTGCATCATGTCATTAACGAAAACGCCCACTCTCTGGATATTGTTTTTATTCTTGGTGAGATTACCTCTGTCTGGTATGATACCAGCATTCACATTAATCTGTTTCACATATCTGGGAGATTTAGGCCAGAATATCATGCCTATCCAGTCTACTCCAAGAGCTGCGACCTGACTGATGTTGTCACTGTCGGTCATTCCACATACTTTTATAATCATGAGTTTAATGCTTTTATAAATTGTTGAAGTGTTGAACCAGGATGCCCTGTCTTCATAAAAGTCTCACCAATGAGGAATCCCCGGAAGCCTGCCAGTCTCAGACTCTTTACGGTGTCAGGACTGGAGATACCACTTTCACTTACCTTGACTGCATCTGCCGGTAATCGTGATGCCAGGCGGAATGAATTTTCTACATCAGTGATGAATGTACCGAGATTACGATTGTTGATGCCAT
The DNA here is from genome assembly GCA_036796635.1 of Prevotella sp. Lineage (GTDB taxonomy): Bacteria > Bacteroidota > Bacteroidia > Bacteroidales > Bacteroidaceae > Prevotella. The sequence goes on along the minus strand of DAIRCP010000011.1, from coordinate 41,739 downwards.
ATACGTCAGGTTCAAGATTGGCGTAATCCAGATCACCTTCACTATGCATTTCCAAAAGAACTTCCAGACCTAATTCATGGGCAGTGTTCATCAGACTTTTGCATTCGGCCATGGATAAATCTGCTGCAATCAGCAGTACTGCAGAGGCACCACACCGGCGGGCTTGAAACAACTGGTATTCATCCACAATGAAGTTCTTATATAAAATAGGTATGGTGACACCACTCTGACGGGCAGTTTGTATGAACTCGTCTTTTCCGCCGAAGTACATCTCATCTGTCAGAATGCTGAGTGCCGATGCCCCGTGCTGTTGGTAGGAGAACGGAATAACATCAGCTTTTCCATCTTCGTGTATCCATCCCTTGGATGGTGACTTACGTTTAAACTCAGCAATGATGCCACTATCAGAATTTCGAAGCGCATTGCTGAGGGAAGTCACTGACTGACAGAGTATAGGCTCTACCAGTCGGTGAATATCCCGTTCGGACAGTTGCTCTTTCATGGCAGCTATCTCTATGCGCTTGTGTGCAACAATCTCGTCTAATATATCCATTATGAATTGATTTCTGCAAATTTCTTAAATGTCTTGAGTGCTTTACCGCTTTCTATGGATTCACGGGCAATATCCAGGCATTCCTCAATGCTCTTCTTGCCTTGCTCCATGACTTGGATACCAAAGGCAGCATTGGCCATTACAATTTCCTTCTGTGCCGGCAGACAGGTATTGTTTAATACATTATCGAATATCTTTGCGGCTTCATCCTCTGTGGCACCAGCTACCAGTTCTTCCGGTTTGGCTATGTGCAATCCAAGTTCCTGAGGCTTGAAGATGCGTTCATATTTGTTTGTGCTTACTTTGAAATCACCTGTAAGTGATATCTCATCGTATCCGTCTATACTGTTTACAATACCGTAATCAATGTTCATTTTCTGATATACATTACTGTACAGACGCATCTGATCCAGATTGGCTACACCCAGCAGTTGACATGCTGGTTGGCTCGGATTGACTAACGGACCTAACAGATTGAAAACGGTAGGGAACTGCAGTGCCTTGCGGATGGGACCGACAAACTTCATTGCTTTGGCAAACAACTGTGCATGAAGGTATACGATGCCAGCTTCGTCTAAAGAACGGTTGAGTACGTCAAGGTCGGCTGTGAATTTCACACCATGCTGCTGTATCACATTGGATGCACCGCTGGTGGAAGTGGCTGCATAATTACCGTGCTTGGCAACTTTATATCCTGCGCCGGCAATGACGAAACAGGAAGTAGTGGAGATATTGAATGTGTTTTTACGGTCGCCGCCTGTGCCTACTACATCAATGTAACGGTCTGCATTAAGAATAGCTGATACACCAGTCTCGAGTATTCCATCACGAAAGCCCAATAATTCGTCAACCGTCACACCGCGCATTTGTAAGGCGGTGAGTAATGCGGTAATCTGTTCGTTAGGGTATTCACTTTTAGTGATACCGATGAGAATTTCTTTAGTTTCTTTACGAGTAAGTTCCTCGTGATTCAGCACCCTGTCAAGGATGTTTTTCATTGTTTCTGCCATATTTTGTTCCTCTATATTTTAAGTTCTTATTTATAATTTCTCTGCCATGAAGATGGCTCGTCTTAAAGCTCCTAATTTATTGTTTACTTCCTGCAATTCATATTCTTCACTGCTTTTAGCCACGATGCCGCCGCCAGCTTGAAACCAGAGTTCGCCGTTGCGGGAAACAAAAGTGCGGATGGTAATGGCCTGATTCAGATTACCATTAAGCCCGATAAACCCGATACATCCGCCATAAGCTCCACGGTTGTGTGGTTCATATTCACTGATGAGTTGCATGGCACGTACCTTGGGCGCTCCGCTTAATGTGCCTGCGGGGAAAGTATCAATGAAGGCTTTGATAGGATCAGCTCCATTATCTAATGTACCACTAACTCTACTTACTAGATGGATGACGTGTGAATAGTATTGCAGGTCTTTGTAAAAATCCACTTTTACATCGTGGCAGTTTCTGCTCAAGTCGTTTCTTGCCAGGTCTACCAGCATGACGTGCTCTGCATTTTCCTTTGGGTCATTGCGGAGATAATCTGCTCCTTTTCGGTCTGCTTCTGCATCACCTGTGCGCTTAGTGGTTCCGGCAATAGGATCTATGTATGCTTTTTGTCCTTCTATGCGACAGTGGGTTTCCGGTGATGAACCGAAAATACGAAATCCTCCGAAGTCAAAATAAAAAAGATAAGGGCTTGGATTGATACTGCGCAATGCACGATATAGTTTGAAATCATCACCTTCGTAATGTTGTATAAATCTTCTGGACAGCACAATTTGAAATACATCTCCCCGTTTACAGTGTTGTATTCCTTTGCGGATATTTGCTTTGTGCTGTTCGTCAGTAAGTGGTGAGGTGGTTTCACCTACAGGATGAAATCCGTATGCTTGCACGTTAGCTTTGTTGATGAGTTTTAGTATTTCATCTACATCACTTTTACTTCCAAGCGTAATGATTTCCATGAGATTGTTAAAGTGATCGAATACGATAAGGTCACGATATAGAATGTAAAGCATATCAGGTGCATCATTCTTGCTCATGGTTTCGTCCTTCACATTGATATGCTCAAAATATCTTACGGCATTAAATGATGTATAACCATAGAGCCCGCAGTATTGTGAACCTTCACCAGTTACTTCAAACTCTCTGATAAAGTCATTGATGGCTTGATCTGTACGGTATTCGTCAGATATCTCGTGCTTATTGATGGTTCCGTTCGGGTATGTGGCAATAGCTACGCCGTGGGAGATGGCTATGCTCCCGATGGGTTTGATACCGATGAATGAGCGTGAGTTGTTGGAATCATGATAATCCGAACTCTCCATCAGTGCACTTTGTGGATAAACATCCCTTACTCGCATATAGACTCCTACTGGTGTGTAAAGGTCTGCAAGTATTTCTTTCTTGTATGTTTGATATTTAAAATTACTCATAGATTCAAAAAGTTTTTAATGATGTTTTTCCCTTCTGGGGTTAGTACGCTCTCTGGATGAAATTGTATGCCATGGATGTCGTAATTCTTATGGCGGATACCCATAATCTGACCTTCATCACTTTCGGCCGTTGTTTCCAAACAGTCAGGTAACTCCTGTTTACTGACTACCCATGAGTGGTATCGACCCATGATTAAGCGCTTGGGAACGCCATTGAAAATGGGGTCATTGCCGAATTGTGTACCCTCTGTAGCCACTCCATGGAATACTTCCGACAGGTTTTCCAGTTTGGCTCCAAATACTTCGCCAATAGCTTGGTGTCCTAGGCAAACACCCAGGATGGGTTTATGTCCTGCGTATTTACGGATGACATCCAGAAGCAAACCAGCTTCTTCTGGTATGCCAGGACCAGGACTCAATATGATTTTGTCGTATCTCTCTAATTGGGATAATTCGAATTTGTCATTTCTGACTACATCTACTTCCACTCCAAGTTCCTTGACCAAGTGACTTAGATTATAGGTAAATGAGTCGTAGTTGTCTATGATAACTATTTTCATAATTATTTATTTTTATCATCTATGTGTTCAGTTCACTTATTATTCTATTTCATCATCTCATCACTGTATTTCAGGTAAGTCTCTATATCCTTGTCACCACGTCCACTGACAGTTAGTACTACAACATCATCGGGCTTAAATGAAAGTTTCTCCAGCACAGCTACGGCGTGGGCACTCTCTATGGCTGGGATGATGCCTTCCATTCTGGTCAACAGATAACCGGCTCTGATGGCTTCATCGTCATTGATGGCAAATACTTTTGTACGATGCTTGACGGCCATATTGCAGTGCATGGGACCTACGCCAGGATAATCAAGTCCGGCAGAGATGGTAAATGCTTCCTTGATTTGTCCATTTTCATCCTGCATGACTAACATCTTGCTTCCATGCAGAATTCCTGTGGAACCACAATGGATTGTAGCTGCTGTATAATCCGTGTCAATACCATGGCCACCAGCTTCTGCCAATACGATTTTTACATGGTCATCATCCATGTAGTGATAGATGGTGCCGGCAGCATTGCTTCCTCCACCGATACAGGCTACAAGATAATCGGGATAATTACGGCCAATCTTTTCTGTAAGTTGTTCTTTCAGTTCCTTGGAAATGACGCTCTGCATCTTGGCAACCAAGTCTGGGTATGGATGAGGTCCCATAGTGGAACCTACTATATAAAAGGTGTTGGATGGATGGCAGCACCAGTCACGGATAGCAGCTGAGCATGCATCGCTCAGAGTCATATTACCTGTCGTTACAGCATGTACTTTTGCACCAAGCATTTTCATGCGTTCTACATTTACATGTTGTCGTTCCACATCAGTTTTTCCCATGAACACTTCACATTCCATATTCATCAATGCACATACTGTAGCTGTTGCTACCCCGTGCTGACCGGCACCGGTCTCAGCGATGATACGAGTCTTTCCCATCTTCTTGGCAAGTAATATCTGACCTACGGTGTTGTTAATTTTGTGAGCACCTGTATGGTTTAGGTCTTCCCGTTTCAGATAGAGCTTACATCCGTATTTCTCACTCATTCGTTTGGCGAAGTAGAGTGGTGAGGGGCGACCTACATAATCTTTTAGCAGCGCATAGTACTCTTTTTTGAATTCTTCCGATTCAATAATCGGTAGATACGCTTCTTGTAAATCGTGTACGCATTTATAGAGAATCTCCGGTACATACGCACCTCCGAATTCTCCGTAAAAACCGTTCTCATCAACGCCGTACTTACTTTTTTCCATCTTTTTTTCTCCTTATTGTTTATGTTTGTTCTTTTTTATTCTTATGATCATATCAGTCAGTATGATACAACAAAAAAGGCTCGTCAGTCGACGAGCCTTTTTTGTACGATGAAGAGCATAGCTTCACGCCTCGCGACTTTTTAATCTCGAGTAATGCCACCACCATGCAAAATTCTTCATACTGTTCATATATGTGAATGTTTTTATGTTTCGGGTGCAAATATAATTATTTTATTTTGTTTCAACAACTATTTTGCTGATTATTTTATCAAATTGATATTTTTTTATTTGTTTTTGTGCCAAATCATCTATTATTTGGTTATTTTGCTGACGTTTCTATTGAAAATGAGAGGATGTTAACTAATCCTGCTGAATGCAGATATTCTTTTCTGAAACCATAGAGGGTGATTTGATGATTTAAATATTCTGGGTGGTCTTTCAGGTTTAATGTTTTTTTTGTATAAGTATCATCTGATATTTTTATAGGCATGATGTTCACTGCGTTCAAATCAAATCCGTTTGTATTTGGTGTATCCATTATTAATATATTGCTTGTATATGTAAATGGTGCCGAGAATTGTGCATTTTGAATGCTGCGTGATGTCGCACCTACAATATAACCTTTTATAATAATAGGTGTATCAGCAGGATTCACATTCATGGCTTCACTTACTGTGTATATCAATTGCGTAGGCAAAGTTCCATGTATGGTATCTTTGTTCGCTATCGTATCATTCTTAAATTCAGACGGATTTGTTTGTTGCTTTGTCTCTTCTCTATCAGTTATCAATGGTTTCTCACAGGATGAAAGGATAAAGACAACTGCAGTTATTGTTATTAGTAATAGTTTCATTTTGTTTTCAAATTATTGTAAAAACATGTCTTTTCTGCGTAAAATCGCATTTTTCTGTTAAAAAGTTTGGATTTTATGCTCAAATATCTTATATTTGCCAGCGATAAGGTTACATCAACAATTGTTGATGACCTTACGCTCACAACGAAGCCCCATCGTGACCGTCCGGTCTGATGGGGCTTCCATTTTATTTCCCCTCTTACTTAGCGTATGCTACACTTCGTGTTTCGCGGATAACAGTAATTTTTACCTGTCCAGGATAAGTCATTTCTGTTTGAATCTTTGTGGCAATATCATTGGAAAGTGATTCTGTCTCGGCATCATCCATCTTGTCTGCGCCTACGATTACTCGGAGTTCGCGACCTGCCTGTATAGCGTATGTCTTGGTAACACCAGGATAACTCATTGCAATAGCCTCCAAATCATTCAGACGCTTAATGTATGCTTCTACTATTTCTCGTCTTGCACCAGGACGTGCACCACTGATAGCATCACATATCTGAACAATAGGAGCAAGAAGAGTATTCATTTCTGTTTCATCGTGGTGAGCTGCAATGGCATTGCAGATATCTGGTTTTTCCTTATATTTCTCAGCCATCTTAGCGCCATATAATGCGTGTGGTAATTCGCTTTCCTCGTCAGGAACTTTACCAATATCATGAAGCAGACCGGCACGCTTTGCTTTCTTAGGATTCAGCCCAAGTTCGCTTGCCATTACAGCACAGAGATTAGCAGTCTCACGTGCGTGCTGTAGTAGATTCTGCCCATAACTTGAACGGTATTTCATCTTACCGATAATACGGATAAGTTCTGGATGCAAACCGTGTACGCCTAAGTCTATGACAGTTCGTTTACCTGTTTCAATGATTTCATTCTCCAATTGTTTCTTGACCTTTGTCACAACTTCCTCAATACGAGCAGGATGGATACGACCATCTGCTACAAGTTGATGGAGTGCAAGGCGGCAAACTTCTCTGCGAATAGGATCAAAAGCAGAAATAACAATAGCCTCAGGCGTATCATCTACTACGATTTCTACACCTGTTGCAGCTTCGAGCGCACGTATATTTCTTCCCTCACGTCCGATGATTCTACCTTTTACCTCGTCATTTTCAATGTGGAATACACTTACAGAATTTTCTATAGCTACTTCTGTAGCACAGCGCTGGATAGTCTGGATAACAATCTTTTTGGCCTGTGCATTTGCATTCAATTTAGCATCATCCATAATTTCGTTGATGTAGCTTTGCGCATCAGTCTTGGCTTCATCACGCATGGCTTCTACAAGTCTGTTCTTGGCTTCGTCTGCACTCAGACCAGAAAGTTCTTCTAGCTTTGCACGCTCTTGCATCTGCATCTTTTCGAGTTCTTCCTGCTTCATTCCAAGCAATTTCTTTTCGTTGTCAATGCGTACCTGCTGGTTGTCTAGTTCATTCTTTCTGCGACCTAGATCTTCTACACGTTGATTGAGAGAAAGTTCTCTTTGTTTCAGTTTGTTTTCACTCTGCTGAATATGCTGGTTGCGTACCTGAACTTCTTTTTCAAGTTCACTCTTCTTATTGAGAAATTTTTCCTTAACCTCCAATAATTTCTTCTCTTTCATGACATCTGCCTCTTTATTAGCGGCAGCAATCATCTCATTATATTTTCCCTTAAGGAAATATCGGAAAATGAGATATCCGCAAAAACCGCCTACGATGAGAGCGGCTGCTATAAGTATTATTTCAAGTATCATATACCTTATTTATTTATTATTTTTTTGTTTTTGTTCTCCTAGCGTATTTTCTATTTCTGCAGTAAGCTTTTGGAGTATGTTATCATAAGGTGTAGTGTCATTTTTACCATGTTCACGTTCGTATTGCAGAGCAATGTCAAGCATAGTCATAAGAGCAATCGTATGGTCACTCTTTCTACCTATAAACTGCTGAGCATATCTATTGTATCTCTCGCTTATAAGCTTGGCTGCCGCTCTATATGATTCTTCATCTTCACGAGGAATAATTACGGGAATTTCCTCATCATAGATATGCAGGCGTATGGTAAATTTCTCTATATCTTTTTCTGCCATATTGGTTACTGCTTGAGAATAGTGATGCATTTATTGACATCTCTGATAAGTTTAGCAATCTTGGCTTTTGATTGTTCTATATCTCCATCTGAGATTTCTAGCATCTTCACCATTTTAAGGGAGTTGTAGTCATTTTCTGATTGAGTGAGCTGATCTTGGAGCTTCTTCATCTTCTGCTCCTGTTCTTCCACCATAGCATACAACTCCTCATTCTCCTGTTTCATTTGCTGAAATCGGAGTATCATTTGTCTGATGCGGGTCTCGAACCTAGCTATTGTCTGTTCACTCTCAGTCATTTCCGTAACTCATTACTTTACAAAGGTATCACAAATTTATCAATATGCAATACTTTACTGAATTTTTTAACAAATTTTCTATTTCTCGGCCTTTTCGTCAGGACGTGGTTCTTTCTTTGCCAACTCGACTACTTTGTAAACAAAATTAGTTACCCAAATTTCGCTAAATCCTAGTCGGTTGTTATATTTTCGAATAGAGATAACAGTTTTCATCACGCCGGCATCATTGAAGTCGTTCTTGTGAAAAACGTCATTCACTGTTTTTTGTGTCATAGTGAATAATGCTTTCTTGAAGAAACCAGGTATGCGCAACTTAAATTTCATTAAGTTACCCATGAGCATCATGAGGTCTTGGGTGAAATTCTGAAACTGAATCATGTACGTTTGGACATCTTGCATCTTCTTGCAGTTTTTTCGGATGCTTGTGTCTATCTCTTTGCAGAATGATTCGTCCAATCCGTAAATGTCTTTTATCATTTTTCTGCAGCGTGAACGCTCTCCGATTCCCAATTTGTTGTTAACAGTGGGAACATGCAATGTAGATTTAAAAACTCTTAAATCAGGAAGTACGGCCAGATTTGTGATACCTAAATCAGCTGCCATAGCAGCTTGGAAATATACACGAATCAGCGTCATGAAGTCTTCCATGCCTCCAATCTTTTGCTCTTGGTCATTTTGACCGAATAACTTGCTAAATATACTCATTATTTGATTGAATTACTTTGTTTTGGGTGCAAAGTTAAGCCTTTTTTCGCAGATTAGACGCTTTTTCTTTATAAAATATTAAGTGTTTGAGAAAAAATTGGTATCTTTGCGCCGAAATATAACGTTGTATAAGAAAATGAAAGGTATTGTATTAGCCGGTGGTAGTGGCACGCGCCTCTATCCCATTACTAAGGGAATCAGTAAACAACTGATACCTATATTTGATAAACCAATGATATACTACCCTATATCAGTGCTAATGCTTGCAGGTATCAAAGAGATATTGATTATCAGTACTCCATTTGATTTGCCTGGATTCAAACGTTTGTTGGGTGACGGCAAAGACTTGGGCATACATTTTGAATATGCAGAACAACCTTCGCCGGATGGCTTAGCGCAAGCTTTTATTATTGGTGAGAAGTTTATCGGCACGGATTCGGTATGTTTGGTCCTTGGTGATAACATTTTCTATGGAAGTGGTTTTTCTGCTCTTCTGAAACAGAGTGTAGATAATGCAGAAAAATCTAATCTTGCAACGGTATTTGGGTATTATGTGAATGATCCTGAACGTTACGGAGTGGCAGAATTTGATCAAGCAGGCAATTGCCTGAGCATAGAGGAGAAACCGGAAAAACCTAAGTCTAATTATGCTGTTGTGGGTCTCTATTTCTATCCTAATTCTGTTGTGAAAGTAGCAAAGAATATAAAACCAAGTGCCCGTGGAGAATTGGAAATCACATCAGTTAACCAGGAATATTTGAATAATAAGAACCTCAAAGTTCAGACTCTACAACGTGGTTTTGCTTGGTTGGATACAGGTACGCATGACAGTCTGAGTGAGGCTAGTACTTTTATTGAAGTTATAGAAAAACGTCAAGGATTGAAAGTCGCATGCTTGGAGGAAATAGCATTTAAAGAGGGCTGGATTGATCGTGAACAGCTACATGAGTTAGCAAAGCCTATGATGAAGAATGGCTATGGTCAATATCTCATGCAATTATAACATTATTAATAGCAAAATAGAAAAAAATTAAAAATAATGGAAGAAAACAAAAACGTTGAGTCTGTTGCTACTGTCGACGAATCTTCGGTGAACGAGGAAGAGAACTCATTTGATTTCAGAACCATATTATCAATGCTGATTTTAAATTGGCAATGGTTCGTCATTTCTTTGTTTATTTGCATCTGTGGCGCGTTGATTTATTTGCGTTACAAGAGCCCTGTATATCAGGTTTCTGCTAAGATGCTTATAAAAGAAGAGGATAATTCGCCTAGTGGCCGTTCCGGACAGATGCTCTCCAATATGCAGGACTTGGGCTTCATCTCTAATAGTAATGGTATAGATAATGAGGTGGAAATTTTGCAGAGTCATATATTAGCTAGAGAAGCAGTCAAAGATTTGAAACTCTATACAGAATATAGAATGGAAGGTAAAGTAAAAGATCAGTTGCTTTACAAGACTCAACCTCTAAATGTGGATTTGGATCCTCAGAGTTTGGAACGCTTGGATAAGAAGCCAGGTGTTATCAATTTGAAGATTTCCCGAGATGGTCAGGAATATCAGGTTGTGGGAGAATATGATTATAAGGATATTAAAAAAACTTTTGAAACAACATTTTCTTCTCTACCTTCTACATTGAATACACCAGGTGGCGTGCTTACTTTTACGCGTAATTCTAGTATGGGATTGGGAATGAAAGACCGGGCTTTGAAAATTAAAATCATGTCACCGATGGATGTGGCTACAACTTATGTGAAATCGATGACTGTTGAGCCAACATCCAAAACAACTTCCATTGCTCTTATAACGATTAAGGATTTTGATTCAGACCGTGCTACAGATTTTTTGAAACAGTTGGCCGTATGCTACAATAGACAGGCAAATGCTGATAAAAATGAAATTGCTGTAAAAACAGAAGAGTTTATCAATGGACGTCTGGAGAAAATTAATTCTGAACTGGGTTCAACGGAAGGTGCACTGGAAAGTTACAAAAAACGTAATAACTTGACTCAGCTAAAACTTGATGCAACAGAGACCTTGTCTCAGACTAGCGAATATAGTACTAAGTTGAGTGAAGCAAATTCTCAGATTCAGTTGTTGGATTATCTGCGTGAATTTGTGGACAATCCTTCCAATAAATATCAGATAATACCATCTAATGTAGGATTGGCAGATGCTTCTTCTACAGCTTTGATTGCCAAATTTAATCAGGCTGTTTTGGATCGTAACCGCTTATTGCGTTCTGCATCTGAGTCAGCTCCACAGGTACTGACACTTACAAGTACATTGGATGAATTACAACAAAGCATACGCACAGCTTTGAATCAGGCCCGTCGTAGTGCTGATATTACTCGGCAGGGTATTCAGAGTCAATACTCCTTATATCAGAACAAGGTGGCAAATACTCCTGAACAGGAGCGTATCCTTACTCAGATAGGTCGTCAACAAGAGGTGAAATCTGGTTTGTATCTGATGTTACTTCAGAAGCGTGAGGAAAATTCTATTTCGTTGGCTGCAACTGCGGATAAGGGAAAATTGATTGATGAACCTTCTTTTGAGGGTAAGGTAAGTCCAAAGAGTAGTATCATATTGCTCATAGCACTTGTTTTGGGTGTCGGTATACCTATGTTGTTTATCTATCTTATTCAGCTTATGCGTTATAAGATTGAGGGCCATGACGATGTCGCACGTCTTACTCATTTGCCTATTGTTGCTGATGTTGCAGTTGCAAGTGAAGAAGCAAAAGATTCTGCGGGAATTGTGGTTCATGAGAATACAAACAATCAGATTGATGAGATTTTCCGATCCATGCGTACAAATATCCAGTTTATGCTTAATGGTGATCAGAAAAAAATATTGTTTACCTCCTCCACCTCTGGTGAAGGTAAAACATTCAATGCTGCTAACCTTGCAGTAAGCTTTGCATTGTTGGGTAAAAAGGTAATTCTTATGGGTCTTGATATTCGTAAGCCTGCTTTGGGCCGTTTGTTTGGACTTTCAGATAAGCAACATGGTGTCACTTCACTTCTTGTAAATGACAATCTACAGAAAGAAGATGTTTATTCACAGATTCAAAAATCAGGTGTGAATGATAATCTCGACCTGCTCCTTGCCGGTCCTATCCCACCTAATCCTACTGAGTTGTTGGCTCGTGAGACTTTGTCAAAGGTCATAGATGCACTGGATGAACAGTATGACTATATTATTATGGATACAGCTCCAGTTGGTCTGGTAACTGATACTTTCCAAATTGGTAAACTGGCAGATGTGACAGTATATCTGTGCCGTGCAGATTATACACCGAAGTCTAATTTTGCTATGCTCAACAGTCTTGTCGCAGAGAAGAAGTTGAAGAATACTTGTATAGTACTTAATGGTGTAGACTTATCAAAGAAGAAATATGGTTACTATTATGGCTATGGCAAGTATGGCAAGTATGCAAGCTATGGCGGTTATGGTCATCGTTATGGTTCTTATACTTATGGAAGTTACGGTAGCTATGGAAGTTATGGTAACAGCCATTATGGTAATGCAAATGATAATTCAATTAAGAAATGACAATAGCGGTAGATTTTGACGGAACTATTGTAACTCATCGTTATCCGGCAATAGGGGAGGAAATCCCCTTTGCTACGGATACTTTGAAAATGCTAATTGCAGATCGTCACAAACTGATACTTTGGAGTGTAAGAGAAGGACATTTATTGGATGAAGCTATTGAATGGTGCCGTGCCCGTGGAGTAGAGTTTTATGCTATAAATCGTGATTATCCGGAGGAAACAACATCCAACAATAATCATTTTAGTAGAAAGCTCAAAGTCGACATGTTTATAGATGACCGAAATTTGGGTGGCCTTCCTGACTGGGGACTAATTTACCAAATGATTAGTCATAATAAGACTTGGCAGGATATTATGGCTGAGGAACATCCTGATATCTTTCCTCAGAAACAAGATAAGAAGAAAAAGTGGTGGCAGTTTTAACTGCTATCACTTTTTTTAATAAATTTATGTGAAAACATTTGGTCCTTCAATCTTTTTTCTCTACTTTTGTAGGCATATAAATATATTAATAACAAATAAAAGCAATTTGCCTATCGACGTAGATTTTACTTCATAATTAGAAAGTACGAATATGAAGAAGTTAGAAAGCATAACCGACGAAGAGTTGGCTTTACGCTACGTAGATGGTGACAATACTGCATTTGATGAGTTATTGACACGAAATCAGACTAAACTGTTTACGTATATTATGTTTGTGGTCAGAGACCGCGAACTTGCCAATGACATTTTTCAAGAGACATTTGTGAAAGTCATTACTCGTCTGCAAGAAGGTAAATATTCACCTTCTGGCAAGTTCTTGTATTGGCTTACTCGTATTGCTCATAATGTGATTATGGATTGGTATCGTTTGCATAGTTCAAGTAAAGTGATGGAGTTGACTGAAGATAATGATTTATCTAATCTTAAGGTTGCCTCTGTGATGGATAAAAACCGTGAAGCCGAATTAATCAATGAGCAGATACTTGTAGATGTCAAGCGCCTGATGAATCAGCTTCCCACACCTCAGCGTGAAGTAGTCTACATGCGTTTCTATCAAGATATGTCTTTTAAGGAAATTGCTGCATGTACAGGAGTTAGTATTAACACTTCATTGGGACGGATGAGGTATGCTATTATGAACCTTCGTCGTATGGCAAAGGAACATAATGTTCAGTTGAACTTTGAAGTATAGAAAATCAATGATATAGTTGGGAATTAGATGCTATTTCGCTAATAGATGTAATTCGTGTATCGCTTCTTCAGGATTCTTATTCTTGAAAATGTAGCTACCACTTACTAAAACATCAGCACCTGCTTTTACTAGGCGGGGGGCAGTCTCTCTTTGCACGCCTCCGTCCACTTCTATAAGTACATTCGCTTGATGATTAAGAATGAGTTGTCGTAGTTGCTGGACTTTTTTTACTGTGTTCTCTATAAATTTTTGACCACCGAATCCTGGATTTACGCTCATCAGTAGTACCATGTCCACTTCGTCAATAATATCCTCTAGCAGACAAATTGGTGTGGAAGGATTGAGTGTAACGCCAGCTTTCATTCCTGTGTCATGGATTTCCTGAATCGTACGGTGGAGGTGCGAACATGTTTCTAAATGCACATTCATCATCATAGCTCCCAGTTTTGCTGTCTGTTGAATATAATTTTCTGGGTGGACAATCATGAAATGAACATCAAGCGGTTTGGTACAAACTTTTGCAACAGCCTCTATTATGGGAAATCCGAAAGAGATATTAGGAACGAAAACTCCGTCCATAATATCCATGTGAAGCCAGTCAGCCTCACTGTTATTTATTAATTCAATTTCGCGGTCGAGATGCAGAAAGTCGGCCGCGAGAAGTGAAGGTGATACCATCGTCATGGTCTATATCGTCTTTTTAGTTTAAATAGAGTGATGCTGTTTGCTTATCACTCATCTTAAGTGTATTACATGCGTGTGCTAATTGTTTGAGCAGTCGCAAAGTTGATTCACTTGGATTTAGTTCTTCTTGTGTAAAAATCTTCATAGGCATTTTCTTATTTGAATTACATTTTATATTTATCAAACGAGTATCCTACAAAAATATTATATAGAAGGAGAATTATTTTAATATCATTTCTTCCAGATTCTTGATACCATTCAAAAAGTCACTGGCTTTCATTCTCTTTTTGCCTGCCAATTGCAATTCTAGTATTTCCAGCAGATGGCCATTATATGTACTTACATATAGATGATGTTTTTCTGTGATGATGCTACCTGGCTTTTCTTCGCATTGCTTTTCTGTTGTTGCTGCCTGATAGATTTTCATAACTGTTTCTTTTCCATCGGCTTCAATAAGTGTTGTCCATGTACCTGGATATGGGCACAAGCCTCTGACAAAGTTGTGAATTTGAAGCATAGACTGTTCCCAGTTGATCTTGCATGTCTCTTTGAATATCTTTGGGGCATTATGTAATGTTTGCCCGTTAGTGACAAGTTGTGATTGCGGTATAGCTTCAGGGTTGCCATCAGATGCAATAATTTTGTCTAGAGTCTCCAAACATATTTCTGCACCTAAATGCATCAAACCGTCATATACCACTTCTACATTGTCATCAGGACCTATTGCAAAGGTTTTCTGCATGATTATTTTGCCTGTATCTATATCGTGATCAAGAAAAAATGTAGTTACACCCGTCTGTTTCTCTCCGTTGATTATGGCCCAGTTGATAGGTGCTGCCCCTCTGTATTGAGGAAGAAGGGCTGCATGGACATTGAATGTTCCATATTTAGGCATATCCCAAACCACTTCTGGTAGCATTCTGAAGGCAACTACTACTTGCAAGTTGGCTTTGTAACTACGCAGGTTTTCCACAAAGTCTGGATCTTTCATTTTTTCTGGCTGCAATACAGGAAGTCCTTGAGCCAATGCATATTGTTTAACGGCGGATGGCTGGAGAAGACTCCCATGTCTGCCAATCGGTTTATCCGGTTGAGTTATAACTGCTACTACATGATATTTGTTGTCCACCAGAGCTTTCAGCGTATCCACTGCAAACTCAGGTGTGCCCATGAAAATGATTCTTAAGTCTTCTTTCTTCATGTTATTCTTATTAATCTTGGCTAAAATCGGCTACCATCTTACGATACATTGTATACATGCGTTCGCGTGAAATATAGCCTTTCAAATGATTATCTTCGTCCAGTACTGGTAACCAGTCTGCATGCGTTTTATCAAAAGTGTTCATTACATCAGTCATTGGCGCATGGTCCTTCAATGTAGCCCTAGGTGGTGTCATTAGTTGGTGTGCCTTAAAATGATGATATAATTCAGTTCTGAATACCACGTGACGTATTTTTCTTAAATCTATTTCTCCCAAAAGATTCCCGGCTGCATCCAATACAGGCAGGATACTAGTACGGCTTCTGCTTATCTTCTGAACGATGGTCCATAATTCCATGTCCGGTTCCACAGCAGTGTAGTCACGATCTATCACACTATCCAGACTCATCAGGGTCAGCACGGCATGGTCTGTGTGGTGGGTAATTAGTTTTCCCTCCTTTGCCAGACGCATGCCATAGATGCTGTGAGGTTCAAAAATGATGATTGTGAGGTAAGCAGATACACTCACGATCATAAGAGGCATAAATAAGCTGTATCCTCCGGTAATTTCTGCAATGAGGAAAATACCTGTCAGTGGGGCATGCATAACCCCAGACATAACTCCTGCCATACCTAGTAATGCGAAGTTTTTTTCCGGCACATATACACCTATATTATATAGATTCCATATTCTGGAAAACAGGAAACCTGTAAAGCATCCGATAAATAGACTAGGTGCAAATGTACCACCGCATCCACCACCTCCATTCGTTGCAGATGTAGCAAATACTTTAGTGAAAAGTACCATGGCGATGTAAAGAATCAGCATATTACTGTTGCCGTAGAAAACGGAATTCTCCAGCATCTTGTTCCAGTCTGCCTGTGTCTGCCCGTTCAATAACAGATTGATAGCGTGGTATCCTTCACCATAAAGGGCAGGAAAAAGAAAAATTAGCAGACTCAGTACGCTACCACCTACTAAAAGTTTAAGATATGGCCGGTCTTTGATTTTAGCAAAAATACCTTCGCACCATGTCATCGTTCTGATAAAGTACAGGCTTACAAGACCACAGCAGATGCCTAATATGATACTGGCTGGTACACGCTGGATAGTCCAGTCTGAATCCAAATGGAATGTAAATAGCGTGATGGAGCCACTGAATATATAGGTGAAGCACGTAGCAGTTACACAACTTACCAGAATAGGCAGCAGTGATGCCATGGTCAAATCTATCATTAATACTTCCAGCGTAAAGACCAGTCCGGCAATTGGTGCTTTGAATATACCGGCAATAGCTCCAGCTGCTCCACATCCCACCAGCATCATCAGTGTTTTGTTGTCCAGTTTGAAGAGTTGCCCCAGATTACTTCCTATGGCAGAGCCAGTAAGTACGATAGGGGCCTCTGCACCCACAGAACCGCCAAATCCGATGGTGATGGCAGATGCCAATACCGAGCTCCAGCAGTTATGGGCTTTCAGTCGACTTTTATTTGTGCTGATTGCATAGAGAATACGAGTAATACCATGAGAAATATTATCTTTTACCACGTAGCGGATAAAAAGAGTGGTCAGGTAAATACCGATTACTGGATATACTAAGTATAGCCAGTTTACCCTTGTTACATCGAATGTACTGGTAAGCAGTTGCCCGATGATTCGAATGGAAGAGTGCAATACATATGCAGCTATAGCAGAGAAAAAACCAACCAGAAATGCCAGTATAAGAATAAACATCCGCTGACTGATATGATTTTCGCGCCATGCTACTAATTGATGAAACCAACTAGACTGTTCTGTTTCAATTGCTGCTTCCATTCCTTATTTACGTATAATGGTTACCTCGCCGTCTTCTTTTAGTTTAATGATGCTTGATGGTGTATGTGGCTTGTGTTCCTGCCTTCGGGTCCAGCATACATAGTCCACAGCCTCTAACAGTTCTGGTGCAATATCACAATAGTTTTGTGCAGCCGGTTGTCCGCTGATGTTTGCCGATGTACTAACCACAGCTTTCTGGAATCGGTAACAGAGTTCTTTGCTGAATTCTTCCTGAGTGATACGCATAGCGATGCTGCCATCCTCTGCTATCAGATTAGGTGCCAGATTTACAGCACCATCTAGAATTACTGTTGTCGGCTTTTCTGCACATTCCAGTAGTTCCCATGCCACATTCGGCACATTTCTTACATATCTTTGTAGTCTGGCATCGCTATCAACTAGACAAATGAGCGCTTTGGAGTCATCGCGCTGTTTAATTTTATATACTTTAGCCACGGCCTCAGCATTGGTCGCATCACAACCTATGCCCCATACCGTATCAGTAGGGTAGAGTATCACGCCACCTTTACGCATGGCTTCTACTGCATTTTTGATGTCTTGTTCTTTTGTCATGATTTAGAATTCACTAGTAAAATGAAATTTTATTTTCTTGAAGTCTTGTTGGGCCATAGTTAATACATAACCGCTGTCTGCCAGAAATACATCTCTGCCTTCACGGTCTTTGGCCATATACTGATATTTGCGCTTCTTAAACTGTTCCAGTTCCTCAGCGTCATCACTTTCTATCCAGCATGCTTTATGCAGGTGTATAGGTTCCCATCGGCATTTGGCATTGTATTCGTTTTCCAGGCGATACTGGATTACCTCAAACTGCAACTGGCCTACAGTACCAATGATTTTTCTGCCATTAAATTCATTGATGAATAGCTGTGCCACACCTTCATCCATCAACTGGTCAATGCCCTTCTGCAACTGTTTCTGTTTCATGGGGTCATCATTCTCGATGTATTTGAATAGCTCTGGTGAGAAGGATGGAAGACCACGGAAATGCAGAATTTCACCTTCAGTCAGTGTGTCACCTATCTTAAATATGCCATTGTCAGGTAAACCTACGATATCTCCTGGCCATGCCTCGTCGATGGTGCTTTTGCGCTGTGCCATGAATTGAGTAGGTGAAGAGAATCTCACGGTCTTGCCTTGCCTTACATGTAAATAAGGTTGGTTACGAACGAATTTCCCGCTACATATTTTACAGAAAGCAATACAACTGCGGTGATTCGGGTCGATATTAGCTGTGATTTTGAATATAAATCCAGTGAACTTCGGTTCTTCCGGCAGAACTTTGCGCTCCTCAGCTTCTGTAGGTTTGGGGCTCGGCGCAATCTGTACAAAACAGTTGAGCAGTTCCTGTACACCAAAGTTGTTGAGGGCCGAACCAAAGAATACAGGTGCAACTTCTGCATTGCGATAGGTCTCTACATCAAACTCCGGATATACACCATCTACCAGTTCCAGATCTTCTCGCAGTTTCTCTGCATCCTGTTCACCCACATGTGCATCAAGTTCCTTGTTATTGATGTCTATTTCTATCTTTTCTGTCACGCGTTGCTTGTCAGGAGTAAACAAATCCAATTTATCCTCATAGATATTATAGACGCCTTTGAATTTTGCACCCTGATTGATTGGCCAGCTGAGCGGGCGTACTTTGATTTCCAGTTCCTGTTCCAGTTCATCGAGCAAATCGAACGGGTCACGTCCTTCGCGGTCCATCTTATTGATAAAAATGATTACAGGTGTATTTCGCATGCGGCACACGTTCATCAGTTTACGAGTCTGAGCCTCCACACCTTTAGCTCCGTCTACTACGATGATAGCGCTGTCCACAGCAGTCAGTGTACGGTAAGTATCTTCCGCGAAATCTTGGTGACCTGGAGTATCCAGAATATTAACTTTGTAGCCTTCGTAATCAAATTCCATCACGGAAGTTGATACGGAGATACCACGTTGCTTTTCTATGTCCATCCAGTCGGATGTGGCCGTTTTTTTTATCTTGTTGTTCTTAACGGCGCCCGCAACCTGTATCTGTCCACCGAAGAGAAGGAATTTCTCAGTCAGTGTGGTTTTACCGGCATCCGGGTGCGAAATAATCGCAAATGTTCTTCTTCTTTCTATTTCCTGATTCATGTTAATCTTTTATTGCGTTCATATTGCGCATACAAGTCTTCAGCGAGTCTACCCAATAAGGTACCTTTGTGCCGAAAGTTTCTTTTATCTTTGTTTTGTCGAATACGGAATAAGCTGGACGAGTCACCGGACTTGGAAATTCATCACTGTGGCAGGGTTGTATATCGCAGTTCCCGTTGCCTGCCAGATCAGCTATTTTTTTAGTAAAGTCATACCAGCTGCATACACCTTCGTTGCTGAAGTGGTAGATACCTGTATTACCTGTGAATTTTCTGTTTTCTATAATGTCGAATATCACGTCGGCTAAATCGCCTGCATAGGTAGGCGTTCCGCATTGGTCGAATACGACCTTCAGTTGAGGTTTTGTGGCAGTCAGGTTGAGCATAGTCTTGACGAAATTATGTCCGAACTCGCTGTAGAGCCATGCGGTACGGATAATGATATAGTTTACGCCGGTGGCTGCTATCTTCTGTTCACCATGCAATTTCGTCAGTCCATATACACCTGTCGGCGTACCTTTTTGGTCTTCCTTGCAGGGGGTGTTATATGGGTCAGCCCCAAATACATAATCTGTGCTGATGTGTATCAGTTCTCCGCCCACTTCCTTCATTACTTTTGCAAGATTCTCCGGAGCAGTAGCATTCAGCGTTTCCACGATGTTACCGGCTGTTTCAGCTTTATCCACGTTAGTCCATGCAGCACAGTTGATGATACATTTCACTTCATTGTCGATTACGATTTTGCGGATATCCTCTATTTTCGTGATGTCCAGTATGATAGTTTCCAGTCCATCAGGAGCCACAACATCTGTAAAGATGTAATGATCAGTTGCTGACTGTCTGCTTACCAGTCTTATTTCATTACCCAACTGTCCGTTGGCGCCTGTCACTAATATATTCATTCTATTATAATTTTGTTCGTCTTATAATCTGTTTATTTATGGTTGCTATCAAAGAAATCCGTCCTTACCATATCTAGAATTCAAGCGGTTTTTCTTTGTCTTTCAGATAATAATCGTTCAGCATTCCTACCAATGTGCTTATTTCTTTCACCGCATGTTGTGTATTCGTACTGATTTCTTTTTTCTGGAGTCGTAGCATCATTACTCCGTAAAGGGAGTCAAAACAAGTTTCGATTTCATTTTCCTCTTTATTGGCGCCTCTGTTGCGGAGTTCCACGATAAAGGGGAGAACTTTATAATATTCAGAGTTGTAAAAAGGGTATTTGGTACTTTGCAGCAGTTGTGCATGGAGTTCTTCCAGTTGCTGCATGGTAACTTTGTTAATCATCAGATGTCCCTTTTCGCGACATCCCTCCTGGTTCATCATTCTTATCAGATTGCCAAACCAGTCAGTTTCCTCATCCTTCTGTTCGTCTGTATATTTAAAATTTTCTATATATTCTCTGCGTATTCGAGCTAAAGAGCAGTCGAACGCTCTGATTGTATCTTCTATCTGCCACATGTAAAGCAGATATTCTGCGATATTCTTCTTTCTTAATTCTTGAGCAATGTACATAAAGTTATCCTTATTATATTTAGGGGAATAATGTCGTTAGAAACGGTAGAGGTTAGTCACCGTACCGAAGAGAATGATGATACTTCCGATAATCACGCATACGCCGATAATCTGGTTAATCAGCTTGATGCCGTTATCATTGAACTTGCCTCGAATCTGATCGATGAGCCAGGTGAGTCCGAACCACCAGATGAGTGCTCCGAGGATAATGCTCAGAAACCCGATACACATTTCAAATGAATGACCGGGCAAGACAAAGGCAAATTGCGCATAGCAACCCAAGAAAAGCAGGATAATCAGCGGATTGCTGAAAGTTACCAGGAAAGCTGTGATTCCATTGTGGAGCAGCGTTCCTTTACCCTTGTTTGATTGGTGAATATTCTTGGTAGGATCCGTACGATACGTGTACCAACCGAAAATAAGCAACATCAAACTACCTGCTATCTGCAAGTAGAATCGGTTTTGCTGGTTATTCACGAAGTCCATAACGAAACTCATGCCGAAGGCAGTGATTCCCGCATATATAATGTCGCTGGCAGCCGCACCTATTCCGGTTACGAAGCCATACCAACGACCTTTGTTCAATGTTCGCTGGACACATAATACACCCACGGGTCCCATTGGAGCAGATGCAATCACTCCTATCAGAATGCCCTTGAATATAAAATCCAGTATATTAATAGGTACATAAAATGGCATAACGAGTGCAAAATTGCTAAAATTTAGCGAAATATACAAGTTTTTGGCCCTAAATTTTTGCTAGATACTACTTTTTTTCTAACTTTGTAGGGTAAACCGGAACATTTATTCAATAAAAACAAAAATCCATATGAATCAACAACCAGTAATTAAGCCTTATGTAATAGGCTTAGACTTAGGCGGAACCAATTCTGTTTTCGGAATTGTGGATGCCCGTGGCGAAATTAAAGCCACAACTGCTATCAAAACACAAGGCTATAGTAATGTAGAAGATTACGTAAAGGCATCCGTTGATGCTATTCATATTATTCTTGATCAGGTAGGCGGTATTCAAAACATCAAGGCGATGGGTATTGGTGCTCCAAACGGCAATTATTATAATGGTACCATTGAGTATGCTCCTAATTTGGTCTGGGGAAAGGGTATTGTCCCATTGGCAAAATTGTTTAGTGAGGCGCTGGGCATTCCTGTAGCTCTTACCAATGATGCCAATGCTGCAGCTGTGGGTGAAATGACTTATGGCGTAGCGCGTGGTATGAAGAACTTCATCGTTATAACACTTGGTACTGGCGTAGGTTCAGGTATTGTTATCAATGGACAGTTGGTCTATGGCTGTGATGGCTTTGCCGGAGAATTAGGCCATGTGACAATGGTACGTGGTGCTGAAGGTCGTCTGTGCGGTTGTGGTCGTAAGGGTTGTCTTGAAGCATATTGCTCTGCTACCGGAGTTGCTCGCACGGCTCGTGAATGGCTGGAGAAGACAGATACTCCATCGCTGCTCCGTGAGATGAATCCTGAGGATATTACCTCTCTGGATGTTTCTATCGCAGCAGGTAAAGGTGATCAGATGGCAATTGACATCTATAATTTCACTGGTAAGATGCTAGGAGAAGCGTGTGTGGATTTTGCTGCATTCAGTAGTCCGGAGGCATTTATCTTCTTCGGAGGAATGACGAAGGCAGGTGAACTTATCATGAAACCTATCCGTGAAGCTTATGATGCACATGTTATGCCTATTTTCAAAGGCAAGGCACAGTTTCTTATCAGTGGCTTAAATGGTTCTAGTGCTGCAGTTCTGGGCGCTTCTGCCATCGGATGGGATATGTAGGCAGACGAATTAATCAAATATATTTTGAAATGAAGAGAGTGTGTCAGAAGGTGGCATGCTCTCTTACTTTTTTTAGCCTCTTCTCAAACCTAATCCACACAACTGCTTCAGCAATATAGGGGTATATTGCTATGCTTGTTTTGCCAGTTGTGAGTCGTAGAGTTATCACTTGTGCTTGCAATATACCCCTATATTGCTGGCGTATCATCATCAGATGATGTAGGGTTGATGTAGGGTTGGTGTAGGGTTGGTGTAGAGTTGGTGTAGGGTTGTGAACAGTTACATGTGTGTGTATCAGATGTTTATGCGTAATTTGGTGAAGGGTTGTTGTTTTTCTGTTTTAAAATATTTACTGAGTATCATTTAAGTTACCGTACATTTGCTTGTCTATGAAGTTTCCAACCTTATTATATATAGGAGTTTACCGATGAATGTGATGTCCATGTCGTGCTTTTGTTTGATAAAAAATAAATTTTTATGTTCTCAAAGTTGTATGTGCCGCTGAAATTTTGTAATTTTGCGCTGACAAGTTAATATATACTTTCTATGGACGAGAAACAAAGAATATTGCAGTTGCGAAAGGAACTGCACGAGCATAATTACCGCTATTACGTACAGAATACGCCATCCATCAGTGATCATGATTTTGATATGCTGATGCATGAGTTGCAGGATTTGGAATCCCTGCATCCTGAACTCTCTGATGAGAATTCACCTACCCAGCGCGTCGGTAGTGATTTGAATCGTGAATTCCGGCAGGTAACCCATAAATATCCGATGCTTTCGTTGGCCAATACTTATAATGAACAGGATGTGGCTGACTGGTACGACCAGGTGAAACGCGGTCTGGATGGTGAACCGTTTGAAATCTGCTGTGAAATGAAATACGACGGACTTTCTATTTCGCTTACATATCGTGATGGACGTCTGGTGCAGGGCGTGACCCGTGGTGACGGAGTGCATGGAGATGATGTGACCGCCAATGTACGTACTATACGTGCCATACCCCTTCAGCTGAAGTTTGCCGGGGAAGAAGGGAAAATGCCTTATCCACATGAATTTGAGATACGAGGGGAGATACTGATGCCGTGGAAAGTATTTGAACGACTCAATGCAGAACGTGAAGCAGCAGAAGAGCCACTCTTTGCCAATCCCCGCAATGCAGCAAGTGGCACACTGAAGAGTCAGAATTCTGCATTGGTAGCAAGTAGACAATTAGATTCTTATTTATATTATCTTTTAGGTGATGAAATGCCTTCCGATGGTCATTATGAAAATCTGATGGAAGCAGCCAAGTGGGGATTCAAAGTATCGCAGGGTATGAAGAAAGTGACTACCCTGGAGGAAATTTATGAGTTCATCAACTATTGGGATACCGAACGTAAAAATCTTCCGGTTGCTACAGATGGCATTGTACTGAAAGTGAATTCGTTGCGTCAGCAACGAGCTTTGGGCTATACAGCCAAGAGCCCACGTTGGGCCATTGCCTACAAGTTCAAGGCGGAACGTGCTCGTACCAGACTCAACGAAGTGACATTCCAGGTAGGCCGAACAGGGGCTGTCACTCCTGTGGCCAATATGGATCCAGTACAGTTGGCAGGTACAACAGTGAAGCGTGCAACGCTCAACAATGAAGACTTCATTCGCTCTTTCGATTTGCATGTAGGCGATTATGTGTATGTGGAAAAAGGAGGTGAAATTATCCCGAAAATAGTTGGGGTAGATACAGATAGCCGTGGGGCGGATGCAGAACCGGTTCATTTTATTACGCAATGTCCTGAGTGTGGTACACCCTTGGTACGTTATGAAGGTGAAGCCGCTCATTATTGTCCTAATGACGCTGGCTGCCCTCCACAGATCAAGGGTCGTATAGAGCATTTTATATCTCGCAAGGCCATGAATATAGACAGTCTTGGACCAGAGACGGTAGATGAATATTATCGCATGGGGCTGGTTCATAATGTGGCCGACCTATATAATATAGAGGTGCAGCAGATTAATGGAGACGGGAGTCGTACCCGTTCTGCCCAGAGGATAGTAAAAGGCATCGCAGATTCTTGTCAAGTTCCTTTTGAACGTGTCGTATTTGCCTTAGGAATTCGTTTTGTTGGCGAGACATCAGCGAAGTTGCTTGCTCGGTATTTCAAGAATATAGATGCACTTATCAATGCCTCACTGGATGAGTTGCTTCACGTGGAGGGCGTAGGCGAGATTATCGCCAACAGCGTGATAACCTATTTCCATAATCCAGCCAATATAGAAATCGTGAACAGATTGCGTGATGTAGGCTTGCAGATGTCACTCAGTGACGAGCAACTATCTTCGCAGACAGACAAGCTGTCAGGTAAATCTGTCGTCATCAGTGGTGTATTCGAACATCACAGTCGGGATGAGTATAAGGCACTGATAGAGCAGAATGGAGGAAAGAACGTAGGGAGTATTAGTGGTAAAACCAGTTTTATCCTTGCTGGTGCAAATATGGGGCCGTCCAAATTGCAGAAAGCAGAAAAATTGGGTGTTACCATTGTATCTGAAGATGCTTTTTTGGCAATGATAGAGTAGTTATCCTTTAATAAATTAGCGTAAGTGTGTGATTCACAGTTAATGAACAGAAAAAGTCAAAGGCAATAGCTTATTTTTCCCTGTAAATGTTTCCGAAAACTTTTCAATTTGGGCAAAAATTTCTCTTAAATCCGATACACCGTATCGGATTTTATTGTACCTTTGCATCGATTTGAGAAAACAAAATCAAAAACCGAAACCGTATAATTTTAAATCGGAGTTATCCAAAACGGGAAACTTTTTTAAAAACTAAAACACGAAAGTTTACCAAAAAGAGTAAGAGCATGGAATTAAAAACATTCACTATTACCAAGCGAGACGGCTCAGCCGACCGCTTCTCACTAGACAAGATTATGAATGCCATTATCAAGGCGTTCCAGTCTGTAAATGAACCTACTGATTTGGGATGTATCTCAAAGATACTCAGCCATTTAGATATTCAGGAAAGTATCAAGGTAGAGGATATACAGAATCAGGTGGAAGAGGCCCTGATGCGTGAAGGTTATTATCAGGTAGCCAAGTCGTTTATGCTCTATCGTCAGCGTCATACGGAAGACCGTGAGACGATGGATAAACTGAACTTTTTAGCAGACTACTGTTCTGCAGCCAATGCAGCTTCAGGTTCCAAGTATGATGCCAATGCAAATGTGGAACATAAAAATATCGCCACTTTGATAGGCGAATTACCAAAATCGAATTTCATACGACTCAATCGCCGCTTACTTACTGATCGTATCAAAAAGATGTACGGTAAGGAATTGTCTGATAAGTATATAGACCTGCTTACACACCACTTTATTTATAAGAATGATGAGACCTCATTGGCTAATTACTGTGCATCCATTACGATGTATCCCTGGCTTATTGGTGGTACTACTTCTATAGGTGGAAATTCCACAGCTCCTACCAATCTCAAATCTTTCTGCGGCGGATTTGCCAACATGGTATTTATGGTCAGCAGTATGCTGAGTGGTGCTTGCGCTACTCCGGAGTTTCTTATGTATCTGAACCATTTTATCGGTTTGGAATATGGTAAGGACTATTATAAGGATGCAGACCGTGTAGTGGACCTCAGTCTTAAGCAGCGCACGCTCGATAAGGTGATTACGGATTGCTTTGAGCAGATTGTGTATACCCTGAATCAACCGACAGGTGCACGCAACTATCAGGCAGTATTCTGGAATATCGCTTATTACGATAAACCTTATTTCGAGTCTCTCTTCGGCAACTTCTATTTCCCTGATGGCTCACAGCCTGATTGGGATGGACTTTCCTGGCTGCAGAAGCGCTTCATGAAGTGGTTTAATGCAGAGCGCACCAAGACCATGCTTACCTTCCCTGTGGAGACCATGGCACTTCTCACCAAAGATGGTGACTGTATAGACAAGGAGTGGGGCGACTTTACTGCTGAGATGTATTCAGAGGGTCATTCATTCTTTACATATATGAGTGATAATGCAGATTCTCTCAGTTCTTGTTGCCGTCTGCGTAATGAGATACAGGACAACGGATTCAGTTATACGCTTGGTGCCGGCGGTGTGTCCACTGGTTCTAAGAGTGTGCTCACCATCAATCTTAACCGCTGTGTACAATATGCCGTAAACAATAAGATGGATTATCAGAAGTATCTGCTGGATGTGATAGACCTCTGTCATAAAGTACAGTTAGCATACAATGAGAATCTGAAGGAACTTTGGAAGCATGGCATGTTGCCACTTTTCGATGCAGGCTATATCAATATCGGTCGTCAATATCTTACCATCGGTGTAAACGGACTGGTTGAGGCTGCAGAGTTTATGGGACTTAAAATTAATGACAATCCTGATTATCTCCACTTCGTACAGGAAGTGTTGGGACTTGTGGAACAGAAGAATAAACAGTATCGTACCAAGGATGTGCTCTTCAACTGTGAAATGATTCCTGCAGAGAATGTAGGTGTAAAGCATGCCAAGTGGGATCGTGAAGACGGCTATTTCGTACCACGCGATTGTTATAACAGTTATTTCTATGTAGTGGAGGATGACAGTATTGATATTATAGAGAAATTCCGTCTGCACGGTGCTCCTTATATAGAACATCTTACAGGAGGTTCTGCTCTGCACATGAATCTGGATGAGCATCTTTCCAAGACACAGTATCGCCAGTTGTTACGAGTGGCAGCTAAGGAAGGATGTAATTATTTCACTTTCAACATTCCGAATACCATTTGTAATGACTGTGGCCATATCGACAAGCGTTATCTCCATGAATGTCCTATCTGCCATTCCAAGAATGTGGATTATATGACCCGTATCATCGGCTACCTCAAGCGCGTAAGTAATTTCTCTCAGGCTCGCCAGGAAGAGGCTCATCGTCGTTATTATGCACCCTCAAAACAGATGGAAAAATGTTAAAATATGTCAATACGGGGATAGTGTTCCAGGAGATACCCGATGAGGTTACGCTGGCTGTGAACATCAGTAATTGCCCTTGTCGTTGTCCGGGTTGTCATAGTCAGTATCTATGGCAGAATATAGGAACTCCGCTTACTCCGATGGAACTTGATAGATTCATCCAACAGTATGGCCACGATATTACGTGCATCTGCTTTATGGGCGGTGATGCCGAACCGGCTTACGTGAATAATCTTGCTCGCTATCTGCATCGTGAGCACCCATCACTCAAGGTGGCATGGTACAGTGGTCGCACGCGGATTTCTACAGGTATCGTCAAGACTGATTTTGATTATATTAAAGTAGGACCGTATATAGAGCATCTTGGATGTCTCAAGGATCGCACTACCAATCAGCGTATTTACAAGCGTGTGTCTGGTGATGACTTCACAGATATCACCTCTTCTTTTTGGAAAAAATAAGTACGGGTAGCGCTTGGATAAAAAGATTCAAGGAGAAAGAGAAGGCCTTGCAGTATAGCGGTTAAGCATCTGCAAGGCCTTTTTTTGAGTTTTTTCTTTTAATAATAAGAAAAACTGAATCATTTCAGAATATTTTGTCTATCTTTGTACTTCGTTACAACCAACTATTTAACTTATTATAATCATGAGACGATTTGTTACTTGTAGTTTTCTGCTGTTATTTGTTGCTGCAATATCTATGGCACAACAGGTCCAAGTGCCTTGTAAAGGTATGAATGTAGTAGTTACCTTCTATACCCAGGGCATTGTACGTGTAATGAAATATCCTTCAGTGATGGACAGAATCCCTGATAAGAAAAGTTATTCTGTTATCTTGACGCCCAATGCAAAAGTAAAGCAGACA
>DAIRCP010000011.1:0-13204 GCA_036796635.1 Prevotella sp. | reverse complement strand
TATATTTCCATTCCCTATTTCACCAGTGTCAAAGGTTATGGCGTGTATTGGGACAATGCAGGACGCTCAGCCTATGATGATACAAAAGAAGCAACTGAGTTTTCTTCGGAAGTAGGCCTTTGTACTGATTATTATTTCATCTACCGAGATGGCACACAGGACGGAGTGATAGCCGGAATCCGCGAACTGACCGGTCAGGCTACTATGTTTCCTCTTTGGACCATGGGGCATTGGCAGTGCCGTGAGCGATATAAAACCAGTGATGAACTCACAGAAGTGCTGGATAAATATCGGGAGTTGCAGATACCATTGGACGGTATTGTTCAGGACTGGCAATACTGGGGATGTGACTCCAACTGGAATGCCATGCGTTTTATGAATCCTTACTATATCAATAAGGTAGGTGATCCGGCATGGGCAAAGTACCTGCCGGATGATATGAAAAAAATGGCAGCCGACTATGTAGCAGCAGGTAAGACCCCTCGTATAAAGACCCCTCAGGCCATGGTAGATTATGTGCATCAGCACCATGCACATCTCATGATTAGTATATGGGCCAATTTCGGTCCCTGGACAGAACCCTATCAGGAGCTGAAGAAAATCAATGCTTTGCTGCCTTTTGATACATGGCCGAAGAAGCGAGGCGTACTGCCATACGATCCGTTTAATCCAAAGGCACGTGACATCTATTGGCATTATCTCACCAATCTCTATAAGATGGGATTTGATGCTTGGTGGACAGATTCTTCTGAACCCGATCATTTCGAGAAACCCGGTGATGATGACTGTATGACTTATGATGGAACATGGCGAAGTGTCAAGAATGCTTTCCCCCTGATGACCAACAAGGGAATCTATGAACATCAGCGTGCCATGAAGGACAATGACAAGCGCTCTGTGCAGATGACACGTAGTGGTACCTTCGGCATTCAGCACTATGGTACCTTCTCCTGGAGTGGAGACATCCATGCATCTTGGGAAGAGATGAAGCAGCAGATACCTTCTGGACTGAATTATTCACTCTGTGGTATTCCCTTCTGGAACACAGACTTGGGCGGGTTCTTTTATTGGCAGTTCAAACAAGACCCTCAAAATCCTGCCATTCAGGAATTGCAGACACGATGGATGGAGTGGGGTACTTTTATGCCGCTCATGCGCAACCACTGCAGTAGTCCGATGGTCAGTGAATTGTATCACTTCGGAAAACCAGGCGACTGGGCTTATGATGCCATGGTAGATGCCATCCGGCTTCGTTATCGACTGTTGCCCTATATCTATTCCACGGCAGGTGATGTGGTGCAGCACAGTGGCAGTATGATGCGACCACTTGTCATGGACTTCAAGGAAGATCAGACAGCCCGCAATCTGAACGATGAATATATGTTTGGGCGCAGTCTTCTGGTGAAACCTGTTACAGATGCTATGTATACATGGAAAGACGACCAAAAGTGTGGACATGAGATTTATCCCGATATCAAGAAAGCGGCAGCACCCACTCAAGTGTATTTGCCCAAAGGTGCCAGATGGTATGATTTCTGGACCAATGAATTATTGGATGGCGGCAAACAAATACAAAAACTTTGTCCCATAGATGTGATGCCTGTGTATGTGAAGGCTGGTACTATCCTGCCGTTTGGACCTGCAGTACAGTATTCCAATGAGAAAGCATGGGATGAACTGGAGATACGCATCTATCCAGGAGCAGACGGTGCTTTTACACTCTATGAGGATGAAGGTGATAATTATCATTATGAGCATGGCGCATTTTCTGAGATTAGATTTGATTGGAATGATGCTAGGCAGCAACTCACCGTTCAGAACAGAAAAGGGAAGTTTAAGGGTATGCTCAACCAGCGTAAATTCAATGTGGTATTGGTAGGACCAGATTCCGGTAATGGACGAAATCCGATGTCTGGAAGACAGTTGATAAGTTATAATGGTAGTAAAATAACCCTAAATATCGGAAAATAAGAACAATTTTAAACAAATTATTTGTATATTCCAAAGGTTTTTTCTATTTTTGCACACGTTTAATTAATGTGCAATAATAGAAAAAATCGAGGAGGTTAATAATGTCAATATCAAAGACAAGACAGAGGTTAGTCGATATAGCGCGTCAACTGTTTGCCAAAAACGGTCTCGAAAATACGACGATGAATGATATAGCCGTATCATCCGGTAAAGGTCGTCGTACTCTTTATACTTATTTCAAGAGCAAGGAGGACATCTATTATGCCGTGATAGAATCAGAATTGGAACGGCTTTCAGACAAACTTGACGAGGTGGCTCTGATGAAGATACCGCCACAGGAGAAAATCATAGAACTCATCTATATGCATTTGAGTATGATTCGGGAGACCGTAGTTCGCAATGGAAATTTGCGTGCTGAGTTCTTCCGTAACATTTGGATGGTGGAGAAGGTCCGTAAGAATTTTGATGAGGATGAAATAGATATTTTCCGCAAGGTTTATGCAGAAGGAAAAGCCGAAGGAGAATTTGATATTGACAATGTAGATTTGGTGGCCGACATCACGCATTATTGTATTAAGGGCTTGGAAGTGCCCTATATCTATGGACGTATCGCCCATGGTATGACAGAGGAAACCAGTAAACCGCTCGTGGCCAAATTCGTTTATGGTGCATTGGGTAAAGGATCAGGTAGATAGAACATTTATAAAATAATTCAAATAAAAAATTAAAAATGGGATTACTTACAGGCAAGACAGCCCTTATTACAGGTGCTGCACGTGGTATCGGTAAAGGTATCGCACTGAAATTCGCTGAAGAAGGCGCAAATATCGCATTTACCGACCTCGTTATCGACGAGAATGGTAAAAATACAGAGAAAGAAATAGCTGCTAAAGGTGTAAAGGTAAAAGGTTATGCCAGCAATGCTGCTGATTTTACTCAGACAGAAGAGGTAGTTAATCAGGTGAAGGCCGATTTCGGTACTATTGATATATTGGTCAACAATGCCGGAATTACCAAAGACGGACTGATGCTGAAGATGACCGAAGCACAGTGGGATGCTGTGATTGCAGTCAATCTGAAGTCAGCTTTCAACTTTATTCATGCCTGCACACCAATCATGATGCGTCAGAAGGCAGGTGCCATCATCAACATGTCTTCTGTTGTAGGTGTTCATGGCAATGCCAGTCAGTGCAACTATGCAGCATCCAAGGCTGGTCTTATAGCTTTGGCAAAGAGTATCAGCCAGGAGATGGGTCGCAAGGGTATCCGTGCCAATGCCATCGCTCCAGGATTCATTGATACCCCAATGACACAGGCTCTGCCTGAGGATGTCCGCAAGGAATGGATCAATAGAATTCCATTGCGCCGCGGCGGTACAGTAGAGGATATTGCTAATGTAGCTACCTTCCTGGCCAGCGATTTGTCCAGTTATGTGAGTGGACAGGTCATTCAGGTTGACGGTGGTATGAATATGTAATCATTCACTACTGATGCAGGTACTTTACGAAGATAACCATATCATCATAGTAAACAAGCAGAGCGGAGAAATCGTACAGGGAGACAAGACCGGCGATACTCCGCTCTCTGATACTGTGAAGGATTATATCAAGGAGAAATATCAGAAACCAGGTAATGTGTTTCTGGGGGTAGTCCATCGTCTGGACCGTCCCGTGAGTGGTATTGTGGTTTTCGCCCGCACTTCCAAGGCACTTGCCCGTCTCAACGAGATGTTTCGTAATGGTGATGTGCATAAGACCTATTGGGCCATTACCAAGAATACGCCCGCTCAACCGGAAGGCACATTGGAAAACTGGTTGGTGAGGAATGAGAAGCAAAATAAAAGTTATGCTTATGACCATGAAGTGCCTCAGAGCAAAAAGGCTTTATTGAAATATAAAGTGATAGGTCATAATGATAACTATGCACTGATAGAAGTACAGTTGATGACCGGACGGCATCATCAGATACGTTGCCAATTGGCAACGATGGGATGCCCGATAAAGGGTGATTTGAAGTATGGAGCCAAGCGTAGCAATCCGGATGGAAGCATTTCGCTCATGGCCCGTCGTGTATCATTTGCCCATCCTGTTTCCAAGCAGCTTATCACCGTTGAGGCTCCGCTGCCCGAAAACAGTCTTTGGTGTACATTCTGATTGTCATTTCATTGATGGTGAATATCTGTTTGTAATCTTATTGATGGCGTATATTCTTGAGAGATAATTTATCTCTCAAGCGTAACACCCATCAGTCCGATGACTACATCATTCGACAGTGTATGTACTGTCAGCGACCGCAGTTTCTTATCAGCTGTCAGTGGCATCTTGAGCATTTGAGCAGCACCCTGTTTCAGCGTGCAGTTCACTTCACGTGCCGTTTTTCCGCTCAGTAAGTCTATGCGGTAAGGGCGGACTGGTGCGCTCCAGAAGGCGAGCCCATCCACGTAGTATGCCTGTTCTATAGGACACCAGTTGATCGGGTTTTCAAGATGCAGTGTATCGGTAGTACCATCCATGTAAGTGGCAGTGACAAGTCCATTATCTATTCTGCTCTGCATATTATTGGTGCTGCCTGCCATCATCAGATAGGCACAGCGAGCCTTCCCTTTTAGGGGGATGGTGATGCTTTCAGGATAGTTGTCCCATAGTGAAGTGTAAGCGATGTTCGGTCCTTCTTTTGGCGTGCGGAATGTAATGCCCAGTTGGGTATCATAGTGTCCGTCGGTCACTTTGTTTCTGAGCCCGTCATCTTCTATGTAGGCCGTTTTTGTGGGCACACACCATTCACTTACGCCCTGTGTCGGTATTTCCAGAGTCGTGTAAGGAGAGCGCGGAGACAGATATTTATTTTTAAAAATATCATCCACGTTGGCATTGAAGTATTTGTCCATCTTCACTTCTGTACGTGTACCGTCTTTAGATGGTTCATCCAGTCCCATTCTTGTGAGATATTCTTTCACATTCACATTTGCTTTGTGTGATGGGATTCCTGGATAAGTCTTGGACTTAGGCAGTTGGTTGCGGTCTATGGTGATGGTCTGTTCCTCATCGCTGTTACCTTTTACCTCCAGGTAAGCACCGCCGCCCGCGTTTGCCTGTACCAGCATTTGCAGTGGACGGGTAAAGTGTTGTCGGATATGATATATATCCAGGTTCCCCTGTCTGTGGAATTCATACGAGAGATATGGTGTGCGGATAGAGGCAGAATCCCAACTTTCCGGAAATGCAGGTTTCAGAATACATTTTCCGTAGAGAGCCTGTGGATTGATACCGAAGAGACCGTTAATCAGTGTCCGTGAGAAGATGCCGATGCCGTCGCCGAAGTCACGATAAGCCTCACTTCGTGACTTGTCCAGATAACTGATTTGTCCGAAGTTGCCGGGACATTGCCCCAGATACATAGCATCCATCATTTCCGCCTTCAGCAGGTTATATCCGCTTTGCGTTCTTCCTGCTTGGAAATATGCGAGTGCCATATTGGATACTTCCTCTTGTGCAACGTTGTTGGTGCTCCAGTCGTACGGCATCCAGTCAGAAGTGCTCAGTGTGTAGAGTGTATCTTGAGGTTGAGGCTCGGTCAGTACAGGTATGTGTGGTATGTTCTTGTCCACATAGACAGTGGCCTGATAAGCCTGTTCCGGTGTACATGCACCGCAGTCGATAGGTGTATAGATTGTCCATAATGCCGCACTTTTATGCAGACGTTTTTTACCCATGAAGTCTTGGAATTCAGCCCAGTGCCCTTCATCGTTCAACCAAAGTCGCTGGTTCATGGCAGCCAGTATGGCATCTGCTTCCTTATTGTAAGGTGTCGGGTCTTCACCGATGATTTCAGCGATACGTGCCGCCAGTTTGTTACCACGATAGTTGTATGCTGATGAGTGAGTCACAGCACCGCTGTTATAGTAAAGTGCATCACTTGCCCATATACAGCAGTAAGCATCATAGAGGTGGTCATTGTCTGGGTCAAAGTTACGCTTTTCCCATTCCAGATGGAGTTTGATGACAGGCCACATCTTGCGCATGTAAGTAGTATCTGCATCATATTGGAAGTGCCATAGCAACTCATCGATATAGTTCAGATTCATGTCATAGTGGTTCATGTTGTTTGTCTGATGCGGATTGCGGCAGATGTAACCGTTGGAATACATCTGAGTGCCCCATTTCTTCACGGCCCGAGCCAGATTGTTGGCAGTGTCCTGACTGGGGTGAGGTATCGTAGCAGGTATATTGGTCACCTGACTGGCAGCATAAGCATCAAAGTGTTTTACAGCCCTGTCCTGCCATCCCAGTGCATCAGCCACATAAGCGGCACGCCATCCCACCAGTGGCATTCTCCATCCGATACAACCGTGCAACCAGGTCTCGCCGTCCCAGAGTCCGTCGGCAGCTGCCACCAGATTGGTTCCTAGCGTATTGATATATGGGTCAGGTGTGGTAAATTCCACTAGGTTTACCAGTTCCAGTCGTGCTTTTTCCTCCTTCTGATAGGTGTTTCTTCCCTTTGTCTGTTCCAAAACCTGCAGTTGCTGATTGTTCACCAATTGTACGTAACTGTCACTTAGTCCGTTCCATTGCAGAGTTTGCAGTCCTTTTTCATCGGGCGACGGGTCATAGTTGCGTATATCTGTCATACCTAAGTCACCGAAACGTTCCATCTTCACCTTTCTTGTCTGACACATTCTGGCAGACAGTTGTACTTTACCCTTAAATCCAGTTGTTGTAAACTGCCAGATAGCCCCTTCGTCATATTGTGAGGCAAGAGTATTGAGTTGTAGTTCACCTTTTCCCCATTTGTCATCGCGCAGTGTATAACTGCGCAGCCCTCCCTGATAGCGTGCTTCGCACCAAGTGGTGGAGTCCAGTTGAGTGGTCCTTCCTTCATACGTAAGATAGAAACGGATGTTTTTTCCATTCTTATTGTCATAAGTGGCAAAGATGGGGCGGTCGCTTGTTTCCAGTCTGTACAGTGTATGCGTACCATAGAGTGATCGCGTGTAACGGTTGTTGCCGTTTACGCAGACAATATACCTCCCCTGGGGCGTATATTGCATTTTTCGTGGAGCCTTCTGTTGGGCAGAAGTAGCCAATGTAATAGCCAGCATGACTGCCAGTGACATCTTTCTTTGTAGTAATTTCATTTAGATCGTTTTTAAGTTCAGCTGCAAAGTTAAGAAAAAACTATGTAAACAGCAATACAATTTCTCCGTTTATGTTCTTTTTATGATAAAAAAGTAGTATCTTTGTGCACGAGAAGGAATATTAATCTACTTTTAACTAGAAAACAAATTCATTACAACAACTTAAATATGCGTAATTTTTGGATTTTTACGTTGTCGGCTATGCTGCTGTGTGGTCATCTGTCGGCACAGACATCTCAGGTGAAAGAGGTGAAATGGGATGAACAGAGTCTTATCATTGATGGTCATCGCGTGGTGCCAGTGATGGGCGAGATACATTATTCCCGTCTGCTACCTGATACTTGGGCTACAGAAATACAGAAGATGAAGGAGGGTGGTGTAACCATGATAGCCACTTACGTGTTCTGGAATCATATAGAGGAACAGGAAGGCATCTTCAACTGGTGTGGACAGCGTAATCTGCGTGCCTTTCTGGAAGTGTGCAAACGTGAAAATATGCCAGTAGTCCTTCGTATCGGTCCTTTCTGCCATGGCGAGGTGCGTAATGGTGGTATCCCTGACTGGATGTTTACCAAAGGCGTGAAAATGCGCCAGGAAAATCCCACTTTTATGCATGCCGCCGAAGAACTTTATCGGCAGATTTTTACGCAGATACAAGGTCTGCAATGGAAAGACGGTGGACCACTTATCGCCTGTCAGTTTGATAATGAATATCATGGCAGGGGCTCTTACTTGTTGTCGCTCAAGCAGATAGCCCGAAAGATTGGTTTTGATTTACCCTTCTATACCCGTACAGGATGGCCCGAACTGGCTACTCCTGTACCTTATGGCGAGATGCTTCCGCTCTATGGCGATTATGCCGATGGATTCTGGGAGCGTTCCACCGCACCGACTGCCGGCAACTATTATAAAGCATTCAATTTCAAAGCTTTCCGTTCATCTACTGCCATTGCTACCGAACAGCTTGGTAAGCAGGACGCGAAGATTAATAAGGGCGATGAACAGTATCCTTACTTCACCTGTGAACTGGGTGGCGGTATGGCTACAGCCTATCATCGCCGTCCCTATCTGTATCCGGAGGATGCTTATTCCATGGCAATTGTCAAGTTGGGTAGCGGCAGCAATCTGTTGGGATATTATATGTATCATGGAGGTACCAATCCAGTGGGACTTACTTATCTCAATGAGAACCAGCGCACTGCCGGCACCAATTATAATGATATGCCTGTACTGACTTATGATTTCCAGGCACCTTTGGGAGAGTTCGGCCAGCGTAATCCACATTATTATATGTTGCGCAAACTCCATCTTTTCATGCACGACTGGGCAGAGTCATTGGCTCCTATGCAGGCATCATTCCCCAGTGCACAGGATATCAAGAAAGGCGATGACAGTCATTTACGCTGGTCATATCGCAGTATAGGCGACAGTGGTTTCGTGTTTGTGAACAATTACGAACGTCTGCAGCAACTCTCTGCCAAGCGTAATGTGCAGTTTGATGTGCTGGGATTACGTTTTCCTCAGCATCCCATTACCATTCCTGCAGGTACCATGGCCATATTCCCTGTGAATATCAGTGGCATTCGCTATGCCACAGCCCAATTGATAGCTCAGCGGGACGGTAAGATATATCTGTCGCAGATAGCAGGAATTCCGGTGGAGATAGCAATAGGCAGTAAAGTGCTCAAAAATGTGAGACCCAAGGGAGTTTTCAAGCCAATTTACCGTAATCTCTACCTGCTCACCGATGAGGATGCCCAGCATCTGTTTCTTCCTACAGAGGACAAAGTTGCTGCTCCCATATCAGCTGATTTTAAGAAGGTACAGGAAGCTGGCTCTTTACGGAGCATTACCATCGGTGTGATGAAAGTAGCGGAGGAACCGCAGGACAGTGATTTCCAGCAGGCTGCTGTTTATGAGATTAATATTCCGCAGCGGTCATTTGCTACATCTGCTTTGCTCCATATTACTTATCGTGGAGATGTGGCTCGTCTGTATGCCAATGGCAAATTGATAGAGGATAATTTTTATAATGGACGACTCATGGAATATCCACTCAGTCGCCTGCCTGCAGGTTGCACCAAATTGGAACTTCGCATACTTCCTTTGCAGGCGAATATGCCTATGTATCTGCCGAAAGAGGCGGATACGACACCAGGGGAGAAATTGCTGAACGTTACGATTCAGTAAAGATAATCTACATTGCATTAGGAATACAATAAAACAAGCAATATAATAAGAAATAGATATAGAAGGACGATGAATCATATCAAAATAAATCCGGTGAGAATAGCTTTCTGTTTGCTGATGGCAGCTGTTTGTTCCCTTTCTGTTAGTGCCCAGTCTTCCATTTCATTGGCAGGTAGTTGGCAGTTTGCGCAAGGTGACCAACCACATTATCAGGACAAGGTGGCACTTCCAGGGAGTATGCTTACCAATGGCAAAGGAAATCCTGTTAGCATACATACCCATTGGATTAGTTCTCTCTATGATTCCTCCTATTTCTATAATCCTTATATGGCTAAGTATCGGGTGGAAGGTCAGATGAAGTTTCCTTTCTTCCTCACTCCTGCCCGTCATTACGTAGGTAATGCGTGGTATCAGCGTACAGTGGATATACCCAAGACATGGCAGGGGCAGCGTATCCTCCTTTTCCTGGAGCGGCCGCATATAGAGACCACTATATTTGTGAATGGGGTAGAGTTGGGGCACCAGATGTCACTCAGTGTGCCGCATCAGTATGATATCACCCGTACGGTTAAGTTTGGTGCCAGCAATACAATAGCCATCCGCATCTATAATGGAATAGAAAATGTGTGCGTGGGTCAGGATTCTCATAGCGTTACTGACCAGACTCAAGGTGACTGGAACGGTATCGCAGGACAGATTAAGCTACTCGCTCAACCTGCTGATCTTCATATTCGTAGAGTGCAGATTTATCCGGAAGTGGAGCAGCGTCGTGCTCGCATCGTACTCTGTCTAGGTGGTACTCGGCTCAGTGCCCGTAAGTGGCAGGAACAAGTGCATATACAGGCCAGATTAAACGATAAGATTTATTCTGCCACCCAAGCCTCTGCAGCAGACAGTACCATGACATGCTATGTTAATTTCGGAGATGAGATGCTCACATGGGATGAGTTTCATCCTCATCTCTATCAGTTGTCTGTCACAGCTGGTCGTGATCATTACACCACCACATTCGGTATGCGCAATATGACTATCCGTGGCATGCAGTTCTATCTTAATGGTCACCCTATCTGGTTGCGAGGCACAGTGGAAAACTGTACTTTTCCCGATACCGGATATCCCCCGACGGATACGCTCTCCTGGCTTACCATCTTCCGTAAATGTAAGTCATACGGAATCAATCATATCCGTTTTCATAGTTACTGTCCTCCTGATGCAGCCTTTGCGGCAGCTGATAAATTGGGCTTATATCTGCAGCCAGAAGGTCCGTCATGGCCTAATCATGGTGTAAAACTTCGTCGCGGAATGGCGATAGATAAGTATCTGTTATCAGAATGTAAATCTATGGTGGATGCATACGGTCATCATCCCTCTTTCGTGATGATGGCGGCAGGTAATGAACCCGCAGGCGACTGGGTGAACTGGTGTGCCGATTTTGTGAAGCAGATGCATGCATACGATTCCACTCGCGTATATACCGGTGCCTCGGTTGGAGGCGGCTGGGCGTGGGACTTCGGTAGCGAGTACCATGTGAAGGGCGGCGCCCGCGGACTGGATTGGGACAATCGTGCACCACAGTCAGTAGATGAATATACAGAAGGTATCATTCATCCCCGTAATTTCAAAGGTGAACGTAATACTCAACCGATGATTAGCCATGAACAGGGACAATGGTGTGCTTTCCCTGACCTGGAAGAAGTGGAACAATATAAAGGAGTTTACCAGGCAAAAAACTTTGATATCTTTTCTGATCTTCTTCGTGATAATGGGATGAGTTCTCGTGCCCGCGACTTCCTGATGGCGAGTGGCCATTTGCAGGTATTGGCATATAAATATGAGGTAGAGCGCAATCTGCGTACACCTGATTATGCTGGTTTTCAGTTGCTTGGACTGAATGATTACAGCGGTCAGGGTACAGCCTTGGTGGGACCATTGAATGTGTTCTGGCGCGAAAAGGGATATGTGGATTCCACTGCCTGGAGCAGCTTCTGTTCATCCGTAGTGCCCTTAGCAGAATTTTCTCGTTTTATCTATACCACAGTCGATACTCTTCGTGTCCCTATTGATGTCTATAATGCTTCGGGAAACCCTCTTCAGCAGGCAATCGTCAGTTGTGGAATCTATTCTGCACAGCCTTCTGGTGAACTTCATGAGTTACCCTTGGTGAAAATGAATTTGGCTGAAGGAAAGTCTCTGCATGTATATACTGTCAACTATCCATTATCATCAATTCCTCAACCAGGTAAATATACGTTGAAAGTGAATGTGAACCGGCATCAGAATACGTATGACTTCTGGGTATACCCAGCCAAAACAGATATGCCTATCGCTAAAGACATCTATATATCAGATACCTTAGATGCCAAGGCGATCAAGACTCTCAATAAGGGAGGAAAAGTGTTGCTCCTCGCTGCTGGTAAAGTGATGTTGGGTAGTGATGTGAAGCAGACGTATCTGCCCGTATTTTGGAATACCAGTTGGTTTAAGATGCGTCCACCGCATACTACAGGTGCCACTATCGATGTCAGACATCCACTTTTCCGATATTTCCCCACAGACAACTGGAGCAATTTGAATTGGTGGGAACTACTCAACAAGCAGCAAGTAATGAACCTGCGCGAATTCCCTGCAGATTACCAGTCACCCATTCAACCGATAGATACCTGGCATGTCAGTCGCAAACTGGGCATGCTTGTAGAGGCGCAGGTGTTGAAGGGCAAATTGCTCATCACCACGATGGACTTGCAGCAGGATTTGGACCACCGTATCGTAGCGCGTCAGATGCGTGCCGCCATTCTACGCTATATGGAGAGTGATAGTTTCCAACCATCACTCACCCTGAGTCCCTCTGTCATCAGTCATTTCTTCACCGAACAAGCCCCGGCAGTTAATATGTTTACGAAGGATTCACCCGATGAGTTGAAGCCTAAAATCAAGTAAACTCACAATTCTTGTGATTTTACTTGTACATATTTTGATGTGTGAGCTTATTCACAACCTCATCCGTATCCCTGTCACGGAATTCCAGTGGGAGACAGCCAGTCTGTTTCTTGAAGAACTTCACGAAATAGGATGGGTCTTCAAACCCTAGGTGATAGGCTATTTCCTTTATTTTCATGCTTGTATGGCGTAGCATCCTTTTGGCTTCAAGCGTAATGCGGTTGTCTATCATCTGCAGTGGTGTGATATGTGCCACTTCCATCACATTATTATATAGCGTCTTGGTTGTGATATTCATATTTCGGGCATATTCTTTGGCGGTGTGCAACTGACGGTAATGATTCTCCATCAGCTGTCGGAATTTGATAAATGTGCGATGGATATTGTTGTTTGGCATCAGTTGCACGTTGCTTTCACGCTTCCCCATTCGCTGTACCTGAATAAGAAACAATTTCACTAGATGATTTAAATACTCCAAATGGGCGAAATCCTTCTGATGTTCATTTTCATCCCGTATACCTCTTACAATATTCGATAGAGAAAGGGCACATGCATCACTTACTTTGAAACAGGGTTTGGCATCAAAGGCATTGAATATATTGTATTTCAAAAACACAGAATCATTCTGATCTTCGTCAGACAGAAAACGTTCATCAAACTGAATGATAATGCCGTCGAAATGTGAACCTCTGTCGAACCAGTGAATCTGTCCAGGGGAAACGAAGAACAACATATTATCTTCAACAGGATATTCCTGAAAATCTACAAAATGCTTACCGTTCCCCTTGATAAACCATACTATCTGATAGTAATTATGAATATGCGGATGGAAAGGATGGTCGCCGTTCTCGTTAAAGAACTGCGGTATATTTTCCATCTCAAACTCGTCATTTGCATTCATGCAGACAAATATAATGGATAGATTTGTAATATTGGGAAAACTTATGGGATATTTACGAAATATTAAAC
>DAIRCP010000010.1:0-54669 GCA_036796635.1 Prevotella sp. | reverse complement strand
GCCCTGTCTGCCTGTTTCGTCAAATTTGAGATTGACCTCTCCTGTATGATACATCGTACCGACATATCCTCTATTCTCTCTACCTATTATATAATAGCGTACTTCCGGAGAAGCTTCCCACCAGGCATAGCGGCGATCATGATGTAACCAACTCCAGGATGTCCAGGAACCATTCATAACAAAGCCCAACCTGGGAGTTGCGCGCCACTCTGCTCCGATATTGGGTGCAAGTGCTGCCCAATGAACCAGATTGGTACGCAGGGCAAAAGTATAATCATTCTTATCTTCTGCCATGGAGGATATTGATGTGTTCACCAACATCACCGTTAATATTGATACGATAAATAAATATCTCTTCATAATCTCAAGATGAGGTTTATATCATTTGATTGTGCAAAAGAAAGAAATTAAAACTAATTATGCGAAGGAAAAAGGTGGTTGTTGTATTAACTTGTATTTTTAGTTATCTTATTCTAGCATAATCTGTTTCATTTTGTCCTAAAAGGGAGAGAATCCCGGAGAAAATGATAATATATTTTAAAAGCAGCAGTTCTATGAAACAATTATTAAGTATTCGTATCGAAATAAATGCAAGAATGTTAAAATTGGTAATTTCCCTTCAATTTTTTCATTTATTAGGGCTTTTTCCATTATCTTTGTGCTGTCTTTCGAGACAAAACATAAATAAGAGAAAGGTGTCTCCATCTCGTTGAAATCGCCAATATCAAATATGTACGAGGCACGGAATGCAGCTCATATAGGTGGGCTGTCTGTCCGTGCGTATATATGAGCGTTTGGCGATGCTTACGAGGTGGCAAGGATGGCAGTCCACTTTCTATCTATTAACATTAGGAACTTCTCCATGTTGTCTGCCAGTGGGGATCTATAATATAAGAAGCCATGATAAGAAAGTTATCATTACTTTTGCCGGTTACAACTCTTTGCCTGCTTTGCCTGTTACCAGGAAAAGGCTATTCAGATGTCTATGATCTGGAAGCCATCAATAAACTGTACGTAACTAACGCACCTTTAGCGCACATACGCATAGACAGCCTGCAACGGCGTTGTGAGGAAAATGGATACAAGGAATGTAAACAGAGCAGACTGGAGAACATTTATAGCTATATCATGCTCTACGAACACGAACCTGCTCTCGCCGTAAAGCATGCCAATAAAGCTCTGGAAATAGCTACCCAAGAAAAAGACAACAAAAATCAGTTATGTGCTCTGCAACTGCTTATTGAAAACGAACTGAATCTGGGCTTCTACAAAGTGGCCGTAAACCACATTCAACTGATGATGCGCATCGCCAGAAAATCGCCAAAGAGTCGAGGAGATTATTATATACCTACCGCCCTGAAATATCTGGCCATGTCGTGCTCCAAAAACAAAGAGATAGACAAAAGCATGGAGCTACTGAATAAAGCCATAACAATATCAAAAAACACACGAGATGAATATATCTTATATTATGAACTGTCATTCCAGAAAGCCAAATGCTATCTGGACGTTGATGATTATCAGCATGCGAAAGCGGTGTATCTGGAGATACTGAGACATCTGGACTTAGACTCCAAATATAGTAGAGGCGGAATTGATAAGGCTGGCTATGGTATCAATTACCTGGAAACCTATTCACAACTAGCTCTGATTTACGCCCAGCTCAATCACAACGACAGTGGCTATCACGCTTACAATAAGGTGAGGGAACTCTATAAAAAATATCCGGATGTGCCTGAAGTGAAAAACAGAATGGCAAGATTCCTGCTGCTGACGAAACAGTATGAAGAACTGAACAGATTCGTAGAGCCGATGATTGACCCCAAAGTAAAATCGAAAGAGATGCTGGAACTGATGCAGACACTCCAACAGTCATACCTGGCCCAACAGAAGAATAACAAAGCCAAGAAAATCTTCGAGGAATACATCGCCTTAGGGGACAGTATACAGCAAAGGACAAGTGGATGCGCACTGGAGGAAATGAATATCGCCTACCAAACTTCTGATTTACAGAAAAAGATTGCTATCCAGAGGGCATATCTTGTGTCGGGCATCATTATTTTAATACTCTTTACTATCATTATCGTGGTGGCTATCGTCTACAACAGACGGTTGAGACGGATGTACATTTCTGCCAAATCACGAATAGACGAATTTATGGAGCAACAAAATAAAGTGGAGAATGTGATAAAAACCAGCCTCACCAGTAGCACAGAAGAACAATACAAGGAACTCTTCTGGCAGTTGGACAATAAAGTAAAGAAGGAAAAAAACTACCTGGATGCAACATTCTCACGCGATGACTTGGCTGCCTTAGCCAAAATGGACAAAAACAAATTGACTGACGTGGTGAAACTCGGTGCAAATATGACTCCCGCTAAATATCTCACACAACTGAGATTAATCCACTCCGTGGAATTACTGAAGGAAAAAACCGAATATTCTATAGACTCTATAGCCATGGATTCCGGTTTCGGCACCCGTACGACTTTTTACCGATTGTTTATCGACAAATTCGGTATCACTCCGGCACAGTATCGTAAGGTGCTGAAATCGGAACAACTCACTGATATAGAGTCCTAAACAGCTGCAGATTGTCTATTTGGTATTCTGCGCAAACTTGAACAGACTTCCCGTAGGACAAATGAAACGACAGTAAGGACGGGGTACAAACAGGGAAAGTATCACAACTATCACTGCGAATACCATGACTACTACTGCTGCACTCTGGAAAATGAATGCGGAGAACAGTTCATAATTCATCCAGTCCATGCCAACACCTATCAGCATAAGGAACATCAATATTCCCCAGAGTATCTCACGGAATGCCACTAATTTCTTGTTGGTGGCCGTAGACAATTTCCACTTGTGACTGTTACATTTACCAGCCAACTCCTGCAAAGACCCGAAAGGACATATATTGGTACAATAATAACTTTTCTTGCCGAAGAGCGGATATATGAATGCCGTCATGAGCATAATAACAGGAATAAACGATACCCACACATTTATGCCGGATGAGACATAACCTATCATCAAAGAATAGGAAAGGAATGTGCCACACCACAAACCTAAGACAGCCACATTAAGTATCAACTGAACCAAACGATATTTCTTGTTATGATAGAAA
This sequence comes from Prevotella sp., assembly GCA_036796635.1. Lineage (GTDB taxonomy): Bacteria > Bacteroidota > Bacteroidia > Bacteroidales > Bacteroidaceae > Prevotella. The sequence goes on along the minus strand of DAIRCP010000010.1, from coordinate 51,539 downwards.
AGTGGCACGATTGCAGCCAACAATACGACAATAAAACCTACGATGGACTTGGGAGAATGATCTATCTTATCCAATAAAGAAGGTGTGGCTGCATTCTTGGAAGCAAACTGTAATCCCTGTTTCATATTTCCGATAATACCACGGGAAGAGAATGTGGCACCACTCACTGCATCTACTTTCATCGCCAATGCTTCATCCACGGTCTTACCGTTCCATTGGGTAAGCAATGCAGAGGCCTGCCCAAAGAAATCCGGCGTTTCTGAATTCTTCAATGCCTTAACTTGCATAATCTTACCATCCTTAAGATATATTTCCAAAGGCACATTGCCGGCATATCCAGTAATATCCTTGCCTAATACAGTCGTATTAATCACTATTGTACCGTCATCCAATGTACGCATGTTAGCCTGAGGAGCAGCTTTGACAGCTGTTTCCTGTTTCTGACCACGCATCTGATGACCAAAGATTTTACCATCTCGCTCTATGGCAGCTACGGCCATAACTACAATACAAATAAGCAACATAACCAACTGCTGCCACTTCTCATTTTTCTTTTTCATCTATATGTAAATTTTTCGTGCAAAAATACAAAATATAAAACAAACGGAGAGTGATTGGTATAAATTCTTAGAAAAAAATAACGAAATGCAAGTAAAAGAAACGAATGACAAACAAGATGAAATGGAAAATCTGTTATAATACGCAAAAAAATATAAATTAAACAGGATTTTTGAGGTGATTTATAAGGGCTATTCGTATTATTATCAGATAAAGTTAGTTATATATATCTATATTTTAGTTAGTTAGTAGTTAATATTTATTAGTTAGAAAGTTTTTAGGTAAACAAACAAAATAAAAGCCGTCACTGTGAAGTGGTGGCTTTTGTTTGTTTTATACGCTTATTTTTTGTAACTTTGCACTGTCTTAAAATCGTAATGCAAGCTCAATGAAAAAGAAAGATAATCCGATTATAGTTCCAGAAGGCATCAGTGAAGTCTTACTGCATGCTTGTTGTGCACCCTGTTCCACTGCCATTGTGGAATGGCTGGTACAGCATGCAATTCGTCCCACCATATTTTACTTCAATCCCAATATTTATCCTATGGAAGAGTATAATATTCGCAAGGAGGAAAGTAAGAGACATGCAGAAAGTTTGGGATTGAGATGGGTAGACGGTGACTATGATCATGACTGCTGGCGGCAACAGGTAACAGGACTTGAGCACGAGCCAGAACGGGGACGGCGCTGCGAGATGTGCTTCAAGTATCGGCTACTCGCCAGTGCGGAGAAAGCTAAGGAACTGGGTATTACGTATTTCGCTACTACGCTGGCCTCGTCACGATGGAAAAGCATTGAACAGGTAAACGAAGCAGGAATGACTGCACAAGAAAAAGTGCCCGGAACCATGTTCTGGGCACAAAACTGGAGGAAGGGCGGACTACAAGACCGCCGCAACCAACTGTTAAAGGAATACGCTTTCTACAATCAACAATACTGTGGATGCGAATATAGTTTCAGAGACGCTACCACTTCAGCGCCACAACCGAATAAGGAGGAAGCGTAATCTTCTGCCCTTCCGCGGTCAACTGAATTGTACGTACCTGTTTATCTGTTACATTACCAGTAAATCCTTCAGCTACAGCACTTTGTGGAAGCGTCATGCCATCCACGCTCACTGTTACTGCACTTGGTAGAGCATTTACCAGTTTGAGCATCATTTTATTTGTCTTGGTATCTTTCACGACGCTGGCAGCCACACGATACTTCAGGCTGTCGGTTATATCCATCTCAGATGTGATATACTCATCACCAGCATAATTACCGAAGATACGCTGTGTCTCATAACTAGGTGTAATATGAGACTGCTTGTAATCAAAATAAATCATATCGGGATTCCAGTTCTGATGCTTGGTATTGCAAAGCAGAGGTGCATAACTGGTCATAGCCACTACATCACCATTACGTTCCACATGACAAAGATATAAAGCTTCAGCTAGGGCACTTTCCTGAGTACGACTCTTGGATGCATACTCACCCAGATACACTTTAGGAGCTGTTCGGTCATAATTATCGTAGTAGTCCAGATGATGCAGGAACCAACCAGGACTCTCATAATAATGTTCATCTACCATATCCTGCAAGTTGCGATGTTCATTGGCAAATTTCCATCCTTCCACATAATCTGAGCTGGGATAATGGAATGGTCCCACTGTTCCGCAAATCTGAATATCCGGATACTTCTCTCTGATGGCTTTACAGATCATCTCATAGCGCTTCTCAAAGGTTGTGGAAATCAAGTCCTCATTACCTATGCCGATATATTTCAGATGAAATGGTGCGGGATGGCCGGCATCGGCACGCTTCTTTGCCCATTCTGATGTAGCTGCATCACCATTAGCCCACTCTATCATGTGGAGTATCTCATCTATGTAAGCAGGCATATCTTTCATCGGTATTCCCCCCTGTTGTCCAGCATAGCCATCAGCATTCGACCCCGAATTCTGACAAGGTACACCTGCAGCGAATACGGGCAATGGCTCTGCCCCGATATCTTCACAAAACTGGAAATATTCATAATAGCCCAATCCCATGGTCTGATGGTAGCTCCAGATATTTCTATCCGGTTTACGATCCTGCCATTCACCGATAGAATGACTCCAGTGATAAATATTATCCAGTCCCTGTCCGTGAGCTAAGCAGCCACCAGGGAAGCGCATAAATTTAGGATGCAAGGCTGCTATTTTCTCTGCCAAATCCTTGCGTAATCCATGACCTTTATAAGTATCTTGGGGGAAGAGTGAAATCATATCTACGCCTGCAGTACCTTTTCCCAATGGCAACAATACAAATCTGGCATCGCCAGTTGCGTTACTTTGGAGGGTACAACAAGAGCGGGTCCATGCCTGTCCTTTGATTTTCAGCACCTCACTGGCCAGTAATTTTCCATCAGCAGACACAAGCATCACTTGGAATTTCTTCTGCTTAACATCGCGCAGACGCACAAAGAAAGAAAAATCATACTTAGCACCCGATTGTACATATATACCATCCCAACCGGAATTTGAGAGCGAATCATTTCCGGCAACCACATAATGAGGGTTATTTATACTCAATGGCTCATCCATAGAAATCTGTATGGATGATGGAGAATGCCATGCTGTAGTAGCACTCCAATCTTTATGGTCACGCTGCGAATACTCGAAATCACGATTTTGTAACAGTTCACCATATAATCCTCCATCTGCAGCATAATTGATATCCTCAAAAAATACACCTATTAATTTATCACTGATGCGCTTCGCATCAGAGGGAGCTACACGTAAAGTCGCATTCAGCTGTGAAGGGAGCGAAGAGAATCGCTGATAATCATCACGCATAGTCTCTCTATGAAGGCGATCGTTATGATTAATCTGTGTATAATACTGGTAGACTTTAGCCCATGTATCCTTAGTTACAGTAAAACGCTGACCAGCGCATTGCTGCTTGTCAATGATTAATGTATCGCGCCTGCTTTCCTCCAGTTTCTGCTCTGGACAGTCTTTCTGAACAAATGTTCTGAAGTCTGCAGAGGCATTTACATGTCCGATACCATGGTCAGACTGAAACGCGATAACAAAGGAGCCATCCTTTAATTCAGATACTTTCAGATTCTGCAGGCGATGAGCAGAAACCTTTGGATAATCTTGAGGCCGCCAAGTCATCAAGTCCTGACTATACGCTACAGCAAAGCATGGTGCCTTATCACCTACGCTCCAGACAGCACGCCAAGTTCCATCTTTAGCCTGCAATACACATGGAGCATACATATTTTTGTCAGAGCCCCAGGGACCATAATCACTACTGCATAATTGAGCTAAATTATGCCATTCGCCCTTATCCAGATAAGCCAGGTGCAAGCCAGCCTTGGCTCCAGGCGAATAAATAAAGATGTCCTGCCCGGCATCTTTTACCGGTGAATAAGAATTTGCTGCCATCAGTGCAGCTAAAGTTAGTGTAGAAAAAAACATAGTTTCAATCGTTTTAAGTGTACATGATATACTTAAAACGATTGAAACTATGATATATTGTATTCACGCGTATAAATATGTACGCGATAGATACATCTTTTCGATTACTTCTCTTCAGGAGCCTTATCAATCAAATCCATAAACTGATCAAGCTTAGGAGTGATGATTATCTGTGTACGACGGTTACGCTGTTTGCCCACCTCCGTATCATTGCTTGCAACAGGATTATACTCACCACGACCACCGGCTGTAAGACGTTTAGGAGCTACGCCGAAATGATCCTGTAGATACTGCACCACAGAAGAAGCACGGAGAGCAGAGAGATCCCAGTTATTACGGATATTCTTCATAGCTGAAGCGGAAGAATTAACAGGTACATTATCGGTATTGCCTTCTATCAGCACATCGTAATCTTTATAATCTGTGATAATTTTGGCAATCTTAGACAATGTTTCTGCAGCACGGTCATTGATTTCATAGGAGCCACTCTTATACAACATGTTATCAGCAAGTGATATATATACCACTCCTTTTAACACCTGCACATCCACCTCTTTCATCTCATCCTTGGAAAGAGAACGGGTGAGATTATTAGTCAGCACCATATTGAGCGAGTCACTCTTAGACTTCACCTCCACCAAGTGACGGATATACTGATTGGACTCATTGATCTGATCTACCAGTTTATCAATACTAATATTATTCTGACTAGCATTAGTCAAGCTCTTATCCAGTGAGTTCTGCAGTGATTTATAAGCATTCTTCTGCTCTGCCAATTGATCTTCCAAACTTGTAATGCGCGCATTTTTGGCAGCAAGGTCTTCCTTTGTAGTAGACAAGCTAGCAGAAAGCTGCTTATTTTCCGTCTGGCAGTTAGCCAAATCCTTTTTACTGGCGCAACCTGTCATCAGCAAAGCTGCGAAGGCCGCTAAAACAATTACATTCTTTTTCATTGTTCCAATTCCTTATTAAGTTTATATTTACGTTTTCAATTTTGATTCAGGCACAAAAATAGGCCATTCCTCAATATGTATGACGAAGTTTACGGGAAAAAGTTGTCGTAATTATTTTATTTTAACCAACAATCCATTCATTTAGCATATATTATGACTTGCATATATCAAATTTTTACAGTATCTTTGCGTCCATGAAACAAGAAAAAGAAGAAATGGAAATACGTATCCAGCATGCAGTGGATAATTTCATGCAAGGTTACGGGTGTTGTCAATCTGTAGTGGCAGCTTTTGCTGATTTATATGGTTTAGATGACACAACAGCTAAGAAAATCGCGGCTGGATTTGGAGGCGGAGTTGGCAGAATGCGAATGATGTGCGGAGCTGTTTCTGCCATAGTGATGTTGGTAGGACTTGACTGCGGGCAGACTGAAGGTGATGACAGGGAAGGAAAATCGAATTGTTATAAAATTGTGCAGAAACTACTGGCAAAATCCAAGGAACAGAATGGTTCCGTCATCTGCGCAGAGATACTAGGCTTAAAAGGAAGCGAAAAGGCAAAATCCAACTATATTGCCAGCGAACGAACCGCTGATTATTACAAAAGTAGACCGTGTGCAGCAAAAGTTGAGAGTGCAGCACGCATATTTGCAGAATATCTGGAAAATAAAGAATAAACTATTACAAAATCAAGAAATAGCAATTCAGAAAATCTGTTACTTCGAAAACGCAGAATAATTCAGAAACTCTTTGACCTGATCCATTCGCTTCAAAGCCGCATCACGACCCAACTGATAAGTAAGTTTCATCTTTTCTGTATCATGTGATATTCTACCGATAGGTAAAGTACTATCCGGTGCGATAACCAATGCCTGTTCCAACAACTCTTGTTGGCGGATATAGTCCAGTTCCTCATTATACATCACAAAACGATGGGCTAACGCCTCAATAGCTTTGGGATATCTTCTTAAAAAGAAACGGAAGAAAGGCATCCCCTTCATCGGTCGCTTTTTAAAGCCAACAGGTTGGGTAAGAACAACTATATTTTTCTGGAAACCAATTTTCTGAAAATATTGAAGAGGAATAGAATCTGTTATACCTCCGTCCAGAAGTTTATATCCATCTATATTCACAACTCTGGCAGCAATAGGCATAGAAGCAGATGCCCTGCACCATTCAAACAATTGTACACCTCCTGCCTCACACCTTTTATATATAGGTTTACCTGTCTCTACATCAGTGCAGACGACATAAAAATTGGTGGGATTGGTTTCATAAGTCTTGTTATCGAAGACATCCAGATTATTAGGCAATTCCTGATAATCAAACCTGGCACCAAACAAATCGCCAGTCAATAATAAAGAACGAATACTGCAATACCTCCAATCATGAGCAAAGCGAAGATTGTAACGGAGCACACGTCCCTGCTGTTTGCTCACATAATTTGCGCCGAAAGTAGCTCCGGCACTGACACCAATTACGCCATCAAACTGGATATGATTCTCCAACAACACATCCATTACGCCGGCAGAAAATATTCCGCGCAATGCGCCACCTTCTAAAACCAAACCTTTTTTGATATCATCCATAATGGCAACAAAGATAAAACAAAAAACTCAGAAAAAGTAGATAACAATTAAAAAACCCTTTAAATAGGACAAAAAAAGGGGAGATACCTATATATTGGACGACTTACCTATTATTTTTTGAGAGATAACAGATTAATTTCCAAACTTTTTCCGTAACTTTGCAAGCAAATGATATCTATTGCAATATTTCACATCTCCTGCACAATACTCATCGTCGTATTACTAATCATGATTTATTTCATGGCAGGGCACGGAAGAAAGCTCGTTGACGAACCATTCCAACTTCGTCGACGTTCTTTTTTGGCATTTTATTCCCTGATGGCAATTCACACATTAAGTTCCTGCTGGATTGCGAAGGGCCCTCAAGTTGAAGTATTTGCGACCATTCCTATCTGTACAGCCTATTTTGCCCTTACCTCCTTAATGATGCTTTCATCTGCTTATTTTGGACGTAACTACTATCGGAACATTTTTTTATGGTTTCTGATGATGCAATACGCCATTGTGCTTCTCATCGTGAACTGGATTATGCGAACAATGGGGAAGTATACAAGAATATATGCCTTTCGCGATATTTTTATGTTTGGGCGAGAAGAGAAAATCGTGTTTTATTCACGTATCATCTGGTTTTCTATCATCTTCTCATGTATTTTATGCATGATTATCATGGTATTTGAATCGTATCTTCATTTCAAGCACAAGAAGAAAGAAGAATCTCTGGACGAAGATCAATTTCAACGTAAAGACGAAATTGTTGACCTTTGGATATATTGCGGTCTGCTCACCACGATGACTGGCTCCTTTCTGTTTTCATCTGTATGGCCACATGTATTGCTAAACATAGCATTTACAGTGCTCGTCGCGCGTACATATATAGTATACAGGAATTTTTCAATCTATACACAAGACAAGCTATCAGGAAAACTGATGTATGAACGCATGAAAGATCGCCTTGACCAATTAGTGAAGCAAGAGACGAATAATCCGATATACAAAAGTAATACCAATATTGACGAGATAGCCGATGCACTGAAAATTACCCGTGATGATTTCAGTAATTATTTGTATCGGGAACTTGAAGTTACTTTTGCGGCATGGGTAAGCGAGAAGAAAATACTTCATTGTGCTGATCAATTAGCAAGAACAAATCGTTCCGTAGGTGAGATTGCAATCAGCACAGGCTACAACGATGTATCTTCCATGTGTAAGGCTTTTAAAAAGAAATTCGACATGAAACCCACCGAATTTCGTAAAAAAACGCAAAAAATGGAGACATGACAGTAAATTTAGGGGACATACTAACTTTTATTTCAAAATAAAGTTGTAATTTTACACCCGAAAAGGAATAATATAGTCTACTTAAAGAATTTAAAATTAAAATAGCTTTTCATCAAATTAATAGAATAGTATACTACACCATTTCATTCATGAATGCATCTGCCGACCGTGAGGTTATGCGGATGCTTTTTTTATTAAGATAGTTCTATAAATATTTCCCGAATCCAATTTTTTGCATTACCTTTGCACCAAAATTAAACTATCAACAATTATAAGAATATGATTCTCTTTTTTAGGACTCCACAAAAGAGTGTGATTGCTACTCAAGTAGACCATCAACTCAATCAGGATGAGATCAATGAACTTTGCTGGCTTTACGGTGACGCAAAACTGGAAAGCAGTGACAAACTGGATGGTTTCTTTGTCGGCCCGCGCCGCGAGATGATCACCCCTTGGAGCACAAATGCCGTTGAGATTAGTCAGAACATGAATCTTAGCGGCATTTTGCGTATAGAGGAATATTTCCCAGTAAGTAGTGAAGATGCAGACCATGATCCTATGCTGCAACGCATGTACAATGGTATCGACCAAAGTGTTTTCACTGTTAACCATCAGCCAGATCCCATCAAACGAGTGGAAAACCTGGAGGAGTATAATGAGCAGGAAGGTTTGGCTCTCTCTACCGAGGAGATGGAATACCTGCATAAAATAGAAAAGGAGAATGGTCGCCCACTGACAGACTCTGAAATATTCGGTTTCGCCCAAATCAATTCAGAGCATTGCCGCCATAAGATATTCGGTGGCGTATTCGTCATTGATGGCAAAGAGATGGAAAGTTCTCTATTCGCCATGATTAAGAAGACTACCAAAGAGAATCCTAATAAGATTCTTTCTGCCTATAAAGATAATGTAGCATTCGCTCAAGGCCCTATGGTTGAGCAATTTGCTCCCAAAGACCAAAGCACTAGCGACTACTTCCGTATTAAAGAGGTGGAAAGTGTCATCTCGCTGAAAGCTGAAACACATAACTTCCCTACAACTGTAGAACCATTCAATGGTGCTGCAACAGGTACTGGCGGAGAGATACGCGACCGTATGGGTGGTGGTGTCGGCAGCTGGCCAATCGCAGGTACTGCTGTATATATGACAGCTTATCCTAGACTGGAAGAGGAAGATGAGGTCACCCGTGACTGGGAAGACATCATGCCCGTAAGAAAATGGTTGTACCAGTCACCTGAACAGATTCTGATTAAGGCATCCAATGGTGCATCAGATTTTGGTAATAAGTTTGGACAACCACTGATTTGCGGTTCTGTTCTCACTTTTGAACATCAGGAGAATGCTACAGATACGAAATATGCTTACGATAAAGTAATCATGTTGGCAGGCGGCGTAGGCTACGGTACCAAGCGTGACTGTCTGAAGAAGGAGCCACAGAAAGGTAACAAAGTTGTTGTTGTAGGTGGTGATAACTATCGCATCGGTCTTGGTGGCGGTAGCGTGTCATCTGTAGATACCGGCAGATACAGCAATGGTATTGAACTGAATGCTGTTCAGCGTGCCAACCCGGAAATGCAGAAACGTGCTTATAATTTGGTACGCGCACTTTGCGAGGAAGATGTCAACCCTGTAGTCAGTATTCACGACCATGGCAGTGCAGGTCACCTGAACTGTCTGTCTGAATTGGTAGAAGACTGCGGCGGTGAGATTGATATGAGCAAACTACCTATCGGTGACAAGACTCTTTCTGCCAAGGAAATCATTGCTAACGAAAGTCAGGAACGTATGGGTCTGCTTATCGATGAGAAGCACATCGATCACGTACGTAAGATTGCAGAACGTGAACGTGCCCCGATGTATGTTGTAGGTGAAACAACTGGCGATGCTCACTTCTCATTCGTTCAGGACGATGGCGTAAAACCATTCGATTTGGATGTCGCACAGATGTTCGGCCACTCTCCTAAGACTGTCATGGTAGATAAAACCGTAGAACATAACTATCAGGATGTAACTTATACCCAAGATAAACTGGATGAGTACGTAAGTCGTGTGCTGCAGTTGGAAGCAGTAGCCTGCAAAGACTGGTTGACCAATAAGGTAGACCGTTCTGTGACAGGCAAGATTGCCCGTCAGCAGTGCCAGGGACAGATACAGTTACCATTGAGCGACTGTGGTGTCGTTGCACTTGACTATCGTGGAACAAAAGGTATTGCCACTTCACTGGGACATGCGCCTCAGGCTGGACTGGCTAATCCGAAGGCAGGCAGTGTGCTGTCCGTAGCAGAAGCGCTGACCAATATTGTATGGGCCCCACTCACCGAAGGTCTCACTTCACTGAGTCTTTCAGCCAACTGGATGTGGCCATGCCGCTCACAGGAAGGTGAGGATGCCCGCTTATATGAAGGTGTAAATGCACTGAGTGACTTCTGCTGTGACCTGCACGTAAATGTACCTACAGGTAAAGACTCCCTCTCACTGAGCCAGCAATATCCTAACGGTGAGAAGATTATCTCTCCGGGGACTGTCATTGTCAGTGCAGGTGGCGAGGTTGCAGATGTCAAGAAGGTAGTATCACCTGTCTTGGTCAACAATAAGAATGCATCTATCTATCATATTGATTTCTCATTTGACGAGCAGCGCCTGGGCGGTTCTGCCTTTGCACAGAGTCTTGGCAAACTGGGAAGTGATGTTCCTACCGTAAAAGATGCAGAATACTTCACCGATGCATTCAATGCCGTACAGGAGTTGATTAAGCGCGGATGGATTATTGCAGGACATGACATCTCTGCAGGTGGTCTGATTACGACCCTGTTGGAAATGTGTTTTGCCAATGTAGAAGGTGGTATGCACATTAATCTATACGATCTCTGCGCCGACGGCGATATTGTGAAGACATTGCTCAGCGAGAATCCAGGTGTAGTAATTGAGGTATTGGATGAACACAAACATGAGTTCACCAAATATATGGAAGAGTGCGGTGTAGGTTTTGCCAAGATTGGCTATCCCGTACCAGACAGACGCACCATCGTAGTGAAAGCCGGTGAGAAGGAACATACCTTCGACATCAACGCTCTCCGTGATACCTGGTACAAGACTTCCTACTTACTCGACCGCAAGCAGAGCAGAAACGGAAAAGCATCAGAACGCTATCACAACTATAAAGAGCAGCCTCTGCAGATTACCTTCCCTAAGGGATTCACAGGGAAGTTCGCTCAATACGGACTGGATGCAGACCGCTATAAGAAAGAGGAGGAGCAAGACCGTCCTAAGGCAGCAATCATCCGTGAAAAGGGAACCAACGGTGAGCGCGAGATGGCTTACTCACTGTATCTTGCAGGCTTCGATGTGAAGGATGTGATGATGACCGACTTGATTAGCGGCAGAGAGACACTGGAAGAGGTCAACATGATTGTATTCTGTGGCGGATTCTCCAACAGTGATGTGCTAGGCAGCGCTAAAGGCTGGGCCGGTGCCTTCCTCTTCAATCCGAAAGCGAAGGAAACACTTGACCGTTTCTATGCACGTGAGGACACCCTCTCACTGGGTATCTGCAACGGTTGCCAGTTGATGGTTGAACTGGGATTACTTACAGCAGCTGATGTAGCGGAGAAACCAAAGATGCTGCATAATGATTCACATAAATTTGAGAGTGAGTTCATCTCTCTGCAGATACCTCAGAACAAGAGTGTGATGTTCGGCTCATTGAGCGGCAGTCATCTCGGCCTGTGGGTAGCTCATGGAGAGGGTAAGTTCCATCTGCCTGAAACAGAAGACAAATACAATATCATTGCCAAATACAATTATCCAGGTTATCCAGCCAATCCCAATGGCAGCGATTACAACGTAGCAGGTATCTGCAGTGCTGATGGTCGCCATCTGGCCATGATGCCACACTTGGAGCGTGCCATTTTCCCATGGCAATGCGCTTGGTATCCTGCAGCACACCGCAACGATGAAGTAACCCCATGGATTGAGGCATTCGTGAATGCCCGTAAATGGGTAGAAGCAAAAACAGCAAAGCAATAAAAAGTAATTAGAAGCAAGACGTGAGAGAACTTTTTATCACCTTCTTTAAGATTGGCATGTTCACCCTTGGGGGTGGATATGCCATGATTCCTATTATAGAAAATGAGGTAGTCGACAAGCATCAATGGATCAAGAAAGCGGAACTGCTTGATTTGATAGCTATCGCCCAAAGTTGTCCGGGAGTATTTGCTGTCAATATCAGCATCTTCATCGGTTATAAGATGTTTGGCAACAAAGGTGCCGTCTTTACTGCACTGGCTACCGCCCTGCCCTCTTTTCTGATTATCCTGCTTATTGCCATGTTCTTCCATCAGTTTGAGGATAATGAGATTGTACAGTCCATCTTCCGTGGCATCCGCCCCGCTGTCGTTGCACTGATTGCCGTTCCTACATTCAATCTGGCCAAAGAAGCGAAAATCAACCGTTATACGGCATGGATTCCACTCATTGGCGCTGTAGCTATCTGGCTCTTAGGCGTATCGCCGATATTGATTATTCTGATAGCCGGTATCGCTGGTTATCTGTATGGTGTATATGTAAAACCCACAGAAAAATGATTTTTATATATCTTTTCATCACCTTTTTTGAGATTGGGCTTTTCGGCTTTGGTGGCGGTTACGGTATGCTCTCGCTGATACAAGGCGAGGTGGTACAACACTGGCACTGGTTGACCACTTCGGAATTCACGGACATTGTGGCCATCAGTCAGATGACACCAGGACCTATTGGTATCAACAGTGCCACTTATTGTGGATATATGGCTGTGAAGAATGCGGGATACGGAATGACTGTCTCCACTATCGGCAGTATTGTAGCCACTTTCGCACTGGTATTACCTTCACTCATTCTGATGATTCTCATCAGTAAACTCTTTATGAAATATATGCGAACAATGGCTGTTCAGTCAGTCTTTGAAGGACTGAGACCAGCCGTTGTCGGATTACTCGGTGCTGCCACCTTACTTCTGATGACACCCGATAATTTCTCTACGCCAAGTGAAAACCCTTGGCAGTTCTGGATTAGTGTCTTCTTGTTTATTGCCACATTTGTGGGAACCAAATATATGAAGATCAATCCGATAAAAATGATCTGTTTTGCAGGCTTGGCAGGATTACTCCTACTCTATTAAGCCTGCAAAACAGGTTTTTCATTATTTTATTTCTGTCATTTCACTATCTTCTTTCCACCGAAGATATACATACCGTGTGGCAGGCTCTCCAGGTTGACAGCATTTCTGATGAGCAGCACGCCACTCATGGAATACACATCCCTGCCTCTGTCTGCATTGTCCACCGCATTCACATTTCTGATACCTGTTTCTATCGATTTAGAACCATAGTAGTAAAGATGGAAATCATCAAAGATGGTCCAGTAATAATCAGATGAAGTAGCGCACCGAATACCAAATCTAAGATTGTCTCCGTCGTTAGCCACGTTGGTGGTCAAGGTATCACGATACAATCCCTGTGCAAAATAGGCAGCAGCCGACTGCATGTCATTCGGCACATACACACCCACATTGGATTCACTTCCAGTACCCAATGCTGATGTACGGGCTGCATCAAAAATATTATGTATTTTCAGGCTCTTGTCCCCACCATATAAATAAGAGGTTACAACTGATGTTCCACTCTGATAGGAACTATAGGCATTGGCAGCCGAACCCGGACGCTGGAAAGCCTGAGCACTGATCTGATAATTACCGGCGGGCATCTTGGTCAGTGTCTGATAGAAATCGAAAGTTGACTGATAATATTCTGCTGCAGAATAATTCAGTGTAGGCATGGCAGCCGCAGTCCAACCGCTAGTACTGCTCATTCCGGGATTGGTAATCATATCCGTCAGATCAAATGGTTTGTCAGTCGGAGTAGCATTACACAGGAACTGGTAGATGGCTGTATTCACCTCTGCTATATCTGTAGAGAGTTGTTCGATGGTCAATGTCTGCGTCAGGGCTGTTTCCATCTTGGCGATTACTGCGTCTGCGGCAGCATCTGTACCGGCAGCATCCTCTATATGAGTTACCGCGCGCAGTGTCTTGAGACGGTTCAATGCATCAGTCAGGTTATTGCTATATGAGCTGACAGCAGCCTTATCAAACTGTGCAGCCTCATCGGCAGTCATAATCAGCCAGCGTTGTGCTGTGGCATCATTGGAAATATCAAAGGTAGATACCCCGACTGCCCCATTTGCATTGGCTGCTACCACTTGAGGATTACGAGCCGCATGGCGTACGACCCAGTAACCACGCTCATCACTACCGCTAATGGCATTGATACGCGCCTTCATCAACTGGAAATTTTCCGTAGAAGTAATGGCAGGCACCAACTTGGTAGACAATGCCGAACTACTAAGCGATAGATTATTTCCGGTAGCCACATTGCGGAACTGATAATACTGGTTTACCGGATTGAAGGTGACATACCAGGCAGCACTGTCATTTACGGCAGACGATGGCATTTCCACATATTTCACCAGATGGCCATCCATTTCTTTCAGGAAAGAAGTATAAAGACCTCTGTCCTTACTCTCATTTTTAATATAGTACTTCACATTGTCCTCCTGATTCAGCGCATAATAAGGTTCAGCGAAGTGACTGGTTGTATGTTCCAGTCCGTCCTCACCCAGCGCCTGACATATCAATGCATTACCGATATAGAGTTCATCAGTGTGTTTATCCTCACTGGCACCATTCACGCCATAAGGCCAAAGATGCTGATAGTCCCCATTCAGATTCTCTGTCGTATTGTTATCCCAGAATCTGAGCACCTCTGTGACACGGTCGCCCAACCACAGACCAGTACCATAGCCGTCACTGGTCACACCCGAGCGCAGGATATGTCTGGACCACTGTGTGTCTGCCCAAGGAATAACGCCAACACCATGAAGCATCTCATGCAGGATGGTACCCGTAGCCTGATAACTGGTATTAGGACCTACACTCATATAACCTCCATAACTGCATTCCGCAGTCGGAGTACCGGAGTTATAACCCACATTGGGACTGAAATTCTGAATTTCCGTCAGATTATTCCAATAGTCCACAGCCGTCTTCACGGCATTGGTGATACGGGTTTTCGTAGCATCATCGCCACCATCGCGGATAGTATAAGTGATACCGCCCTTGGGTATGGTATAAAATTTGATGACATCACCATAAGCTATCCTTTTGCCTGTGGTAATCACATAAGCACGCATATAATACTTAGTGGATGGAGTAAGATCCTTCAACCAGTATATATTTCCACCATTAGACAGATAACTGGTAGTGCGATGATCATTGATGGTAGGTTCTGAAGTCAGGCCATAGCAGAATCCCTGCTCAGATAGTTCACTGGCAGTCACACCACTTACCGTCATTCGTCCGAATGCCATCGTAGCGCCACGGGCATATCTCGTATCTGTAGTCACCGTCGGGACATTACCCGTAGGATTATCCCAAAGGTATGCGTCCACAGCAGTTTTCAGCGTACTGATTGCAGCAACTACCTCATCCACAGTGGCATTTGTATTATCATACACAGTCTGTGCAGCATCTATGGCTGATTTTAATTTGGCTCCATTGGTTCCTGTGCCATCACCATAAGTAGTATTTGCCGATGTTATCACTGTCTGGAGGTCCACCTTACGGATTGCAGCATCGGCCTGATCTGCCGGTGTGGTACGATACAGTTTCACATAGTCCAGCACCACTTTGGCCATATTGGCACTTCCGCTGTTGAGTGTGGCCGTAAACCCCACATTCAGCCTGCCGGATACTTGTTTGGTCACAGTAAACTTCACAGTATCTACAGTCCATACCCCCACGGGGAATGACTTCAACGTGGAAGTTCCGATACCGCCGGTAGAAACAAATCCATTGATACTTTTTCCTTCTGTCTTACTGCTGGGATTGTACCAGGCAGAAACCAGCTGATACTCACCTGCTGGCAAAGTAATCTGCTGATAATAAGTCAGCGATGAATTCCATCCTGTGCTGAGAGCCAGACAGCCGCCGTTACTCGTGCCGTCATATCCTTTGGCAGGAATGGGAGTACCATTAAATGTACGGGCTGTACCATACTGATAAATACCGGCGATGGTATAATTTACGGTAGAAGCCTTCGTCCATCCGCTGACTGTGCAGATTTCCTGAGCTACGTTACCTGATTCGTCTGCGGTATGATTATACCCCGAATCAAAGCCGGCATTATCCAAATAATAGCTCGTCAAATCATATAGATTCTGAGCGGGTGATGAAGTTGAGATAGCTAATACTACAGTTGTTAGCAAAACACATAATTTCCTCATTCTTTTTTTATTATTGTTAGTTATGTTAGTTATATGCGGCAAAGTTATACAAAAAATCCGAGAAAGATAAGTTCTTTCCCGGATTTTTTATTTTTCCGCCTGACGAATCAGAATGTCTTTGTGATTATTATCAGAACAGAGAAGTCTAGTAACTCAGCACCAGACTCTGCCGTGGCTTCAACTGTAGGTTTTCTCCCAAATTATAATAATGATCTGTGAGTACATCTTTCGCCTTGACATCAGCTGGTATCACTTCCGCATAGCGTTTCACGTCCAGCGTTGCAGGTGCAGATGTACCGTTGAGAACCACCAAAGCCGTTTTCCCCTGATACTGGCGAGCGATTACATATACACCTTTGTAAGGAATAAACTGAGTCTGCTTTCCTTTGGTAATCACCTCATTTCCCATACGCCAGTGCAACAGGCGGCGTGTCCAGTTATACATAGCATTCTCTGCCTTGGTTCTTCCCGCTGCAGTAAATGCATTATGTGTATCTCCGGGGAAGCCACCGGGGAAATCTTTTCTCACGTTTCCGTCAGTCACTGCCTTTGTGCCGTTCATCAATATCTCTGTACCATAATACAACTGAGGAATACGGTTCACTGTGAGCAACATGGTGAGTGCTTGCTTCAATGCCAACGTATCTTTGCCGTCACCCAGGAATCGGTCTGTGTCATGATTTTCGATAAATGCCATTACGCCACTGGGATTTGGATAAAGATAATCATATACAAAACTATCATATATTCTGTTCATTCCATGCCACCAGCCATCAGTTTCTTCTGTTTTAGCCTGACTTAGTTTATCATAGAAACTAAAGTCCATCACCGTCTTGAGATAACTGTTTTTCTTGGCAAGTTTGGAATCCTTCTGCCAGGTAGCAGTATAGGCAGGTTCCGTCACCCAAGTCTCACCCACTACATTAAAGTTAGGATATTCTTCATCCAGCTCTTTCATCCATTCCGCCATGGCATCAGCGTCTGCATAGGGATAAGTATCCATACGGATGCCGTCTATCCCCACTGTCTCTATCCACCAGATGGAGTTCTGTATCAGGTAGCGCATTACATATTGATTTCGCTGATTCAGGTCTGGCATTGTCAGCACGAACCAACCGTCACAGGTTTCCCGTTTGTCCACCTTGCTGGCATAAGGATCCACCACCGGAGTCAGTTTATAGCTGGTCTGCAGATAATGATTTTTATAATCCGGCTCATTAAACCAGTCTTTCGAAGGCATGTCAGCCACCCAGGGATGTTCGAATCCACAGTGGTTGAATATCATATCCATCACCACCTTGAGTCCCTTCTGATGGGCATCTGCTATCAACTGGCGGTACTGGGCATTGGTGCCAAAACGCGGGTCCACACGATAATAGTCTGTTGTGGCATATCCGTGATATGTACTGTATCCATTCTTATTATCAGGTGAGTCGTTCTCCAATACAGGTGTGAACCAGAGTGCAGTCACGCCTAGGTCAGTGAAATAATCCAGATGCTGGCGGATACCTTCCAAGTCACCACCATGACGGAGTGATGGCTGTTTGCGGTCTTCCACATAGTTGCGCATACCTTTTATCTGCTTCTGATGGTCAGGTCCCTGCGCAAAACGATCCGGCATCAACATATAGAGTACATCTTCATTGGTGAACCCCTTATGTTCCGGTCCTGTCATAGCACGCTGCTTCAACTGATATTTAATTTTTTTACCGTCAAACTTCAGTATCATTTCGCCCGCCTGTGCATCTTTCAGATTCAGATACACCAAGAGATAATTAGGAGAATCCAGACGCACCACACTATCCACAGTCACTCCGGCATAGTCGGTCGTTACTGCTTTCACATTTTTGACATCTTTACCGTACACCATCAACTGCACGCTGGGGTTTTTCATTCCCACGTACCAGTCAGTAGGTTCTATCCGGTCTATTTTTGTTGCTGCATTCATTGTCAACAGTTGTAACCCTAAAGCTACAAGGCATAAAGTTCGTTTCATAAGTTTTGAATAATTAATATGATATTTAGTCAAAGATAGGATTCTGATATCAGTCAAAGATATGCAGATATTTGGAACCTGTATGGATAATGAGCGCCGACTGCGGAGCCACGGTCGCCTCCGAGCCTTCAAAGCAGCCTAATCCAGCCATTGTCAGTTTAATCTGTCCGTTGCTGCATACGATGCGGTAGAATCCCTGGGGTATCTTCACCGTCTGGCGCTCTTTGCTGGCATTGAGTATCACGATGATGTCACGCCAACTATCTCTGCCGGCATAATTCTTCAGTCGATAAGCCACCACCTGCTGGGGAGCCGGAAGAAATTCCAGATGCTTGCGCACCAAGTCGGCATTACCCAGTCTGAAGGCGGGATGCTGTCCGCGCAACCTCAACAGGTTACGGTAATACTCAGCCACCTGAGGATACGTCAGCAGATTGTTCCAGTCCAGATGGTTGATGGAGTCGGGAGAACTGAAACTATTATGCACGCCCTTCTTGTCGCGCAGCATTTCCTCTCCGCTCAGCATGAATGGAACACCCTGCGATGTAAATACGGCAGTCTGTGCCAACAGATCCAGTTTAATCAGTTCATCCGTGGAGATACCGGGGATGCTGGAACGCAGGCGGTCTGTGAGGCACATGTCATCATGGCAACTCACATACGTAATCATCTGTGTGGGTTCATTCGCCCACGCCTCCTTGCTATAGTTCACCTTGGTCATATCCACCTGAGGATGAGCGATGCCACCCACGATACCAAACTTGATGCTCTCCTCGTTACCAGGAACACCGGCGAGGAATCCGCCCTTATGGTCATCATTGAAAGGCCCCCGCAGCGCATCGCGCAGTTCATCACTGAAGGCAGCTATACCCGGCATCTGCTTCACATTGGCTTTCACAGCCAACTGGTCAGTAGGCAATCCGCAGCTACCTGCGCTCCAACCTTCACCGTATATGAATATGGTAGGGTCTATCTTGTCCACTTCCTGCCGGATGAGGTTCATCGTCTCGATGTCATGCACGCCCATCAAGTCAAAGCGGAATCCGTCTATATGATACTCGTTGATCCAGTATTTCACGCTTTCCAGCATAAACTGCCGCATCATAGGCTTCTCAGAAGCCGTCTCATTGCCACAGCCGGAACCGTTGCCATACTTTCCATTCACCTTCCTGTAATAATAATCGGGATATGTTTTTTGGAAGTTGCTGTTTTTAATGTCGAAGGTGTGATTATATACCACATCCAGTATCACACGGATGCCCGCCTTGTGAAGGGCCTGCACCATTTCCTTAAACTCTATGATTCTTACCTTCGGGTCATTGGCATTGGTACTGTACGAACCCTCCGGCACATTATAGTTCACTGGGTCGTAGCCCCAGTTATACTGAGGCACGTCGGGTTTCGTCTCATCCACACTGCCGAAGTCAAACGACGGCAGGATATGGATGGCATTCACGCCAAGATTACTGAGATAGCGGACTGCCTTTGGCTCTGTCAGCGCCAGGAACTTGCCTTTGTGCTGAATGCCCGATGAAGCATCTATGGAGAAGTCACGGTGGTGCATCTCATAGATAACCAGGTCGGCAGGCGATTTGCACACGGGGCGCTCATCATCAGCCCATCCTAGTGGGTCAGTATCTTTCATATCCACTACATAAGCATGCTGCGCATTTGCATCCACGGCCTTGGCAAACACGCCCACGGTCCTCCGTCCATCCACGGTAAAGTAGTAAGCCTGATTCTTCAGGTTGCCCGATACCGTAGCCGTCCAGATATCCTCACCGGCAGACTTCATCTTCACGGTTTTAGACTTATTCCCTGCCGATACCACTACCTTGCAAGAAGCATTGCTGGGAGCAAAGAGCTGGAATGTAGTGGCAGCGGGCGAATATTTCACCTCGTCAAACTTAAAAGTCTGCGCTTCTGCTATTACAGGCAGCAGTGTGGCTAATATACTAATGACAAGAGATTGTTTCATATACTATATGTGTTGTTTGGGATGACAATAGAATTATTTAGCGAAGAGACTCACAGCAAATCCACCGCCACGTGCTTCCTGCAGTTTCAGCACATCGCCTTTCTTCACCGTTTTCTTGGTGATGGTATATGCTTTTGGATTCTTTTCGTAATCAGCATTCTTGGCATCAGCATAGATGGTGCAGTCATATTTACGTCCCTTGTCCAGGAAGTCAAGTTTCACCACAGACTGATGACCGTTCTCATCACACTTACCACCGATAAACCAGTTATTGGTACCCTTTGCTTTACGGGCTACCGTGATGTAATCAGCAGGTTCAGCCTCCAAGTACTTGGACTCATCCCAGTCGCATGCCACATCCTTGATGAACTGGAAGGCGTCGGCATACTTCTTATAGTTTTCCGGCAGATCGGCTGCCATCTGGAGTGGACTGTACATAGTAAGATAAAGTGCCAGCTGACCTACCAGTGTGGTACGTACATAAGATGTATTGTTGCTCCATGTCTTCAGTTGTGTCTCCAATATACCAGGTGTATAATCCATAGGACCACCCTGCAGACGGGTGAACGGCAGGATGACGGTATGGTCAGGACGACTTCCGCCGAATGCCTCATACTCGGTACCGCGTGCACTCTCATTGCCCACCATGTTTGGATAGGTGCGGCAGAGTCCGGTAGGACGTGTAGCCTCATGTGCATTCACCATGATGTGATGCTTGGCAGCTTCCTTGACCACATAGAGATAATGGTCGTTCATCGACTGTGAGAAGTGATGGTCGCCACGGGGGATGATATCGCCCACATAACCGGTCTTCACGGCATCATAACCATATTTGTTCATCAGATTCAGTGCATCTTCCAGATGGCGCTCGTAGTTGGTCACACTGCTGCTGGTCTCATTGTGCATCAGCAGTTTCACGCCACGGGAGTGTGCATAGTCATTCAGATATTTGATATCGAAGTCAGGATAAGGAGTCACGAAGTCGAACACATCACGTTTCCACATGTTGGCCCAGTCTTCCCAACCTACGTTCCATCCCTCCACGAGCACTTCCTGCAGACCATTGTCGGCAGCGAAGTCGATGTATTTCTTCACATTGGCGGTATTGGCAGCATGACGACCATTCGGTTTCGCCTTGCTCCAGTCTATCTGATCCAGTTTGATGGATGGATATTCATCGGTATAATTCCAACTGCTCTTACCTACAATCATTTCCCACCATACACCACAGTATTTCGTAGGATGAATCCAACTGGTATCCTCCAGTTTGCAAGGTTCATTCAGATTCAGAATCAGATGGCTGGAGAGCATGTCTCGTGCATCATCACTCACCAGTACTGTACGCCACGGTGTCTGACAAGGAGTCTGCATACATCCCTTCAGCCCTGTTGCGTCAGGAGTGAGCCAACTTTCAAACACCATATTCTTATCATCCAGATTCAGATGCATTGTAGCATAATCCACGCAGGCAGCCTCATGGAGATTGATGTAGAGGCCATCCTTGCTTTTCAGTTGGAGAGCGGTCTGCACACCAGTAGGTGAAAATACAGACACGGAAGAATTGTTCCAGTTCACAGCATCATGCATGCGGGAACGTATCTCAGAGAGTTTGCACTCCTGAGTCTCCTGCTCCTGCGTATCATAGTCACCAGGCAGCCACCAGGCTGTATGGTCACCGTTCATGGCAAACTGTGTATGTTCCTCTTTGATAAGGAAGTAATTAAGCTCCTTCTGCTGAGGAAATTCATAGCGCAGTCCCATACCGTCGTCATACACCCGGAAACGGATAGTGATATTTCTGTTGCTGGATGGTTGGCTCAGATTCTCTTCCAGCTCATTGTAATGATTACGAATCGTGGCAGTTTCGCCCCAGACAGGTTTCCATGTCTCATCAAAGGTATTGGTCTTCTCGCTGCTCAACACGAAACCGTCCATCAGGTCAGTTTCCTTCATACCTTTGGAAGCATGCTTGTCCTTAGCCAGCTCCAGTCCCAGGTGCGAAGGCTTGACCACTGCCTTTCCTTTATAAGTCAATTCATACGTAGGACGACCATTGTCCAACGAAAACTTGAGTACCACATTGCCATTGGGTGATTTAACCTCACCGGCCATTGCCACCATCGGCAAAAGCAGTGCAGCCACTGCCAACTTCATTCTGTTCATTTCTTATCTTTTGTTATTGTTATTTTCTTGCGCTCTGCACAATCAGTTCACTTATATTATCATTAAATGAATTTGCTTTCATCAGCTCCTCTATGCTTATATGCATTCTGTAGCG
Organism: Prevotella sp.; assembly: GCA_036796635.1. Taxonomy (GTDB): domain Bacteria; phylum Bacteroidota; class Bacteroidia; order Bacteroidales; family Bacteroidaceae; genus Prevotella. The sequence continues at coordinate 29,144 of DAIRCP010000010.1, read as the reverse complement.
CCAGTAATATCTTGGTATAGCCGGCACATTGATACGTTCGGCGTTCTCATCGGTCAGCCTCAGCTTCTCATCCATGCTCAACCAGTCCTGCAGAGAAAGCAGACAGAGCATGGAGCAAGAGGTAAGATGGCGACTGATGATATCCTTTGCCAGCCATCCCGGTAATGGATGAGGAGCGGCACCGCCACGACGGAGTATCGTATTAAAATACTCCTGCGTTCTCTCCATATCTTCATCCCACCACTGTCGCAATGTAGGCATGTCATGTGTAGAAATCGTACATACCGAGCGATAAGGATTATATTTCAGTCTGCCGAAACGTCTGGTATCATCTTTAGGCATAGACTGGATTTCCAGACTCAGTATGCGCAGTTCGTTCATTACCCAAGGCACACAGTCGGGCACCATTCCCAAGTCTTCCGCACATACCAGCATACGGGTAGCTTCTGTCAGCTTAGGCAGTTTTTTCATCGCCTCATTATACCAGAAGTGATTGTTGCGACGATAGAAATAGTCATTATATAATTTGTTGAACACAAATTTATCACTGTCATACAGCCACTGGAAGATAAAGTCATTCTGCACACCAATCCGCGGATGGAACTTATTATCATCCTTACGGTCGCGCACAAAGAGCACATCACTGATCAGTGCGTACACCCCGTCGCGCAAGTTGTCCAGAGCCACATCGTCCCAACCAGCCAACTGCGGTTCGTTTCGATTCGTTTTCAGTTCCTTGAAGTATTTCTCCACCTTGCGCTGTGTATCAAATTCCGGTTTCATCTGCCAGATATCATCATGCTTGTGCATCAGGAAGATATCCTTCACCAGTTGTGCACGTTCAGCAAATATCCGCTCCAGTGTCCAGTCGGCAATAAACGGCGTAGTAAACAGGTCTTCCTGAAATTTCAGTCCATAAGCCTCTATCTCCTCACGGGTCATCCCCAGGGATGGAGAGAACTGTCCGAGCAGTCCGTGAACAGCATTGATAGGAATTTCCCAGATACGGAAGAATCCCAAGACATGGTCGATACGATAAGCATCGAAATATTCGGCCATCTTTCGGAAACGGCGGACCCACCATGAGCAGCCGTCTTCAAGCATAGCATCCCAGTTATAAGTAGGGAATCCCCAGTTCTGCCCATTCGTAGAGAAGGCATCAGGCGGAGCACCAGCCTGTCCGTTCAGATTGAAGTACTTAGGTTCTACCCAAGCCTCCACGCCGTCACGGCTGATACCGATAGGAATATCGCCCTTGAGCACCACCCGCTTGATGCGGGCATAGGCATGAGCCCCCCTCATCTGCTGATCCAGGTTAAACTGCACATAATACCAGAAGTTCTCATCCTCAGTAGGTACAGTATTCGTCTTCCGCTCATAATGCTGCACCTCAGCAGGCCATTCAGAGAAAGTAGCCGTACCATACTTATCACGGTTCACGCAGAAGGCTGCATAAGGTTCCAGCCATTCCTTATTCTGTTCAATGAAGTCCTTATAATTGTTGCTCTTGCTCACACTCGCCCATTCCTGTTTAAATAGGATATGGAGGATATCCATCTTCGCATTGTTCACGCGTTCATAGTCTATCTGTGGCAATGCATTAAGTTCCTCGCGCAGAGCCTCATACTTTTGTCGCAACTTTGCATCCTTGATTTCAGGCAGCTGTCTCAAATCAGTATATTGAGGATGCAGCGCATAGATACTGATACTATTATAAGGATAGGAGTCCGTCCATGTATGGGTGATATTGGTATCATTCACAGGCAGCACCTGCAATACCCGCTGATTGGTCTTATCCACCCAGTCTATCATCAATTTCAAGTCGCCGAAGTCACCCACACCATAACTACCCGCGCTCTTCAGAGAGAACACAGGGATTACAGTACCAGCCCCCTTCCATGGATAGATAGGGAAGAATGCCTCATCCAGTTCATACACCAGCGTTTCTGCATTCTTTATGCTTGGCAAATCGATGATACGGTTACTGCTGTTTTCCCAGAATTGGACACCGCCTTTAGCATCATCCACCACTACGAATTTGAATTCCAGCCTATTTGTTTTCAGTCCACTGGCATTCAGGCAAACCATCCATTCATTATTAGCATGTTCAGTCATAGCCACAGCCCTGATAATCTCCCAGCTACCTAACACAGGGTCATCCCCCAGTATAGCCAGGCGCTCAGTGCTTCGCAGTTGTGGCGCACGTACCTTGATACATATAGTCTTGGTATAGTTTCCCATCTCAAACAGACTGCATTTACGCTGTGCCACGCAGTCAGTAAATGCAGAGCTATATAGATAGGAGTCCTCCGGAATATCATTCCAGTGGTCATACACCACATATTTTTTGCCTTGGACCACATTTAGTTCCATGCGATGAGGCACCACAGTCCATTCATCGCGAGAAGATAATCCATGTCGATTCACACTATAAAAATAGTCGAAATAGGCCCCGACTTTAATCGTCTTGGAGATATCGCAAGACCAATGCTCGCCATCCTGCGTGTACATCTTATATTGCTCAGCCTTAGCAACATGTTCACCCGGCAGGATATTCAGTACGAGCTCCTCACCAAAAGTTGTGAGATAATGAAGGTTAAATAGTAATTTCATATCGTACGGTTATTTATATTTCTGCTGTAAAAGTACATAAAATTTTCGTCCGCTGCACTGAAGCAACGGACGAAAAAAGAAAATCAGTTGTGTAATCGTTTGCATAATTTTATGCAAAAACACGCAGATAGGAGTAATACTTGGAGAAATCAGCACTGTTCCGTCAAAGGCAAAGTTCCTTTTCATTCAGTGCAGTATTCTCCAAGTCGAAGAATCCCAGTGTCACCCTAGGCTTCATTATACCATCTATGTTATGCCCGCCGATAACAGAAGTAAAGCCCCGGTCAGTCCTAAAAAGATTATAATAGCCATCCGAAAATGACATATGTCTTTCCGGCTCCTGCTTGTATATCTCCTTCATTTTATCTGTCTCACGTTCTATTGCTTCTTGAAATTCAGACAGTTCTTCATATTCATGAAGCAATACCACAAACACACTATACACTACTTTGGATTGCGGTGTAAGATTCAACTTCATCATGCATGGCATACCATCCAGATATCCACCCAAGAGCATATAGTTTTTGGCAAGCATTTGCTTACGTTCCTGGTCCGAGCAATCCATTTGCCGGAAACCCACAGTTGTCATACCATCGATAAAAGCATCAACATCACCATTCAGTTCTATGCCTAATATGGAATGGTGTTTCTTCTCTATTTTACTCATATATCATCATTCTGTTATTCACCATTATATTATTTAAAACGCCTTAATTTTTCTCAAATGCATCAGAATCCATTACCAGACTCTTTATTCTGAATCTATAAGTGGTAATACCTTTAAATAGAAATTTACCAAAGAGGTTTTTCCCCATCGTTTCGGACAAATGAGTATCGTGTTGATATCATGAGTCAAATTTGCTTCCAGCCTCTTGGAATCTTTCCACCTGTCAGTGAAGTAGATGCCTTCCACAGTTTTTCCGAATATAAAGAGATTCTCTTCATAAACTTTTGTGATTAACAACTGCAAAAATAGTAATAAATATATTAGTAACAAAATAATTTCTAATATAATTATTACTTTTAACTTTCCTCCCTGTCTTATGTATGGCAGATATGTCCCCTATGCATCTGTCTTTTTAAAAGCATCCGGAAATAGGATTTCATACATAGCTGTATATACTTAGTCATAGGTATTCTGCCTCTCCCCATTTTTACAAAGGTCGGTATACCCTTCACAACATAACTAAGAATAAAAAGATAACGGATTTATCCTTCACCCTTTCACATTCTGCTGCAAATGCCGATGAAACCTGGGAAATATGGTGAAAGATGCCTTTCACCTTTCACGGGATATCTTTCACCTTTCACAAATAAGGGTTTCTCATTTCGTCATTCACGGCCATAATCATGTTTCACCGCAACTACTATAGTTATCAAGTGATTACGCGTGAAACATGAATTGGAAAACTTTTGTTTCATTGCTTTTCATTCATAACTCATATAAATAGCACTCGTACTTATCGTAAATGGCACTCGTACTTATCATAAGTAGCAACCGTACTTATCGTAAATGGCACTCGTACTTATCATAAGTAGCAACCGTATTAATCGTCCTTGTATCTATTATTGTTGGTTTGTCTATCCAGAATATGTCAGTGTCTATCCCACCCGTGCTTATGAAGATGTTGGACTGGGGAGAATCCATGAGTGAAAACAAATAATTTACAATCTTAACATCACCTTCTTGAACCTGTTTGATTGTTATGCAGATTCAAGAAGGTGAAGTTGATATCAAAAAACACTATGGTCGTATAGATCTATGCCTTTTTGAGTTTAATACCGAATACGCAGATAGCAGCAATACACAGACTTACGCCTGCTACTACCATCATGGAACTCTGAGCAGAACCTACCAACGAGAGGATAACGCCTCCAAGCAGAGCTGCTACAATCTGAGGTACACAGATGGTGCCATTGAAGAGTCCAAGATAAGCACCCATGTGACCGTATCCCTCCAGGGCATTGGTGACAAAAGTGAACGGCATGGCCAACATGGCTGCCCATGCAGCACCTATCATCAGGAATGGAATGCACAACAACCACTGAGCACTGGTTCTAAAAATATCCAGAGAGCCAAAGAACGGTATGGTGGCGAAACCTAAGCCACCAATCAGCAGACTGACCGCATAGCCTACCTTCGGATTGCTGAATCGAGGTAATATGACTGCCCATAACACACTACCCAAAGCCTGCACGGCAAACATGATACCTACCCAGTTGCCTGCCTCCTGGAAGGCTGCGGATGTAGGATCAGTAGAATGCCAAGTTACCTCTGCAACGGCTCCAGTGGTGTAATTCCACATATAGAGCAGGGCTGCCCAGGAGAAGAACTGTACCAAACCGACTTTCCAGAAAGTAGAAGGGGCATTCTTCAACAGCGTAAACCAATTGGCTTTTTCCTCTTTCACTTCTGCCTTTACAGCATTATACTCCGCATATTCTTCCGGATTCCACTCCTTTACTTTGGCGGTGGTATATATCACACAAAGTATCAGAATGGCGGCACCGATATAAAATGAATATATCACAGAATCAGGTACTACTCCTCTATCCGCCACATTCTGAATTCCTATCCATGTGAAGAAGAAGGGAAATACGAATCCTACCACGCTGCCGGCATTGCAGAGAAAACTCTGAATAGAATAAGCCAGCGTCTTCTGCTTTTCATTCACCATATCACCCACCATCATCTTAAAAGGCTGCATAGCCATATTGATGCTGGTATCCAAAAACATCAGGGCAACCAAACCAAATATCATGGCAGCTCCGACACTCAGTCCCAAGGAACCTGCATTTGGAAGCAGACACATGATCAACACAGCGGCAGTAGCTCCTACAAACAAATAAGGTACGCGACGGCCGAAGCGACACCATGTCTTGTCGCTCAGTGTACCTACGATAGGTTGCACCAGAATACCCATCAGCGGGGGCAATATCCAAAAATAGCTCAGATTATGGGGGTCTGCGCCCAAAGTAGCAAAAATACGTGAGATATTAGCACTCTGCAAGGCATAGGCTATCTGCACGCCGAAGAATCCGAAACTCAGATTCCATAAACTCCAAAAAGATTGATTAGGTTTTTGTTTCATTTCTATTTCGTATTTATATATGTTCTAGATAATTCTATCACTTACAATATATCATGTCCATCATCCTCTCGTACTGCCTCGCACCACCAGTCGGGTCCTCACAATACGGCGCTCCATCTTGTCGGTAGGAATTTCGCCTTCTACCTTACTTATTAATATATCAGTAGCCTGCTTGCCTACTTCGGGACCTCGCTGTTCCACAGTGGTAAGCATTGGGTCGCAGGCGATGGCCCTCTCTCCATTGGTGAAACCACAAATGGATATCTGCTCCGGCACTCTCAGTCCCATCCGCTTGGCGGTGTACATAACGCCGATGGCGGTATCATCATTCACAGCAAAAAATCCATCGGGACGGTTCTGCATACTCAGCAGTTCTGGTGTAATACGCTCGGCGTCTATCCGATTATCACAGAGGCGGACAATCTGGTCGTCATATTTCAACCCGTGCTTGAGCAGTGCATCTTTATAGCCATTATATCTGTTTTTGGATATTTCCAATGTCATGGCTGATGTATAACAGGCAATGCGATGGCATCCTATCTCTATCAGATGTGACACCGCATTAAAGGCTCCCATATAATCATCCACAACCACTCTACTTGCTTCCACGCCCGTGCTGATACGGTCATAAAACACCAAAGGTAATCCAGCATCCAGCAACTTCTGGAAATGTGTGTAAGTATGAGTATCCTTTGCCTGTGATACAATCACGCCACAGACCTTGTTCTCATAGAATGACTGACAGATAGCCACTTCACGCTCATACTGTTCATCACTCTGGGCCACCATCACACGATAGCCTCTACTTGATGCTTCCTGCTCAATGCCGGAAAGAACACTGGAAAAATAATAATGGATAATCTGCGGAACTATCACACCGATAATCTTTACAGGCATCACACGACTATAGCGCAACGACTCTGCAATAGCATTAGGTGCAAAATTGTGCAAACGGGCAAATTCCTTGATTTCCTGTCTGCGTGCAGCACTGATTCTTGGAGAATCTTTTAGTGCACGAGATACCGTCGCCACAGAAGTTCCAAGCTCCTTTGCGATATCTTTCATCGTCCATATTGTCTTGTTTTCTGCCATCCGGTTCTGTCTTTTTAGGTTATGCGTGCAAAGATATTGATTATTTCAATACTTCGTTACTATACCTTATTTAATTATAATAAATTACAAGTGCAAACGATTGCATTACACAAATAACGTTTTTAACTCGAAAAAAGTACAAACGATTGCAAATAAATATATCTTTGCAGCGTAAAACTTTAGAATTTACTATATATTAACTTATAACAATTTAAAAATGAAGCAGGTAAAAATCAAATTGCCATTAAGGAGCTTAGCTATCGCAGGTAGTCTGTTCCTTTCCGCAACAGCCTTTGCACAGTCCGGGACTGTGAAAGGTCAAGTAAAAGATGCTTCCGGAGAACCTATCATCGGCGCAACTATTACTGCAAACGGTAAAGCCGTGGGCGTAACAGATTTCGATGGTAACTACTCTATCAAGGTTCCGAAGGGCACACCACTTACTATTACGTATGTAGGTATGACTCCTCAGAAAGTAACAGCATCCGACAATCTCGTCATCACTCTGAAAGACGACGCTAAAATGCTTAACGACGTCGTTGTAATCGGTTATGGTACAGCTAAGAAAACTGACCTCACCGGTTCGGTAACAGCAATTAAGCCAGATGCAATGAACCACGGTCTGCAAACCAACGCTACAGATATGATCCAAGGCAAAATCGCAGGTGTAAACGTTGTATCCAACGACGGTACTCCTGGTGGTGGCGCCCAGATCCGTGTGCGTGGTGGTTCTTCTCTGAATGCATCCAACGACCCATTGATCGTCATCGATGGTCTCGCTATGGACTCTTATGGTGTCAAAGGACTTTCCAACCCATTGTCTATGGTAAATCCTAACGATATCGAGAGTTTTACGGTTCTGAAGGATGCTTCCGCTACAGCTATCTACGGTTCTCGTGCTTCTAATGGTGTCATCATCATTACTACCAAGAAGGGCCGCAAGGGTCAGAAAGCAAAGATCAGCTATTCCGGTAACATTTCTATTTCTACCAAGAAGAAGACACTGGATGTCATGGACGGACCTACCTACACTAACTTCATCAAGAATCTCTACGGTGAGAACAGTGAAGCTTACAAGGCACTGGGCTGGTATGACAACAGCGGTGTACAGCACTTTGCTAACACTGACTGGCAGGATCAGATTTACCGTACTGCCATATCTACCGACCACAACGTGACTGTAACAGGTGGTATCTCCAATATGCCTTACCGTGTATCTGTAGGTTATACCAATAACCAGGGTATCGTCAAGACATCTAAATTCGAACGTTATACCGCCAGTTTCAATCTGTCGCCTTCATTCCTGAACGACCACTTGACCTTCAACATCAATGGTAAGGGAATGATTGCCAAGAATAAATATGCTGACGGCGGCGCTATCGGTGCAGCTCTGTATATGGACCCGACAAAACCAGTAACTGCCGACAACGACATTTACAACAAATACTTCGGCGGATATACACAGTGGTACAGTGGGGCTGAATACGGCGATGCTTCATGGCCTTATACGAGCAACCGTAATGCTACTAGCAACCCTGTGGCTATGCTGAATATGAAAGATGACCACGCTACTTCCAATTCTCTGATTGGTAATATCGAAGCCAACTATAAAGTTCAAGGCTTTGAAGATCTCCAGTTGCATGTAAATGCCGGCATGGACCTCTCTCATGGTAAGCAGACCACCACATGGAGCCCATACTCTAAGGAGAACAACTACTATGGCTACTATGGCTGGACCAAACAGGATTCTTACAACCTACAGTTGTCCATGTACGCTCAATACAGTCATGACTGGCTGGGCAACGGTACTAAAGATGCTCCTGACCACCACTTCGATATCATGGGCGGTTATGAATGGCAGCACTATCATAACAAGACTGATTATGCAAACTGGGGTACTTACCCAAGCACAAGCGCTAATGCCGGTCAGCTCTACAATGAGAAATCATCTGAGCACGGTGATGTAACACTGATGAAGACTGAGAACTTCCTGGTTTCTTTCTTCGGACGTATGAACTACACCCTGTTGAATCGCTATATGTTGACCTTCACTCTGCGTGATGATGGTTCTTCTCGTTTCAGCAAGGGCAACCGTTGGGGTCTCTTCCCATCTGTAGCACTGGCATGGCGTATCAATGATGAGCCTTGGCTGCGCGACAATAAGAATATCAATGACTTCAAGCTCCGCTTAGGTTGGGGTAAGACAGGTCAGCAGGAAGGTATTGGCGACTATACTTATATCGCTACTTATACTCCTAATATCGCTCACGCATATTATCCACTGCTGGACGACGGTACTACATACCGCCCTGATGTGTACAATCCTAACCTTACTTGGGAGAAGACAACTACATGGAACGCTGGTATCGACTTGGCTGTGCTCAATAACCGATTATCTTTCAGCTTAGATTACTACTATCGTAAGACTACAGACCTGATTAATTCTGTATTCGTATCTGCCGGTGGTAACTTCGGTAACAAGATGACTTCTAATGTGGGTTCTCTGCACAATACCGGTCTTGAATTCGCCACAACCGTACGACCTATCGTTCAGAAGGATTTCTCTTGGGAATTAAGCTATAACGTAACTTACAACAAGAATAAGGTGGATGAACTGATTACAGGTGAGGGTACCAACTACTATGTAGAATCTGCTGACGGTAATATATCTTCAGGTACAGGTGGTAATGTAGAGGCTAATGCTGTAGGACAGTCTGTTAATGCATTCCACGTTTATCAGCAAGTATACGATGCCAACGGCAATCCTATACCTAACACATTCGTGGACCGCAACAACGACGGCGTAATCAACGACAATGATAAATACTATTATTATAAGCCAACTCCTGATGTAACCATGGGTCTGAGCAACAAGTTCAATTATAAGAACTGGGATCTCGGTTTCACCATGCGTGCAAGCCTTGGCAACCATGTTTACTTCGACACTTATGCTGGTTCTATGAACGTAGGTAAGGGTGCTGTCTATACATTAGGTTATGATGCCAACCGTCTGTTGGATGCCGTCAAGCTGGGTATCACTGCACCTGAGACTAATCAGACTTACTCTGATTACTTCATACAGGATGCCAGCTTCCTGAAACTTGACAACATCACATTGGGATATTCATTCCCTTCTCTGTTTGGTGCCAACATTTCCGGTCGCGCTTATGCAACCGTACAGAATGTATGGACAATAACCAACTACACAGGTATAGATCCTGAAGTAAAGAATGGTGTGGACAACAATATATACCCAAGACCATTCCAGGTTATTGTTGGTGTAAATCTCAATTTCTAACTACTTTAAAGAAATATACATTATGAAAATAAGAATTAAAAATATATTACCTGCAACAGTCTTTGTACTGTCACTTACAGGATTATCATCTTGTACGAGTGATTTGGATGTGGACAACATCAATCCCCAGCAGGTAGCAACATACAATCAGAATGCCATATTCAACAAGGTGTATGCCAATATGGTACTGACTGGTCAGACTGGTCCTGACGGTAACAAGGATATCCAGGATATCGATGAAGGTACATCGAATATGATTCGTCAGATTTGGAATGCTAATGAACTGACAACCGATGAAGCCGAATGTACATGGGGTGATGCCGGTATTCCTGAATTCAATCATAACACATGGGGTGATTCTCATCCAATGATGCAGGCTCTCTACTATCGTCTGATGTTCGGAGTTACCATCTCCAACTATTTCCTGAGCCAAGCTACTGGTACGGATGCTACGACACGTACTGAACGTGCTGAAGTGCGCTTCATGAGAGCTCTTTATTATTACTACATGATGGATCTCTACGGAAATCCTCCTATGGTAACAACTATGGATAATCCACAGCCTAAGCAGGCTACCCGCCTGGAGACTTTCAACTTTGTGGAAAGCGAACTGAAGGCTGTCTTGGGTGAGAACAGCAGTGACAATGCCGACTTACTGGCTGATGCTCCTGTTTCTTATGGCCGCGCCTCTAAAGCTGCCGCTAACCTGTTGCTGGCCCGCATGTATATCAATGCTAAGGTTTATACAGGCACAGAGCGCTGGAATGATGCTAAGACTTATGCTCAGAAGGTAATCAGTGATTCTAATTTCAGTCTGCTCACTACAGGCAGCAACGGTTACAGCGCTTATCAACTGCTCTTCATGGGCGATAATGATACTAATGGTGCACAGAAGGAAATTATCCTGCCTGCTATCCATGACGGTGTGACTACACAGACTTGGAGTGGTTGCCTCTTCATCATGGCTTCTACCTCCAACGGAGACATGCTGAAGGATTATCCTACAGGTACTACTGAAAACTGGGGTGGTAACCATTGTCGCCAGCAGTTCGCACAGCAGTTCTTCCCTAACAACGATGCCGTAGAAGGTATTCCTACTGCAGTGGCTAAGGCTGCAAATGATGACCGTGCATTGTTCTATACCAAAGGTCGCAAACCAGCAATTGAAGATGAGTCTTCATTCACCAGTGGCTATTCTTACGTGAAGTTCCTGAATAAGCACTCTGACGGATCACAAGTTCATCATACTCAGTTTGTTGATACTGACTTCCCGATGCTCCGTATGGCAGAAGCTTACCTGATTTATGCAGAGGCTGATGCACGTATCAACGGAGGCAGTTGCACTACCGACGGTCTGGCTAAACTGAATGCGCTTCGCACTCGTGCGAATGCTAAGAGTTTCACTTCTGCTGACCTTGACGTGCTGTGCAGTGAGTGGAGCCGTGAGTTCGGTTTCGAAGGAATGCGCCGTACTACTCTCGTGAGATTCAACAAGTATGGTGGCCAGAGTTCATATAAGTGGCAATGGGAAGGTGGCGCAGAGAATGGTCAGTCATTCGATGCTCACTACAACATCTTTGCTATCCCTGCTTCTGATTTGAATGCGAACAGCAACTTAAAGCAGAATACTGGTTATTAATCGTAAAAAAGTATATCATTATGAAAAAATTAAATATATTGGCTACATTGTTGTTGGGGACACTGCTCTTCACTGGTTGTAACAGCGACCGTGATGACAATCCCACATTCACATTGCCAAGCTCATTCAAATTGAATGTACCGGCCCTTGCAACAAACAACATGATTGACTTGCAGAAATCAAGCGCTATAACATTTACTGCAAACCAGCCGGATTATGGTGGTTTTCCATTGCCTACGACCTACACCATGCAGGTCTCTATGGACTCCACATTTTCTGATGCAACACAATACATCAACCTGCCTACAACTTTCAGTTCAGCTACTATGAAGGTTTCTGCCTCTGAACTGAATGAGAATATCATCACGCTGTATGAAACAGTGAAGAATACTGATAGCTATGATAATATTTCACGTCCAATCTTTGTACGTGCAAAGGCTAATGTATCTACTATCGACAGCAGTGTGGTTTACTCTAACGTAGTGAAACTGAATCAGGTACTTGCTACCTATGAAGCTCCGGCTGTAAGTCTGCCTACTGAGATGTACGTAGTGGGTAGCAATATCGGTACTGCTTGGAAGACCTGGCAGAAGATGGCTCCTGTTTACGGTACTGCAGGAATGTTCTATACCGTAATTTATGTTCCCGCAAAGGGCCAATTTAAATTTGGACTGAAGGAAAATGACTGGAACGGTGCTTCTGCCATTAAAACAATCACTGATACTGGTGATGCTGGTGTAAGTGCAAGCAGTGATGACAATATTCAGTTTGCAAATGCAGGCTGGTATGTGCTGAAGTTCGTGGATAAGATTCGTAGCGGCAAGATACAATATGAACTGATTATAGACAAGGCTGTAATCAATATCACCGGTGCTGCAGTTGGCGGATTCGACAATTCTGTGGCTTGTACAGCTCCTGCGGACCAGACTGGCGAATGGATTTCCCAGCCATTCACTGCTGCAGGTGAACTCCGTGCTTACATCAAAGTTCCTGGCTCAGACTGGTGGCGTACAGAATTCACCATCCAGAAATCTACAGGCACCATCCACTTCCGCGTAGAGGATCTTCCAAACAATTGGAAGGAAACTCTGGGCGACGACTACTCTGTTCAGGTGACAGCCGGTCAGAAGATGCACGTAAGCTTTGACAAGGGTACAGCTAGTGTAGTAGAATAAATCCAAACTCTCCCCACTCTTCTGGGAGTGGGGAGACATAGATAACCAATTTAAAAGATTATTCAATATGAAAAAGATATTTTTATATGGTGGAGTACTTCTGTCTGTGTTGTCTTTGAGTTCCTGTAATGAGGATTTCGACAACTGGTCGGCTCTCCAGAAAAATAGCCAGCAGGCAGCCACCGCTGCTTATGGTCTGACATTTGCAGGATCGGGCGTAAGCATCGATATGAACGATGCCAATAAGCCTGACTCAGTGAAAATAATGACTGTGACAAGCTCTGATACTACCGTGAGCAACGTAGTTGTCAAGAATGTAACTGTAAATGGATATGCTATTCCTTACGTACTGAAAGGAACATCTGCATGGGTTTCTACAGTTCAGCTGGATTCTGTTGCCAAGGAATCACTGAAAAGTCAGAAATACGAAAAGAGAAGCCTGACCGTAGCTGCCAGTGCTGCTGCTGTCCTGAAGACAGGTGAGGCTGTAGCTATTAGCGGAAGTGCTACACAGGCGGAAACGCCTATCAAGACACCGGATGTGGACGCAAAGGGATATTTTATCCTAGGTGATGCCAATCCAAACGGATGGACTCCAAACAAACCTCTTTTTTTGAAGGAAACTGCTACAGGTTCTAACATTTTCACAGCTGCCGTAACAACGACCAAAGATGGTAGCAACTGGTTCAAATTCTATGGCGGTTCCAGCTATATTGGCGATGCTACAGGTTGGGATAATGTGAATGCTGCACAATATGGTTGTGCTGTAAATGGCGATGATGCTGCATTCAACTACATCACTTGGAGTAACGTACAGACACCTGTCATCACTGGTGCAGGTACCTGGATTGTGACATTCAATGCCAACACTTGGACTTATACGGTTTCTAAACCTATTATGTATATGGCTGGCGATGCTAATGGTTGGAAACAGATAGACTATCTGGGAAGTAATGACGGTAATAACTTCACTGGCTTCATGTACCTCAACAACAATGGTTTCAAGTTCTGCACACAGACTGACTGGAATGGCACTAACTATGGTAAAGACTTCAGCACAGCAGGTGACGCAGCTAACATCAATCTTCCTGACGGTGATGCAGAGGGTTACTATAAGGTTGACGTTAGCCTGTCAAGCAAGACTATGACGCTGACTGCTATCACAAGAATCGGTATCATCGGTGATGCTACTGCTGACGGTTGGAACAGTGATCAGCCTATGACATACAACAAGACTGACAGAGCCTGGGAAGTAAGCGGCATTACACTGAAAACTGGAGAAATCAAGTTCCGTGCCAATTCTGATTGGCCCATCAACTGGGGTGGAACTACCGACAAGTTGACTCAAGGTGGTGCAAACATCAAGATCGCGGATGACGGTACTTACGACATCAAGCTCTATGCATGGGCTGATGGTTTTGCTAAGTGCGAAATAACGAAGAAATAAACTTAATTTTCACTTCTAATAATTTGGGGGGCGTTCCATTCTATATGGCACGCTCTCTTTTTTATATACATACTTACAAAAAACAGAAACATTGTTAAAAAAGAACTCACTTCAAATAAAGGAAGTACCATCATTGAAATCTTTTATCTATATTTGCAATCCAATCAAGACAAAAACAATATTAGCAACAATGAGAAAATTAATTTTAGTAACCGCTGTGGCATTGCTCTCGATAAATGCCATAGCAGGTAACGATAAAAAACAAAAGCAAATGGAACAAAACGTGATTGAAAACATCATGACGCGAAGCAGCGTCAGGTTTTATGCAGACAAGAATGTGGAAGATGACAAGGTGATGACACTGGTAAAGGCTGGTATGGCAGCCCCTTCGGCCGTAAACAAGCAACCCTGGCACTTCATCGTGGTGAAAGATAAAAACACGCTGAAAACAATCTCTGAGGTTACGCCAAATGCCCGCATGGCTGCTGATGCTCCACTGGCTATCATCGTATGCGGTGATATGGATAAGGTAGCAAGCGGACATGCACGGGATATGTGGATTCAGGACGTTTCTGCAGCGACTGAAAATATTCTGCTGGCTGCACACGCACTCGGACTCGGCGCTGTCTGGACAGGTACCTACCCTAACCCTGAACGCCAGGCTGCCATCGCCAAACTAATGAAGACCCCTGAGAATATCATTCCGTTCTGCACCATCGTCATCGGCTATCCTGACCAGGATAATAAGGTTACACCTAAGGATAAATTCAAGGAAAGTAATATTTCTTACGAGGTATTTGGAGGCAAGAAACAGTGAGAATTGAGGTAAATCAATTATAAGTGCTCTCGCTTGACATAGAACAATAAAAGTCATTATTTCTATCAGATTTATGCAAAAATGCTTGTGTGTACGCACACAATATTGTATCTTTGCATCGTAAACAAAAAGATAAAGGATAACAACGAGGTCCAAACGGGATCTCAATTAAAGAATTAAAATTAAGAAAGGAACAAAATTATGGTAGCATTAATGACAGTATTAGCAGTTGTAGTAATCTCAGCAATAGAGGCTGTAAACGTAAACAACAAGATTTCTCTTGGCAAATAATAGCCAACACTACATAGCGGAGAAGCCGGACATTCAATGAATGTTCGGCTTCTCTTTTTTATTTCTCAAGGTCTGAGAATCATTCTTTGATTTTACTGAGTTCATAAAGTGCCGGTTTCGCACATCCGGTATGGTTATCGAAGAGTCCACGGTTAAGCCAGACGGAGGATATTTTATTTCCAGCAGCATTTTCCTCGGGATACCACCAGAATAGTCCCGTCAGATTATTATGCTTATTAAGTTCTGATATCAGTTCTCTGGCAAATCGTGTCTGACCGGCTGTTGTGATAGGATAAAATTCGGAATAGGTACTCTCCTTCGTCCATTTATCATTCTCATGGGAATAATAGGCAGCTGTCTCGACAACCATCACTGGTTTGGCAGGGAATACCGCCTGCAGACTGTCAAGTACTTGCCCTAAGTGAGGGATGGTGCCATGCCACATAGGATAATAGCTCAGCCCGATGATGTCGTAATCCACTCCATACTTAGCTAACCGCTGATAATAGGATTTGGTAGCATTCCAATCGCCAGCCTTCTCGGTATGAATAATCACTTTAGCCTGCGGACATATTTCCCGACATGCCTGTACGCCTTTCTGTAATAACTGGGTGAATACATCCCAATTCTTATCTTCAGTGGGTTGTATCTTGGCTATAGGCCAGCACATTCCATTAGTTATCTCATTGCCCACCTGAATAAAGTCAGGAACAACGGTTGCCTCACGCAAGGCAAGAAGCGAATTGCGTGTATATTGATAGAGTGTATCTGGCAACTGTGCTGACGAAAGATGTGCCCATGCCTTCGGCATCGTCTGCTGTCCAGGATCTGCCCATGTATCCGAATAATGGAAATCGAGCATCAGCTGGAATCCGGAACGCTGAATACGCTGACAAAGAGGTATGATATACTTCAGATTCTGACAGACCCCTTCTGACTGATGGTCAACGGAAGCATGAGACGGATTGACAAATAGACGGACACGGACGGTATTCCAGCCTTGCTCCTGGAGGAACGGCAATACTTCAATACTGTCTCCGGCTGAATCACGGTACTGTACTCCAGCCTTCTCATAAGACGGCAACATAGATAAATCGCCACCCAACAAGGTCTGGGCACCAGCCGTAAGAGATAAGGCTGAAAGTAACACAATAAAAAACAATTTACGAAAAACGGCACGAACGACAAACCAACCATGCATCATCAATGTAAGGAAGGAACCGTAATGATGCTGCATGACAACATAACGCTCCTTCAGAGAGTCGGTATGATGCTGGGTAGTCTGGCCCTCCTGCAAATAATTCACTACCACTGTCTGCAGATTTTTCATAGGCAATTTTCGCTTTTCACCTTCCAACATCACACGAATGCACCAATCTACATCTGCACTATATCTGTATTTTAAATTATAAGGAATATTACGCGCGATATCCAGACGGGCATAAAATGCCTGATGACACACCAGCATGCCACGCATGAACGAGCGCCAAGACAGATGGGCGGGTGGCTGGAGATGGCGATGTGCCAGGAATTTACCTGATCCGTCAACGATGTCCGTATTACCATATAATACTGCAGGCCAACGGTCGGACGGGGTATTATCCAGTTCTCCATTTCTAATTACCTGCTCAAGTGTATAGGAATTCGGGAAAAAATCTCCAGCATTCAGGAAAAGCACATAATCGCCTGTAGCCTTTTGCAGACCTTTGTTCATCGCATCATACAACCCCTTATCAGGTTCTGACTGTATACACACAACATGCCCGTTGTCCTCTTCATCATTCTTCTCTTTATACGCCGTAGCCAAAGAGACAGTAGAATCGGTAGACGCGCCGTCGATAATCAGGTGCTCTACATGTTTATAGGTCTGATGCAGCACACTGTCTAATGTATTGGACAGAACTTGTTCTGCATTAAAAGTGATTGTTACAATGCTGAAAGTTATCATATTTTATAGTGTTTAAAAGCCAGAGCCTCATTATAGACTTCTATATATTTCATAGCCACACTCTGCTGCGAATAACTGGTAGTGACTTTACGCACACATTCGCTGCTTAACTGGTCATACTGTTCTGAATCAAGTACCCAATGGATACCATTGGCCAGATCAGCAGCATCTCGGAATGTAGCCACATAACCATCTTTCTGATGATCAATCATCTCTGGGATGCCTCCGACCTTGAAACCTACACAAGGTACACCACATGCCATGGCTTCCATAATCGTGTTGGGGAGATTGTCTTCAAGTGAAGGCAACACGAATACATCTGCAGCATTATAAATGGCTACAATCCTACGCTCTTCATTCACATATCCTAAAGGATAAACCGGCAGGTTTAATTGTTGTGTGACTTCCTCTGCATGGCCGCCCAATATAGCAATCGCCAACTGTTCACGACACTCAGGATGGCGCTCGGTCAACTGCTGGACAGCACTCACAAAATAGTCCATCCCTTTACGTTGATCCGTTACTCGCTGTGACACAAACAGGATAATATGCTTATCCACAGGCAATCCTGCTATCTGTCGTGCTTTCTTCTTGTCGACTGGATGAAATACACGTGTATCTATCGCATTGGGAATATTCTGAATGTGCTGACCGACTAGCAATCCGCTCTTTTTGGCTTCATTCTCCAACCACTTGCTGCAAGTTACGAAGAAAACATTCGAATCATTAAGCAACCGCTTCTTCTGTTCGAACACCTTGGTGGACAAATCTCGGTGTGAACCGTTGTCGGGCAACAGTTTGCAGTGACAACACGTATTATGAAAGGCTACACATCCGCGCGTATAATGACAGATGCCTGTGGCAGGCCAAATATCATGCATCGTCCAGACAACGGCTTTACCACTCCTGATAATCTTACGGATATCAGCTAGAGAGAGAAGACCCTGATTAATCCAGTTGAGATGTATGACATCAGCTTCCTTAAACTCTGGCAATGAAGTAATGTCTGTACCTGAATTGGCTATATCTATCTCAAATAGATGATCTCTGCGGAAGTGACTATAGATAAATATAACAAGACGCTCCCACAGAAAATGCCACTGCAGGCGCCAACTACCAGGCAATCCGACTACTGTGATTTGTTCAGTTTCTTTCTCACGCACCAACATTTTGGCTTTCACACCATTATTTTTCAGTGCTTCCATCAGTCGGTTGGCAGCCACAGCTGCACCACCCGTCTTCTCGCTAGTGTTAACTATCAGTACTCTCATTGTGCAAAGATAAAAAAAATAGTCCATTCATGTTCCATTTCTCCTGTTTTTTTCGTAATTGATATTAAAAATAGGTTTTCTGTTATCGGAATGTCAATGATATTTCGTATCTTTGCAAGCTTTGCGTTTTTCAAAATAGCGCACATAGCACTCATATCATTATATAATAAACAATAATAATAAACAATAATGGAAAAGAGAGAATTTATGATGAGAGCCATTCAACTTTCTGAAGAGAGTGTAAAGAATGGCGGAGGTCCTTTCGGTGCTGTCATTGCAAAAGACAATGAACTGATAGCAGAAGCCAGTAACTGCGTGACTATAGAAAATGACCCTACTGCACATGCAGAAGTAAGTGCTATCAGACGAGCAACCAAGAAACTGGGTACCTATGACCTGAGCGGCTGTCAGATTTATACTTCATGCGAGCCTTGTCCAATGTGCTTAGGTGCTATATATTGGGCTCATCTGGACAAAATCTATTATGCAAATGACCGCAAAGATGCGGCACGCATCGGATTCGACGATGATTTCATCTATCAGGAACTGGAACTACAGCCCCAATATCGCAAACTGCCATCTGAGATATTCATGGCTGACCAAGCCAGAAAAGCTTTTGATATGTGGATGGAGAAAGCAGACAAGACAGAATACTAAAGCAATTCTACTTGTTTTTAACATTGTTTGCGCACACAAACGATTGATGTAAGTCAAGAATAAGTGGTTAATTTACACTTTAAAGCGCACAAATATTGCGAAAATGCTAAAATCGTTGTACCTTTGCATCGTCAAAAGGTTAATAGATTGTTTTAGGTTAGTAGTAATATTTATAGTTTTAGGTTTTTAGTTATTGGTAAAAAGAAAGTTTCAAATGTGGATAACAATGGTCGCCGTGAGGCTCCCATAACTTTCTTTTAATTAAGAAAACATTTGAATTGAAAAGGATTTTTAGTTAAACATAGGCTTGAACGCTACTGCTCGCAGATGGGTGGTAGCGTTCTTTTTTATGTCTTTATTTTAATTATCGGGATATCACTTTTCTATAAGGGCTACTGCATAAGCTGATATTCCTTCCTGCCTTCCGGTAAAGCCCAGTTTTTCTGTGGTTGTGGCCTTAATGGATATATTATCTGCATCGGTACCTATCACAGATGCAAGACACTGCTGCATAGCAGGTATATGCGGATTCATCTTGGGGCGCTCTGCACAGATGGTGGCATCGATATTCCCCACATGGTATCCTCTGCTTGCAATGAGTTCCACGGTTTTCCTCAGGATGACTTTACTGTCCATATTCAATGTATCAGCTGACGTGTCGGGGAAGTGATAACCGATATCACGCATATTGGCGGCACCAAGCAGTGCATCGCAAATGGCATGTATCAGCACATCTGCATCACTATGACCAAGCAGTCCTTTCTCGTAGTCTATCCGAATACCTCCCATCCACAAGTCGCGATTTTCTACCAACTTATGGACATCATAGCCCATTCCTACTCTGATCATTTCTTAAACAGGTCTTTAATGCCGTCCATATCAAACGCTAATGAGAAGCGCAACGTCTGGTCCAGCGGATTACTCTTGGCTGTAGATATCACGTATGCTACATCCAATGAGAATACATTCATCTTAAATCCACCACCTACAGTGAAGTACTTACGGTTACCCTTGTTTTCACTCTCATGGTGATAACCGGCACGCAGGGCAAACTGATCATGATAAACGTACTCTGCACCTACACTCCACTGGATTTCCTCCATTTCTTCCTTAAATCCGCCAGGAGCATCACTGAAGCTCTTGAAGATACCTTCTATGCTTCCCATATTGGAATAATGGTCACGTACGTATGCTGTGGAATAACTACCTGTAGAATCAGTCGGCACCAACGGTACCAGCAACTTATTGGCATCAGCAGAAATGGAGAAACGGTTATATTCATCCACCGGTACCATCAGTGAAGCACCGATACGGAGATTTGCTGGTAGGAACTGACTCATATTATCGCCAAAATAGGTGATCTTGCTACCTACATTGCCAATATTCATACCTAATCCTAACTGGCACTCTCTACTTCCTATATTGAAATAGTTGTTATAATACATAGACAAATCCACGGCAAAGGCTGAAGCCGGAGATGAATCTTCAGTATAATCATAACGCAAATCACTGTATATCCATCTGAGGGTGGCTGCCATAGAGAACTTCTCACTCAGCATCAGTGAATAAGAGGCATCCAGTGCCATCTCGTAAGGTTTCACGGTCATGGCATTGGCATCAGTAGATGTTGCCACTTCACCCAAAGAAAAATAGCGAAGTGAACCAGATACAGCACTATAGTCACCTATACGGTAATAGCCTGCCACATAAGCCAGATCAATATCATTGACCAACTGACGCAACCATGGCGTATAGTTAAGTGCCACTCCTGCTCTACTGACGCAGAATGGATACTTGGCAGGGTTCCATGCCTGGGAATTGACATCCGGGTCGGTTGCTGCACCAATATCACCCATACCTGCAGAACGCGCATCCGGTGCGATAGTCTGCGAGATAATGGCATAGCTGATAGGACGGAATTCACTTTTCTGGGCAACAGCTGTCAGTGTGATAAGCAGCAGCGCGAGGAGCGAGAATATTCTAAGGGTTTTCTTCATCGTCATTTTTATTTTTATGCGTAAACACTATTGACTAAACGTTTCTGTGCCCGCTTTTATTGTCTGATGACTATCATTTTCTTGGATTTGGAGGTATAGCCACTTCCATCGCAACTCATTCTGACACGATAGAGATATATACCTGTGCTCAGTGCGCCTCCATCTGAAGAACAGAGGTCCCATGTCATCGTGTAGGAATTATCGGAAGCCACACCTGTCTCACTCTTGGAACATATCATGCGACCGGACATATCAAAGATGTCTAACTTCACATCGAGCGAGCACCCCGTGCGGTTATGAATGATTCTGAACTTGGCTATCGAGGTAACTGGATTTTCTACCAATTCCACATCATATACATCCGGATTCAACCCATTCACCACATTAAAGTTCAACTGAGCCTCTGACATATTATTCATAGTGTCCCAGGCACGGAATAACAACTGGTGTGAACCAGTAGAAAGCTCAGGGATACTGAATTCTGCCGTACCGCTCTTATATGAGTCCTGATCGTAAGTGAAATACTCTTTATTATTAAGTACATAAGTGGTATTGGGATCATTATCTATAATCAAAGTCAGATCATGACCAATACCGTTTCCTGTGGTATTCAGTCCACTTTCATCACTGATATTCGCTATAAAATAAGGCGTAGGATTTACGTTGTCACCATTTGAGAATGAGTTAGAATTAAGATAACAATAAATATTTGGGCCCATCTTGTCGCCCGTGACATTACCCGTACCATTAAACGAGAGGTTGGTAGTCTGCCCATGTGCAATCTGTGTGGCGGAATCATTCACCGCATAAGCAATAATACGAGCATTGGCGTCTGAATAAGTGATATCCTTAGGCACCACAAAAGAGAATGTAAAGGCACCATTCTTCACACTGTTACTGCCATTATAAAGTATCTTGTCATAATTTTTAAAAGTAAAGGCATTAGTAACAGTAACGTCATTCATCTTACAGGTAATATTACTTTCCACATCAAATACGGTGGCAGTAAGCTTACCATTAAATGTAGTCAGGGAATCAGCTACAGCTGTACTCGGAGTAACATGTCCCTTCACCACTACCACATCGCCAGCTTTCAAGGAAACGATGGAGGTGGCTGCCTTACCGGCAATACTATCTATCTTGATTCCCTTGGTAGGACGCGCCAGGCTCAAAGCAGGATCGCCTAACAAGGTGTATTGTAACTTATTGACAGTAAGTTCAGTACCAGATGTAACAAGATTATTCTTGGCAAGACGGACAGCCTCGCCCACAGTATATGATGGATTCATGACATATCTGGTAAATGCGGTGTTCATCTTCTCATTTGCTGTTGTGATTACGGTTCTAGTCGTACCATAGAATGATATGGCTCCACCATGCTGATTGAAGATGGCTGCCTCGCCTATATTTTCCGTCTGCCCGTCAAATGGCATGATATCGCATGATGCGGTAAACCAAAGCGGCAGATGATTGGAGGTCGTCTCCTTAAAATCGCTGAGCATCAGTACAGCTTCATGGGATATCTGGTAAGGAGAGCCATGACCGCTGTAATTCATGATAAGAGCACCATTGGTCATATATCCCTTCAGCAGACTAGCCACCTCTGGATAACGATTGCCTGTAGAAGTGGTAGTGCGGGTATAAGCATCCCACATCACTCTCTTCACATCGTAAGCAGGATAGTTGGCCTCTATGATTTTTGCCACATTTTCAGCCTGCTGCATGTGGACATTACTGTTACCGTCATCTCCCATCATCACAATGGTATTCTGCCAGTCACCGGCATAAGTATTGGCATTGTACGTTTCCAGTTTATCTATCATCGTGGTGGCTTCGGTGGTTGTGCGTACCGGATATCTACCTACAGCCACATCGGGCTTTCCACGATAGCCAGTAATATCTTCCCCATCATCCAACAAGCAGTAGAAGTCATCACTGACATAACAATATACCTCACTGAAAGAATTCTCGCTCTCATAACACAACAAGAAATCATCAGGTGAGTAACCTGTCCATGCTGAAGTATGCATGCGATTGTCGAATGAACCATCACCGAAGAGTACAAGGTATTTGGGCAATTCACTGTCTGTAGTGGCACGGTCATAAAGCATTTTCATGTAGCGTTTGTAGGCACTGGCATCTGGGGTTCCGCTGGAGAATTCATTATATAATTCATCAGCATACACAATCCGCACACTGAGTCCGTCATGGGTCTCATGCAATGTTTTCAATCGTTGTGCCTGTGCATCCAATGCCCTGCTGGTAGGCACGATAATAACCATATCCACTGCGCCATGGGAGTGATAGTCCTGATTGGTAATGTTATAGACGTATTCGGCAGCACTGAATGTACTGCTTTCCAAATCAGGAAAGGCTTTGACAGTATCACTATACAAGCTGATATAATCCAGATGCATCTCTTCTGACGAACCTGACGTGAAAGTAACTTTCACCGTATTCTGTGCCTTCAGATTCTTCACGGTAAATGTCTTACTGCCGTCTGCAGCAGATGCGTATGAATCAGAATTCTTGATACTCATTGTTCCCGCACTCGTACCATTCACAGTCACGTCTGCTGTGATATCATCGCTGGTAGAAAGTTTAGCGGAATAAGCCACAGTAAGTGTACCTGTTGAGGATGTGCCTGTACCAGCGAGAGTATACTCCTTACTGGTACCTTTGCTAAAAGTTGTAGCATCATAGAGTCGGCGACCGCCGCTAAACCATGTATAGTCGTCCACCTCATATAGCGAATTATAATTTTCTCCTGCATCTTTGCAAAGAGCTTTAAATTCATCGGATGTATATCCCTCAGGAGTATCGTCTCCCTGAGTTATCAGATAATAGCCATAGTCAGAATATGGATTACGCACCCGCGTCTTCCCATTCCAGCTGACAGGTCCCTGTGCATGGAATAATCGTTTGCCACTTCCATTTGTATAGGTTTTCACTTCCGGTAAATCATCATATTGGGTAAGATAGGCATCCGTAAGCACCTCAGGTACCAACGCACCGCCATAACCATAGATTCTCACTTTACTCAAATCGGTAAAACCGGCTTTACGAATGACTGCATCTGTTAATTCATAGATGCCACTTTCGGACACACGAATCTTCGCCCAGTTACCTGTGCTTAATTTAGAATGGGATGCATAACGTGAGCTGGCCGTACTAGCCGTGGAAGATGTACGGGTGGATACGGCATTCGCCTTATTGATAATACTATAAGCATGAACGGCCTCACCTTTCACTTTCAGCATGAAGCTCACCAGTTTCTGATATTTTCCATCCCGATATACAAGAGGGACGAAAGACACATCCAGCACGCCACGCTTACGATCTATTGTCATATAACTGTTTATCACCGGTACGGCAGGCAATGAATCTGTCGTAATCTGATGATAGCGTGCTATATCCGTAGGAGTCATATCTATATATTCCGGATAAGCGATGCTGACTGAATATATAGAGTCATTATAATGTGTACCTACCGGATACTGATAAGTAAAAGCAGGCAATACAGAATCTATCCTGACTTGCTCAGCAGTCAAGTTGAAAAAGCCTTGTGCGGCTACTGGAATGATGCAGCAAAAAAATGCTGCAATAGTCAGGTATAGTTTCTTAATCATTTGCAATTAAATTCCAAAACTTTTCTATCTTCGAGATAGCCTTCCAGATGGTCGTCTATCTTCACGGGCCCCACGCCTACCGGTGTACCGGTGTATAGCAAGTCTCCCGTCTTTAGTGTAAAATACTGAGAGATGTAAGCTACCAATTCATCCACCTTATAAAGCATGTCACTACTGCATCCCTCCTGAACGGTGTGACCGTTAATATCCAGATGGAAATGGATAGCCTGTATATCGCGGAACTTCTGCACATCAACCCAGTCACCTATCACGGCACTACCGTCGAATCCTTTACAGAGTTCCCATGGCAGTCCTTTTTTGCGGGCTTCACGCTGAATATCCCGCGCTGTAAAGTCAATACCCACAGTAACTGCATCATAATACCGGTGTGCGAAACGAGCGGGAATGGATTTTCCCAGTCTGCATATTCTTACCACCAGCTCAGTCTCATACTCCACCTGTTCACTCCAATCAGGAATAAAGAAGGGCTTATGATCCTTCAACAGAGCAGAATCAGCCTTTGTGAAAATCACAGGCTTCTCTGGTTTATATAACGTTCCATCCAGCTCTTTATTGTGCTGGATATAATTCATTCCTACAGCAAATATCTTCATCTTGCTAAAAAGTAAAAAGGGGCATCTGCTTATTCCAAACAGATGCCCACTATTCTTAAGTGTATTGATTCTGATTATTCAGCAGACAAAGTGAAGCGCTTGTAAGCTACAATCTTCATGTCCTTGTCTTCCTTAGCGAGCCACTGAGCAACACTTGCCTTGTCGCCATCGCCGAACTGGAATTCCTGGTCAACCAAGCAGTTGTCCTTCAAGAACTTCTGAACACGACCCTTAGCAATGTTCTCTACCATCTGCTCAGGCAGATTAGCAGCCTTCTCAGCGCCTACCTTCTCACGAATCTCGCGAGCCTGTGCAGCCTGTTCTTCTGTCAACCATCCCTTAGTGATGTTACTCTCAATATGATCATCGCTGTCTACGAGGTTTGGATTGATACCTGCCTTCTTGATAGCATTCTCAACAGCTTTTTCTACCTGCTCGAGCTTAGTCTTCTCAACAGCAGTCGTGTGCTCCTCTTCGAGGATCTTAGGATCCACGCTGGCAGCATCGAGAGCTACAGGTTTCATAGCTGCTACCTGCATAGCCAGTTTGTGAGCAGCATCATCATTAGCCTTGTTCAACTGAACCATAGTAGCCAAAGTATGCTTACCCATGTGGTCGTATACAGATACGTTATCACCTTCGATGAAGTTGTAACCGTCGATTTCCATCTTCTCACCAGTGATACCAGAGCGCTGCTTTACGACAGCTTCTGCATCCTCACCGCTAGCCAACTTCAAAGTCTTCACCTCATCCAAGCTCTTAGCCTTAGCAGCAATAGCTGCATCCAGAATTTCCTGAACCATAGCAATGAAGTCCTTACCGTTAGCCACGAAGTCAGTCTCACACTTTACAGCTACCATAGCTGCGAAGCCTTCAGCCTTCTTAGCAAGTACGCATCCGTTGGAGGTTTCACGGTCACTACGCTTAGCTGCAATAGCCAATCCGCGTTCACGGAGCAAGTCTTTAGCGTGTTCGAAGTCACCATCAGCCTCAACGAGGGCTTTCTTAACATCAGCGAGACCGGCACCAGTCATAGTGCGCAGCTTCTTGATGTCATCCATAGTTGGTTTGTATGCCATTTCTTTGAATTTTTTATGTAAAAAATGTTGTTTGTGATACTCCCGAGATTATTCTGCAGCAGGAGCTTCCTCTGTCTCAGCAGCTGGTGCCTCAGCAACAGGAGCCTCAGCCTCATCTGCCTTAGGTGCATCCTTGCGAGCCTTGCGAGCACGCTTTGGCTTTGCGCCTTCTTCTGCATCAGCCTGAGCCTCAGCAGCTTTCTCGTCAGCCTTTTCAGCCTTACGCTCTTCCAAGCCTTCTGCAACAGCTGTGCAGCAAGCATTCAGAATTACTTCTACGCTATCCTTTGCATCATCATTTGCAGGAATAACGAAGTCGATATTCTTAGGATCAGAGTTGGTATCAACAATACCGAAAACAGGAATACCAAGGCGGTTAGCCTCTTTCACTGCAATTGCTTCCTTCATTACATCTACGATAAAGAGGGCGCTTGGCAGACGGGTCAAGTCAGCGATAGAACCGAGGTTCTTCTCCAACTTAGCACGCTGACGAGTAATCTGAAGAAGCTCACGCTTAGAGAGGTTACTGTAAGTACCATCATTCATCAACTTGTCGATGTTCGCCATTTTCTTTACGGCCTTGCGGATTGTTGGGAAGTTGGTGAGCATACCACCTGGCCAGCGCTCGATAACATATGGCATATTTACGCTGGCAGCCTTCTCAGCTATCACGTCCTTTGTCTGTTTTTTAGTAGCGACGAACAGAATTTTCTTGCCGCTCTTGGCAATCTGTTTCAATGCATCAGCAGCCTCGTCAATCTTAGCTACTGTTTTATGCAGGTCGATGATGTGAATACCGTTACGCTCGGTATAGATGTATGGAGCCATTGCTGGATTCCATTTACGGCGCAGGTGACCAAAGTGGCAGCCAGCCTGCAGCAACATATCAAAATTTGTTCTTGACATTGTCTTGTTGATTTTTAATTGTTTACTTTCTGTTAAATTCTCTTTGTTAGAATCAGCCAAGTGGTAATGAGCAGCACTAGGATGCACAGTCCTCCCGGTTTAGATGCTAAACATAGTCCAGTATGATTAACGCTTACTGAACTGGAAGCGACGACGAGCCTTAGGCTGACCTGGTTTCTTACGCTCAACAGCACGGCTGTCACGTGTCAGGAATCCGTGGTCTTTCAAGGCCTTCTTGTCCTCAGCGTTCACCTTAACGAGTGCACGGGAGATAGCCATACGCAGAGCCTGGCTCTGACCTGTAAAACCACCACCATCGAGGTTTACCTTAATATCATATTTTTCAGCTACTTCGAGCAACTGCAGTGGCTGTTTAACCACGTACTGAAGGATAGCTGATGGGAAATATTCTGTTAAATCTTTCTTGTTGATCGTAATCTTGCCAGTTCCCTCGCTCAGATATACGCGAGCTACAGAGCTCTTGCGACGACCGATTGCATTAATTACTTCCATCTTCTACTATTTATTTATACTGGTTAATATCAATTGACTGTGGCTTCTGTGCCTCCTGATTGTGCTCTGCACCCTCATATACATAAAGGTTGTTCAGCAAGCTGCGACCTAAAGGACCTTTTGGCAGCATACCTTTAACAGCATGACGCAAAATCTTCTCTACGCCACCTTCTCTCTTGCGGAGTTCGGCTGGTGTAGCAAAGCGCTGTCCACCTGGATAACCAGTATAACGTGTGTAAACTTTGTCTGTCTCCTTCTTACCTGAGAAAACTACCTTAGCGGCATTAACGATAATCACGTTGTCTCCACAGTCAACATTAGGAGTGAAGTTTGGTTTGTACTTTCCGCGAATCAGCTTGGCTACCTTAGAAGCGAGACGACCAACAATCTGGTCTGTGGCATCTACTACCACCCACTCCTTTTTAGCTGTTTCCTTGTTTGCGGAAATAGTCTTGTAACTTAAAGTGTTCATTTTAAAAATTTAATTTACTACTAAAAAACAATTTATTATTTACTTCTTATTTGTGCCACCTACTTATATAGAGGTCTAACTCCCTACATAGCCTTGCAGCACTGAACAGTGATTCACTAACCGCTACATCCGGCCAAAGATATAACTATTAACACACTATCCCTGGGGATTCTAAGAGTTTCCCCGAAATAATTTCGGACTGCAAAGGTACGGCTTTTATTTAATAATCCGCACGCGGGCTCTTGCTAAACTTATGTATTTATGATTATTTAACCTATTTAGAACTTATTTACAACTACTCGGTACTCTAATTCCATCCAACTATTGCAAGACCTGCAAATGGGGAAGTGAACGTCAGACCAGCAAATGAGAAGGCAAAACTTCCACGAAGATGAAGACTTGTATATTCGCTTCACATGGAGGCGTGAGACAGATGAGACAACTCGCATCCTTGAAAAAGCCGAACAAGTACCTGGTAATCTGTTACTTGCATCACTTTTATCTCTTTTGTCTCACGTCTCAAATGTCTCACAACATCGTTTTACATCTTTTTGATGGAGTGTTCTGTTCAGAAGCCTAATTATAATATAATAT